>CASFAN010000001.1 GCA_949292715.1 uncultured Eubacteriales bacterium
GGCGCGTCGGGATAACCGAGCGCACAGCAACCGTATACCATGTCTTTTTCGGGTACGCCCGCTTCGGTGAGCAGGTCGCGCAGTTTTTCGCAATTTTCTTTACCGAGCTGATTAATCCAGCAGCTTCCGAGCCCGACGGCATGGGCGGCAAGGAACATATTTTCAAGCGCGCAGGCACAGTCGTCTTCGCTCGTGCCGTATTGAGGATCTGCCGAAACGATAATGAAAACGGGCGAGTGGTAATTGCAGCTGTATCCTTTTGAGCCGTTGCGTTCGAGATTGCTTTCTTTCGAAGCGGAGTTTACGATTCCGTAAACGCGCTCGTTCATACGTTTAAGCCAGTCTTTGTCGGTCACTACGACAAAATGCCATGTCTGACGGCTCATGCCGCTGGGAGCGTATCTTGCCGCTTCTATAACGATGTTTATTTTTTCTTTTTCGGGCATATCGGGTTTGAAACTTCTTACCGAACGCCTTGTCATGATACATTCGATCGCATCCATAATATAAACTCCTTATTATATTTCAGTGTTTGCAGCCTTTGCAGGTTGCGCAGTTGTGCGTGCATTCGATGCTTCCCGCGCCGCCTATCGAGCCGTAACATTTGCCGGAAAAACTTTGTTTCATTTTTCCGCCGCATTTTTCGCAAACGGGCGTTTCGTCCGTATTTTTTACCAATTCTTCCTGTTTGTGTCCGCATACCGTGCAGACGAAAGTAAGCAACGCCATCAGTCGATAGCCTCCTTAATTTCTTTGCCGTTGATTTTAACAGTCCAGTGCGTAAAACCTATCCTGCGAAGATTTTCCGCCACCCTTTCGTAGTTATATCCGGTTTTTTCGGTGCGGTGAGAATCGCTGCCGAAATTGACTTTCCGTCCTCCGAGTTCGTAATAACGCTCGAATATCGACATATCGGGCAGGGAAACGGTACCCTCTGGCGCGCATTTTCCCGTCGAGGAATTAGCTTCGAGTATTTTATCTTTACTAATTATGGTTTTCAGAATATCGTCTATGAGCTCGGGGAAGTCTTCGTAAACGAGCGTCTTTTTTTCAAACGGAGACGGTCTTCCTATATATCCCAGATGTCCTACCGCGTCGTAACGGTAAGGCGCGTCGAGGCTGTCGCGCACACAGCGCAGATACTCTCCGTACGCGCGTTTGCGGTCGTAGCCTTCCCAATAGCTTTTCCAGTAGCAGTCGAGCCCGTGGCAGATGTGTACCGAGTTTATGATATATTCGAACGGATATTCCGCAAGCTTTTCGCATATTTCATTCACGTCCTTGGGAGTAAATCCGACTTCCACTCCGCCGCATATGTGAATTTTATTGCCGAGACGTACGCGCGCGGCGTTTATCGCTTCAAAATACCGCTTATCGATTTTATAATCGAATATCAGTTCGTCGGCAGGTCGCGATTCGTTAGGAAAACCGAGGTCCATATGCTCGGTAAACGCAATATATCCGAAGCCGAGTTCCGCCGCACGTTCCGCCGCCTGTTCTATCGTCTGCGCTCCGTCAGGGGAAAATATCGAATGATTGTGACAGTCCGCTTTCATTTTCTTGTCCTCAGATCTTTACCCTGAAGCGCCACGGAAAGGCAGACCCTTTGCGTAAACAGTCTGCTGTACGTTCTTTCTCCGTAACGCGCTTCGAGTTGTTCGGGAATAAGATTAGTCGTTATAAGCGTATGCTTCCCAAGGTTCATACGTTCGTTTATTACTGTATAAAAGTATTCGAGAGTAACGTTTTTAAGAATGCTTTCCGTTCCGAGGTCGTCTATTATCAGCAGATCCGAATCTATAAGCGCGTTCAGCATATCCGAACGGTTTGCGTCAAAAGAAGTATGATATTTAAGACAAGTGTCGTTAAAACGAAACGCAGTCATGAATATCACGGAAAATCCGCGTTTTTCCAGTTCGTTGCCGACTGCCGAAGCAAGGCATGTTTTTCCCGTTCCTACCGAACCGAACAGAAGTACGTTCAGGTTTTTAGTCTCGGGAAATTT
>CASFAN010000002.1 GCA_949292715.1 uncultured Eubacteriales bacterium
TTTTCCGCGCGTTTTCCGTAACGTCACCCGCACCTGACAGTCTCGTTATTTCGTCGATCATTCCTTCGCGATCGAGCTTTCGCACTCCCGTAGACGTGGTATAACCGTCCGTAGTCTTTTCAATAAAATACTGACAGTCCGCCATCGAAGCTATCTGCGGAAGATGCGTAACGCAAAAGACCTGACTGTTACGCGATATGCTTGCAAGTTTTTTTGCAACTTCCCTTCCGGTTCTACCGCTTATACCGGTATCGATTTCGTCAAAAATCATTGTCTGCACGCCGCCGTAACGGCTGGAAACCACTTTAAGCGCAAGCATAAAGCGCGACATTTCACCGCCCGATATAATTTTCGCAAGAGGCAAAAGCGGTTGCCCCGGATTCGGAGAAAGCAGGAATTCGACGTCATCTGCACCCTTCGCGGTAAAATATCTTTTAAAATCGTCTTCGGACGGAAAATCCGCAAACGAAACCGAAAACTCAGAATTACCCATGCCCAATGCAGAAAGCTCGTTTTTCACGTCATCGGCAAGTCTGCGCGCACCCGCTTTTCTCACGGAAGAAAGTTCAGCCGACAGAGAATACGCTTCTTTGAGCGTCTTTTCCGCGCGCAACATAAGATCTTCATATTCCGCGTCGCCGTCAGACAAAAGCGTGTATTCATCTTTCATTTTGCGCAATTTTTCCGACAGATCGCCGAGATCCCCGTACTTACGCTTTATATTACGCAATAACTGCAGTCTGTTTTCCGCTTTTTCGAGATCCTCTTCATCAAAATCGACGTCAGAAAGCATATCGCCTGCCGTCTGGGCTATATCTTCCGCTTCAACGGCAAGACTGTTAAGACGCTCTTCAAGTTCGCCGTAACAAGCGGAAATTTTCGATATCGATGAAAGCGAATGCAGAGCCTCATAAATTTTATCCAAAGCTCCGCCGTCTGAAGAAAGCGCGTCCTGCGAAATACTGAGCGCATTTTTAAGCTTTTCACTGCTGAGCGCTCTGGCGCGAAAGTCGGAAAGCTCTTCCTCTTCTCCGTCGTTTATTTTTGCGTCTTCTATTTCCCCTATCTGATATGCGAGTAAATCAAGCCTTTGCAGGCGCTGCTCGGCATTGCCTATTGCCGCCGCTTTCGCAATCAGATCCTTATAGCCGGAGTACAAGGCGCTCAGCTTTTCAAGCAATTTCTCGCCTTCCTCACCTATATACGAATCGAGTATCGCGGCATGCTCGTTTTTATTACCGAGCACCTGATATTCATTCTGTCCACAGATATCGACAAACTTGCTCATTACGGCTTTAAGCGTCTTTACCGTTACGCTCCTGCCGTTCAGGCGAACGTCGTTCTTTCCGTCCGAAGTGAATTTACGAAATACTATGAGTTCTTCGTCCGGCTCGATTCCGTAATCTTCGAGAAAAGACGTTTTTGCCGCGTCTTCGAATACGAAGCATCCTTCCACATATCCCGAACTTTCACCGTAGCTGAGCATTGTTTTATCGTATTTCCCGCCCAAAAGAAGCATAAGCGCGTCAACGATAATCGATTTGCCCGCGCCCGTTTCACCGCTCAGAACATTCAGATTTTCAGAGAAATCGAGTTCCGCATCGCGTACCAAAGCCAGATTTTTGATTGAAATACGTTGGAGCATTTATTAAAGCATCTCCCTGAGCTTATCGGCAATATCCGCCGCAGTTTCGTTTGTAGGAGTAACGACCAATACCGTATCGTCTCCCGCGACGCACCCGAGCACTTCGTCCTTTTCCAGCCTGTCTATATTCATGCCGACGGTAGAAGCACCTCCGGGAACAGTCTTTATAATGACGAGATTTTGCGCGCTCGTGATCGAAAGAACCGCGTTACGATATATGTTGGCTATATTGGATGAAAAATGCTTTTCTTTACCGGTTTCTTTAACATACCGCTGTTTGCCGCGATCATTGATTTTCACAAGACCAAGCTCTTTAATATCACGAGATACAGTAGCCTGCGTGACCTTAAATCCAGAAGAATTAAGTTCGTTCGCAAGCTCTTCCTGCGTTTCTATCGGTTTGGCGGCTATTATTTCCAGAATTTTAAAATGTCTTGAATTACGAGCCAAAATTACCTCCTACTTTCCGCCCAGCTTACGGTTTATTCTGTCGTAAAAGTCAAAACCGTCCGGAATAACAAGCTTCGCTTTATACGCAGATTTCACGATTTTCAACGTTGAAACTTCGCTTTCCGTCACTTTTCCGTCTACTATTACGCAGCCTTTCTCATTTCCGTCTATCGTGACCACGGAATCTTCATCCGCAATAACGGGTCGAGCCAAAAGATTGTGACAGCATATCGGTACGAGAAGCCGACACCTGACGTCGGGACTCACGACAGGCCCGCCCGACGAAAGCGCATAGCCCGTTGAACCCGTAGGCGTAGAAACTATAAAACCGTCGGCTTTATAACTGCCTATCTCCGAGCCGTCCACTTTTACGGAAACAATTACGGTCTTACCGACGTTCCGTTTATAAAAAACGATTTCATTCAATGCGTGATAGCGTTTCCCGCATACTTCGGTTTCGAGCATCGTACGTTCACTTACGGTATACGCACCGCTCTTAAGCATTCTTACGCATTCAGACGGATCGGCTGCAGTCATGGCGGAAAGAAATCCCATTGCGCCGAGATTGATTCCGAATACGGGTATACCCGCGGGCGCAGCAAAACTGACGGCTGAAAGTATCGTTCCGTCGCCGCCGAGCGCAATTATGATATCGGGACGCGGATCGCAACCGTCTCCGAAAAAATCCGCATCTGAAACGCAATCAGCTTTAAGCGAATCATGCAACGCAAAAGAAATATTTTCTTTGCGCAGCAAGCCGATAAGCTTTTCGGTAAATGCGAGACCGATATCTCTCTCTTTATTTACATAAACTCCCGCGAGCATACTGTGATTATACAATATTATTTATATTTATTCAAGAGAATTTACTGTTTTTTCGCAATAATATTTTTTATTATCGCAGAAAGATTTTCCGCGGTAAGCCCGTTTTCGGCGAGCGCGCCGGCTACAGTACGCTTATCGCAGAACTTATCCGAAAATCCGAGGTTTATAACACGGCAGGATAAGTTTCTACCGTTCACATAACCGAGAACGGACTCGCCGAAGCCGCCGCTCAATGAGTTTTCTTCCAGGGTGATAAGAGTATCCCCGCGTTTTGCGGCAACCTCGATAAAGTCGGTATCGAAAGGTTTTACGAAACGCGCGCTTACAACTCCGCAATCGGCGGCGAGCGCGATTTCCGTCATATTAGGACCCACGGCAACCGCATATATGCCGTTTTCGCTTTCCCTGACGATTTCCCATTTCCCGTATTCTATTTCGGCAGGTTCGTCGTCGCAGGAAGCGGAATACCCTTTTGGATATCTTATCGCAAGCGGACCTTTATTGTAGCCTGCAGACCAATCTATGAGCTTTTGCAGATCATTTCCGTTCCTCGGAGCGGCCACGCACATTTCGGGCAACACGGTAAGATAACTGAGATCGAATAATCCCTGATGCGTGACTCCGTCAGAACCGACCGCTCCCGCCCTGTCGATAAGGAATCTGACTGGTAGCGAATTTATGCAAACATCATGAAGAATCTGATCGAAAGCACGTTGCAGAAAAGACGAGTATACGGCAAAATAAGGCTTAAAACCGCTTGCTGCAAGCCCTGCGCACATAGACACGGAATGCTGCTCCGCAATTCCCACGTCAAAACATCTTTCAGGGAATTTGTTTTTGAGTTTTTCAAGCCCCGTACTCGGAAGCATAGCCGCGCTTACTCCGACGATTTTAGGATCTTTCTCCGCCAAAGAACAAAGAGCGTTACCCGCAACTTCAGAAAATTTAAGAGCCGTTTCGGGTTCGCCCGTAATTCCGTGATATTTCACCGGGTCGCGTTCCGCCTCATATAACCCGCTGCCTTTACGCGTAACTACATGAACAAGTACGGGAACGTTAAGATGTTTTACCTGACTGAGGACATACACGAGTTCGCCGATATCATGACCGTCAAAAGCTCCGTAATACTTGATACCGAGCTTATCGAACATTTTGTCGTTATCCACCTGTTTTTTAATCGCAAGCTTGACTTTCTCCGCAGCCTTGACAAGCGTCGAACCGAGAATGGGAATTCCGTCAATACCGCGTTTAAATGTCGTTTTCAGCACCTTATAGCGTCTGCTGAGGCGCAATTTTTTAAAATACGTCGACATTGCGCCCACGTTCTTGGAAATGGACATGGTATTGTCGTTCAACACGATAAGCATGCGGGTACCCGACTCGCCTATATCGTTAAGCGCTTCGTAAGTCATTCCGCCCGTAAAAGCGCCGTCTCCTATAACGGAAATAACGTTATACTTTTCGCCGGCAATATCACGCGCACGCGCCATACCGAGTCCGACAGACAAAGAAGTACTGCTGTGCCCTGTGGTAAAAGCGTCGCATATGCTTTCACGCATATTTTCAAAGCCGCTCACGCCTCCGTCACAACGTAATCTTCGAAAATCGTCACGTCTGCCCGTAATTATTTTGTGAGTGTAGGACTGGTGACCTACGTCGAAAATAAATTTATCTTCAGGACAGTCGAATACGTAATGCAGAGCAATGGTAAGTTCTACCGCGCCGAGATTGGACGCGAGATGCCCGCCGTTCTTTTCCACGACTTCGACTATATATTCCCGCACCTCTTCCGCATACTCTTTAAGTTCGTGTAAAGAGAGCTTTTTAAGGTCTGCGGGTGAATTTACTTTTTCGAGATATGACATAGATTAAATCCCGTCCTTCGCTCTGAGAAGCACGGCTTTTGTAAGCTCCCCGAGAAATTCCGTATTTCCGTCCGTTTTATCGAGCGCATTCACGGCACGTTCGGTAAGCTCGTTCAGATATTTTTTTGCATTATCCTTTCCGAGAACGGACGCAAGAGAATGCTCCCCTTTTTCTATATCCTGCAGATCGTCGCAAAGCTGAAAAGCTTTGCCGAAAGAATCGGAGAAATCCAGCCACGCGGCTATATTCTCTTTCCTGTCTGCAGCTATTGTTCCGCAGATTACTGACGCCTCGATCAGCTTACCCGTTTTAAGCAAAGTAATATTGGAAAGCAATTTCGCGTCGGGCGTTCCGCAAGAAAATTCCATTGCCTGTCCGCCCACCATTCCGCATGCGCCGGCATTGCGGGCCAGCACATAAACCGCTTCGGCATACAACGGATCCAAAGCGGCGCATTTGCCCGCAAGCTCGAACGCAAGCGTAAGCAATGCGTCACCCGCAAGCAATGCGGTAGCCTCTCCGTACACCTTGTGATTAGTCGGTCTTCCGCGTCTGACGTCATCGTTATCCATAACTGGCAAATCATCGTGGATAAGCGAATAAGTATGCACGCATTCGATCGCGGAAGCGAAACGATAATCGCTTTCACGCGGGGTTATGCCGTAAGAACAAAGCACGGAAAGATACAGCACGGGGCGCAAACGCTTTCCTCCGCCGAGCAGGCTGTAATTCATGCTTTCCCTTAGTCTGGCAGGCACGTCCGCCGTAACAGACCGTTCAAGATATGTTTCGAAAGCACATTTAAGTTTTTTATACTCTTCGTAAAAATTCATATTTCCTTATCCGCGTTATACGGGCTTTCGACAAGCTCATCCATTTCTTTTTTAAGTCTTGTTATTTTACCCTTGCAGGCGCCGAGTTCGGCAAGACATTCTTTGGTAAGAGTCACGCCTTTTTCAAACAACGAAATACCCTCTTCAAGGGTAGTTCCTTCCTGCTCCAAAGATTCAATTATGTTTTCGAGTTCTTTTATCTTTTCGTCCAGCATTTAAATCACCTTCACTTCGAATTTACCGTCACGTACGATCGCGGTAAGCTCATCGCCTTTCGAAACGTCCTTGACCGAACATACCGAATGCCCGTTTTTAGATAACTTTACATAACCTTTTGACAGAACGGCAAGCGGACTTAATTTATCCAATGCGGACGAGTCAGCCGCAAGCCGCTGAGCGACATCGGCGGCAATATTTTCCGTTTTTGCGCCAATCTTATTGATTATACCGCCGATTTTACGCTTTTTATCGTTAAGCATTATTTCATTAAGTGATATGACACGCATAGCACTCAACAAAATTCGCTGTTTTTCCCTGATATAAATACGTTTAATTGCACTTTCAGCGCTACGCGCCGCATTTTCCACTGCCGACGAAAAACGCATATACGGTTCGCAAATCATATCTGCCGCAATAGAAGGCGTCCCCGCCCGCGCCGACGCGCACAAATCGCATAAGGTATAATCCGTTTCATGCCCGACCGCGCTCACAACCGGAATGCGGCTCGTTGCCACCGCGCGCGCTACCGTTTCCGTATTGTATGATTGCAGATCGGCAGCGCCGCCGCCTCCGCGGGCGACCACTATTACGTTGACGTCGAGGCAATGTTGGTTTATATCGCGCAAAGCCTCCGCGATCGTAGCCGCGCTGTTTTCGCCCTGTACCCTTACGTCATACACGCAAAGATCCATAAAAGGATCCTTAGCCGATATAACGGAAATCATGTCGTGCAGTACGGCGCCGCCGTTACTCGTAACAAGCGCGGCTTTTCTTATAAAAGAAGGAAACGCAGGTCTGTCTGCAAAAAGTCCTTCCGCCGCCAGCTTTTTTTTCAGCTTCATAAGCTCGGCAAGCATTGCTCCGCGCTTATCCGTAACAATTACGTTTTCAGCGATAAAAGACGTTTTACCCGACTTTTTGTGAAACGAAACGCTTCCGATAAGTACGGCCTCAACGCCGACCGTTATACCGTCCACAGCGGTAAACGCAACGCAACTCAGAGTACAGCCGCCTTCCGACAAAGTTATAAACGTACGCGAACCGGCGATTCTGCATTCGGTGACTTCTCCCCTTACGCTTATTCCGTGCAAGACGCTTTCGTCGTCGAAAACGCCCGCAATATAAGCATTAAGTCGGGAAACGGTCAGTTCTCTTTGCATCGGAATGCAGACTCCACGGTATTTTTAAGCAACATCGTTACAGTCATGGGACCTACTCCCCCCGGGACCGGAGTTATATACGAAGCTTTTTTGCTCACCGAAGCAAAATCAACGTCTCCGTAAAGTTTCCCTTCGTTTCTGTTCATGCCGACGTCTATTACTATTGCCCCGTCTTTTACCATATCGCCCGTGACAAACTGTTTTATACCGACTGCGGCGACAAGAATATCGGCGCGTCTGGTAAACGAAGCAAGATCGGATGTCTTCGAATGGCATATCGTAACGGTTGCGTTCTCCGCCAGCAAAAGCATTGCGCAAGGTTTGCCGACGATATTGCTGCGTCCGACAACGACAGCGTTCTTGCCTGCAATCGTCTCCCCCGTAGATTTTATAAGCTCTATTATTCCCGCAGGAGTGCAGGGTTTTGTGCAAGGCAATCCGAGCATAAGCCCGCCGGCATTAACTGCATGGAAACCGTCTGCGTCTTTTTCCGGCGTTATACGCGCGAGTATCTTCTTTTCGTTAATATGCGAAGGCAACGGCAACTGCACGAGAATACCGTCCACATCGTCCGCGTCATTAAGCGCGTCAATAAGTTCAAGCAATTCGCGCTCCGACACTTCTTCGGGAAGGTTATAAGAAAAAGACTTAACGCCTACTTCCTCGCACGCAAGAATTTTATTGCGCACATAAACTTCGCTTGCCGGATTCGCACCGACTTTTACTACGGAAAGACCTACTTTTCGTCCGTACTTTTTTTCAAAATCGGCAGCCCTGCCTATTAGCGTTTTCCGCACCGACGCGGATATAGCTTTACCGTCAATTATTTTCATTTTGTCCCGATCTCCTTTATAACGGACGCAAGTATACCGTTTACGAAAGCATAACTTTTATCCGTAGAATATTTTTTTGCCAGCTCGGTTGCTTCGTTAGCGCTAACCGAATAAGGAATATCGTCGCGAAACAATATTTCGTATATCGCTACGGTCAATATTGCCAGATCGACTTTATATATACGGTCAAGCGCGAACCCCTGACTGTTTTTACCTATTTTATCAAATATTTCTTTTTCGTTAGCGATAATTCCGTCATAAGACGATTTCACGTATTCGATATCGCCATCGTTCATTCCGTTCGTCATAAGCGAAAGAGTAAAATCGTCGCGTCCGTTTCTGACGGTATACTCATAAACAAGTTTGAATAAAGTTTCGCGCGCTGCGGCTCTGCTCATATAAATTCTCCGATAGTTAAAAACGGATCCGACGTTATGCGCGGATCCGTTATATTTTCCGAGTGCATAACTCCCGAATAAGAGTATAGCACAACGGACAATGATTTTCAATCTTTTTTTGCTTATTCCGTAGGAATAATTCTTAAATTCAAAGTACTTATTCCCGTTTCGGACACTACAATCTCTTTTATCTGAGTTGCCTGTGTACCCGTAAGTTCGCTGCACTTAACTATAACGTTAAGATTTTCAGTAGTACTCGTCACAATGGCGTCTTCGAAACCGAGCGAACGAATGAGTCCTTCAAGCACAAGTTCCGTCTCCATTTTCTCGGTAAGCTCAAGCTTTGCGGCTTCCGCTTCCGCCTTAGCTTCGGCAGACGCGGTTTCGGACGCAATTATTTCGTCGTAATAAAGCAGAGCCTGTTCGCGCGATTCCGTCCTGTAATCTCTGTAAGACGTAAAGAAATCGACGTATGTATTTTCGCCGCTTACGTTTGTCGCATTACCCACCGTGTTATTAAGCACGATGTTGAGCACGCCGGTAAGAACCAGCAGAGCGACCATTCCGGTCAGAATGATGATCTTTTTCTTTTTACCTGTCATAATTTGGACACCCCCGAAATTAGTTACTTTTTAATTATCGTTACTTTTTGCCAACACGTTTATCTTATTTTCGCTTATCCCGAAATATGCCGCTACGGCAGAGATCAATTTCATTTTTACGGCAATATTGTTTCCGCCGTCGCAAATTATGATCACTCCTTCGGGCGTACTTCCGGACACCTCGTCTCCTTCGTGCTCGGGCCAGTATACAAGCACCGAAACTTCGCCTACTCCTTCTATCTGCGAAAGTTTATATTCAAGCTCTTTTACTACGTCCGCATAATAATCATACTCACCGTTTCCTCCGTTTATGCTTGCGTTTTCTGACGAAGAACAGGAACTTCCGAAATAAATAAGCAACATAAGCGCGACAGCGGTCAAAGCCACCAAAATTTCGACATGTTTCAGCTTTTTGATTTTTGCCGCTAACGCGGAAAATTTTTCTTTGACTTTATTCCACATAGACGTCTATCACCGCCCTGTCTGTTTCAAGATATTCCGATGCAAGCTCTTTAATGCGTAAAATTACAACGGAACTGTCGGGGAATTCCCCTTTTACATTTACCGTCACTTGCTCCACAACCGCTTTTTCTCCGAAAACGCTTCCTTTTATAGCGCTTGAAGTATCGTATCCCGCGTCTTCAAGATGTTTATCGAGCGCTTCCGCAACGAGAGCGAAATATGCCGAATCCGTGACGTCCGCAATACCCTCGTCATATTCGGTATCGAAACCTCCGCTGCCGCACGATCCGAAATCGGTTTCGCCGCTCAGAATAACGGGCAAAGGCAATACTACCGAAAGAATGAAAACATACACGCATGCCGTTCGAACGAGCGCATGCATACGAAGTTTGCTTGTAAGATGAGTTACAAGCATTCCGATTATACCGGTACCCAATACCGAAAGCAGCCATACCGTCATAAGAACACGTTCCCCGCAGACATTACGATGAGAACCAGAATAAAATACAGGAAACCCGCGCCGAACATTATTCCGCCTGTAAGCGTAACGGTTTTACCCATGCCGTAAAGCATATTACTGAGCTGCTTGTTTCCCAACGGTTCTATAACCGCCGCCGCAAGTTGCAGACATAGCGAAAAGGCGGCGATTTGCACTATTGCAGGCAGTATTGTAATAATCAGCAAAACCAATGCGGTATACCCCAACGCATTTTTCACCGCAATCCCGCCCGAAACGATCAGATTAAATCCGTCAGACATGTATCCCCCTATAACGGGAACATATTTTCCTATCGTAAACTTTGCGCTGCGTATACCTATATTGTCCATCACAGACGCAGTAACCCCCTGCACTCCGAGCACGGCGGAAAGCAGAAAGAATCCCGTTCCGAACATCCATTTTACGGCATTTCTCAAAAATCCGGACATTTTTCCGAACTCAGACGAATCGCCCACGGCATTCCCCACCGCGCCGAAAACGAATGCGGTTATCAGCAAAGGAAGCAAAACATTGATTATCAGGTTAAACAGACCGCCCGTGATTATGGCAACCGAAGGGCTGAAAACCGAAGCCGTCGTCGCTCCGCCCGTGCCCGCCATAAGAGTAAGTATAAGAGGAAATATCGCATTTATCTGGTTCGCCAGCGAAGACAATGTCTTTGCGCACATGGTAAACATCGAGATTGAGCTTACGCCGACAACGGCAAGCACCGAAGCCGTGGACGCGAATCGCACCGCTCCGCTTACGCTGTCGGAACACCTGCCGCCTTTCAAAGAACCGATTATCGAATATGCTATAGATACGGAAACAACCGTAACAAGCAGTGCGAGAAGCGAAGAAAGGCTGGTTCCGCACAAACTCAGAACAAAGGAAAAAACATCGGAAACGTCAAGACTGAACTTACCGGACAAGACCTCTCTGATCACGCTTATAAAATCGCGCGCTCCGAACAATTCGTATTGCTTGTCCGTAAATCCCGACAAAAGACCGTCCAGTCCGTTACCGATTGACCCTAATATTTCCTCTATGTACTCGTTATAGTCCAATCCAACTCCCTATCCGCCGTATTCCGCAAGAGATGCGATAACTTCTATCAACTCGGCTATTACAGGTATAGTCAGGCAAAAAATCAAAATTTTACCCGCTATGGAAATTTTATTTGCCAGCGAAGTCATTTTTGCGTCTTCCGCCGTGTCGCACGCAAATTCCACCACATATCCCGCACCGACTATTTTAAGCATATAAAGCACCAGATCCCCGCTTACTCCCGTGCGTTCCGCAAGTTCGGCAAGCAGTCTCGCAACGTCCGTAAAGTATTCCGCCACGCAAAGAATGACGGCAAGTCCGCCGGCTATGCCTATCGCTACCGCCACGTCGGGACGTTCGCCGCGCACTATCAGCGCAGTAAACACGGTAACTATTCCCAATCCCGCTATTTTGAATATCATCAGAAAGAACCGAACACTTCCCTGAGCGAAACAAACAGGTCGGAAAGCATGTCGACGACAAGAAGCAAAACTGTCACCAGACCGACAAGCGTAACGAGCGTAGCAATCTCGTCTTTGTCTGATTTTTTGAGTATCTGATTTACTATCGCAGTAATCAGACCAATTGCCGCAATTTTAAATATTATATCCATATCTCACCAGCAAAGTACCGAAACAAGAAGACCCGCAAGGAAACCGAGTTTTACGCTCGGACGACCGAGTTTAGCGTATTTTTCCGACGCGCGCTTACCGAATTCTTCAAGTTTTCTACGCTTGTTTTCGGTATTTTTTCTTTCTCCGTCGCTCGAAAGTTTACCGAGTCCGGACAGAGTATCGTTTACAAGCGCATATTCGGCTTTCGTAAGGAATCCCTGAGCAAGCTCCGGCGCCGTACCGTTTCCGATGCTCTTTCTGCAAGCTTCAAGTTGATTTTTCAATAATTCCGATCCCGAAGAATGTGCCGCCATAATTTCCGGCACCGTATCCATCGAACAGTCGAGCGAACCTATAAATCCTCGAAGAAAATCATCGATATCGGCAAAATACTGCGAACGTTTTTTCAGTCTCGACCCGAACATATAACCTATAACCGCCCCGACGCAACAAAACGCAACCGTCAATATAGCTTTATCCGCCATTACTTCCTCCTCCGCCGTCGTACGCGATAATACGCCTTCCCTTATCCGAAAAAGCAATAAAATACATAGCGGCAAAAACGCCGTAATTTTTCAGCTTAGTATAAAAAGCGCGTTTGGCAAAGCTCGCAGGGTCGGACGCGTGCGCCGACGCAATCACGGATATACCGCTTCCCACAGCTTCTCTTAGAATTTCGGCGTCTTCGTCCCCGAAAATTTCGTCCGTTACTATTACGTCCGGCCGCATTGCTCTGATTCCGCATTCTATGGCATGTTTTTTACTTCCCCCCGTATATACATCCGTTCTCGCACCCACATCCATTGAGGGCACACCGTCAGAGCAGCAGGCAATTTCACCGCGCTCATCCACTATAAGCACGTTCCTTCCCGCGTCCGACAATTGGCGTGCAATATCGCGTAAAAGAGTGGTTTTACCGCCGCCGGGCGGCGAAAGTATCAATGCAGAACAATTTTTTGCAACTATGTCAGACATAATACCGTTTGCAAAACCGCGTATCTCGTGAGGAATCCTTATATTCACAGCCGAATAATTTTTAACAGTTATTATTTTTAAATTATCCGTAATTACTTCTCCGCATATTCCCAAACGCACTCCGCCCTGCAATGTCATATAGCCGTTTTTTATATCGTCGTTATACGCATAAATAGAATGCTCGGCGGCATTTACGACGCACGAATTCAGCTCGACGGAATTTACAACGAGACCGTGCGACAGATCTTCCGTGATTCCCCCTCGCGACAGATACCAATATTTTCCGCCGTACTGTACGGTTATCGGTTTGCCTGCGCGCATACGTATCTCCTGCAATTTTTCCGTATTGAGATTCTCTTCGATCGCATTATAAACCGTAATCGGAAACAAGCGGCGTATTGCGGACAAGGCAAACATACCGTATTATATTTAAGGAATTAACGGCTTATGAACAAAAAGTAACACAGCGACAGTTCTCGACATAAAAAGTAACTATGAAAGCATCGGATTATGTAATCGGAGTAAATGACGAGCACGGGCAGAATCCGCCTACCGTAGGCAAAAGAACCCCCGTAATGCCCTACCTCGACAGAAGCATTTACGAAAACGAATTCAACAGACCCGCCAAAATTTATTTCGCGATAGCTTTGCTGAGGTGCGGATTCCGCATTCTCGACATCCATCCCGAGATCACCGATATTCCTATCTCTACGCGCGTATCGCGAGCCAACGCCGGCAATCTCACATATCTCGTTACCTTTGCATACAACGCTTTCGGGAACGGAAATACTTTCAATACGGCAAGCGGTCTGCTCACTTACTATTCGCGCTCGTCGCGGCGTTTGTCCGAAAGTCGCGCGCTTGCCGAGGAACTTTATTCCGCGATAGTGGAAAACTCTTTGCAAGATAACGGGCGCGGAGTATCGACCCTTACCGACGTAGGAGTGCTTCAATCGGTTAACTGCCCTTCCGCATTGATAGAAGCCGGCTTTATGACGAACCTACGCGAAGCGAGACTTATGCTCGATCCGGATTGGCAAAAGTCAATCGGTTTCAGCGCGTGTCAGGGAGTTGCAAACGCTCTTTCGCTGCCGTATTTCGGCGAAGGAAATCCGTCCGCCTATCCCGTTATAAGAAAAGGAAGCCGTAACGCCTACGTAACGATAGCCCAATATTATCTCATCTTAAACGGCAAAAATTTAGCCGCTGACGGGATTTTCGGCAGCGCCACACAATCTGCCGTAATAGACTTCCAAAGGCGAAACGGACTCACTCAGGACGGCATAATAGGCAAACAAACATGGACCAAGCTCGTACTTCCCACTCCTTCCGCATACGTTCTCAAAACGGGCAGTTCAGGCAGCGCGGTAAGATACGCGCAGAAAAAACTGCTCAGTAAACTGTATCCGCTGGGCGTGGACGGGATTTTCGGCGAACAGACCGACAATGCCGTTAAGCTTTTTCAGACCGAATCAGGACTTACACCCGACGGTATAATCGGTCCCCTTACATGGTCAGTACTTACGGGACTTTCCTCCCCTCGCGACAGATAAATGTCAAAATTTATCTCTTGTTATGAAAGAATACGCAAAAAGGAATCGGCTTTTCACCGATTCCTTTTTTGTATCGATACTTTTTCATTCGTTTGAAAATTTTTATTTATAACTCAGCAACCTTTTTTGAAGCCGACTTCATCAACTCTTAAAATGAATATTTCCACATCCGACCCTTCGTCTAAATCACCATACATATATCCGTTTTCGTTTTTTGTTTCAGGCCAATAATGAAAGTGATTAAAATCTTTATCGGTAGCATATGCGAGACTGAGAAAATGTTTCGCCAAAGAAATCAGCCCTGCCTTATTTGCTTCGATAGATATCAGATCTTTACTGCACTTATATGCTCTTAATACCGCATTATTTTCCCAACAAATGTCGTTATCAGGAAATTCAATATTAATTTTCATTTTAATCCTCCTTTAATCGACTTCAGCTCATTCAATATTTATATTAAATTCGCCGACCAAAGATTTGTCTCTTTCCGTATATCCGTTCAAAGTCCATTTTTGCCTGATTATTTTCAATACTTTTTTCCCTTTCGGAAAAACAACGACAGGGTAGCAATTTTTTCCGCCCGTATTGAGTTCTTCCGATACGCAATCGAAAGTTGGTTCATTGTCACAATAAGCATAAACAAAAGGAGCGGATTTGTATACATCAACGATCAATTTTTCAAAGAAACTCAAAACTTCCGCACGAGTTAAACAACAATATATTGCCTCTTCTCTGAAATCTATCTGCACGGAAAAATATCCGTCAACGCAGTTCGAAGATAAAATTAACGGCAATTCGAATCCGTTATAAATTGTATCGAAACAGACAGTGAAATAATCCGCTGAAATTAATTTTTCGATATTAATTTTTTTATATGAATCTATGACGTTTCCGTAATTAAGGTCATCTTTTTCGAAATATGTATTAACGGCATATCGATCCGATAAAAATTCGGACAATATAAAATTAATGCAATTTAAAATACCTGTATTGTCGGCTTTCGAATAAACCAAACCAACTCCGATAAAACTTCCTTTATACGTATTCATCGACCGCCTGCCTTTCTTTGTTCTGCCATATTTTCGTTGTTGTTCCCGATATATTTTCCCCAACCGAATTTTTTTACTTCTTTAAGCGAAGCGTAACCGCCCCATTCGAATTCTTCCGTCAGATAACGTCGCTCGGATATATCTTCGGGAGTTTTCCATAATGTGTCGCATTCCTCGCAATAAGCATATATCTTGTTACTGTTTTTATCTTTTACCGCAAATACACTTCCGATTTTACACTCAGGACAAGGAAAAAATATTATAACGCAATCCACGATAAATACCCCCCCCTTTAGCAATACGATATAAAAAAGCCGCAAAGCACTGCTGCATTGCGGCCGAATAATTACAAGATTATTTCACTCGGGACATATAAGAACCCGTTCTTGTATCAACGCGGATCTTGTCTCCCGTATTTATAAACAGAGGAACCTGTATAGCTGCGCCGGTTTCAAGCGTAGCGGGTTTATTACCTGCCTTGGACGTATCGCCCTGAATGCCGGGTTCGGTCTCCGCAATAGTAAGTTCTACAAAGTTAGGGGGTTCGACGCTGAAAGGAACGCCTTTATAAGACTGGATCGAAACCATCATTTCGGGAATTATATACTGAAGAGCGTCCTTGCATTCGTCGATATTGATATCAATCTGCTCGAAAGTTTCAGGTTCCATAAAATGACAGAAATCGTCGTCAGCATAAAGAAACTGATAATCATGCGTTTCGATCTTAGCATCGAGAAATTTTTCCGTCGGGTTAAAAGATTCCTCAAGGACCTGTCCCGTCACAACGTTCTTATACTTGGTTCTGACGAAAGCCGAACCTTTACCGGGCTTTACATGCTGGAAGTCGACAACGCGGAATACCTTGCCGTCCTTTTCAAAAGTAGAGCCTTTTCTGAAATCACCTGCTACCATAAATTACTCCTTGTGTATTTGTTTTGCTCGTAGAAACCGCGTATCCTGACCCGAACAAACGGCTGTCTATTATATAATAATACTTTTCGGGAAAGTTGTCAAGTTCTCTATGCCGTCTTTTTTAACAACGACCATATCTTCTATTCTTACTCCGAACGTATCGAGATATAAACCGGGTTCAACCGTAACGACGGCATTTTCAGGCAACGCTAAATCGTTGTATGCCGCAAGACACGGCTCTTCGTGAATATCTATTCCGACTCCGTGTCCGAGAGCATGTCCGAACTCTTTTTCAAAACCGTTCGAGCAAAAATACTCCCGGGCAATACTGTCCGCTTCCTTGCCGGTCATTCCCGCCTTGAGAAATTTAAGAACTCTGAGCTGAGCTTCAAGCACAAAAGCATATATTTCCGAATGTTTGGAAGATGCCTCGCCGTAAACGAACGTGCGCGTCATATCCGAACAATAACCGCCGAAAGACGCCCCTATATCGAAAAGAACTACGTCATCCTTTTCAAGTTTACGGTCTCCCGCAGTATGGTGGCAATCCGAAGAATTCTCTCCGAACGCAACTATGCTGTCAAAAGCCGTTCCGTCCGCTCCGTTAGTGAGAAAAAGATATGTCAGTTCTGCCTTTATCTCACGTTCCGTCACGCCGCTTTTAAGAAGAGGCAACGTTTTGGAAAGAGCATATTCCGTTATCGACTGAGCTTTTTTTATTGCGCTTATCTCATCAGCAGTTTTAATTGAACGAATAAGAGTAAGTTCCGCACTTATACCTTTCAGCGAAAAATCTTTAAAAGCCTTTTTGAAATCTTTGAAACCGGAAACGGTCATGTAAGCGTCTTCGTAACCGACGGAAGTAATATTCAGATTTTTCAGTTCCGCAATAACTTTTTCGTACAGTTTGCGCTTGTCGGTTATTACGACGTCGCAATCTTTTACCTTCTGCCGTGCGATAACGGCATAACGAAAATCGGTAAAAAACACTTTTTTGTTTTCGGTCACGAGCACGCATCCGAAAGAAGTTTTGAGTCCCGTAAAGTAAAATCTGTTCGATTCGCTGAGCACTACCGCAGCTTCCGTTTTCTTAAATAAAAGTTCGTACATATTCCGCTCCCCCGCCGTATTTATCGTTTATGACAGTTTTTCATCGACACCGCGTCTTCCGCCTGCGTACCGTCGGATTCGCAAATTATGAAAGGCGTAAGACGGTATTCGTCTATAATTTTCGCAAGCCCTTCGTATTCGGGTCCGTACTTATCGTCCGCAAAAGTAAGATGTTTGAGCTCGCCTTTTTCTCCGTACATTATTTTGGAAAAATGCACATGGAAATTGCGCGCTTTTTCATCTCCGAGTTTATCCGCGGTATAATCGATTATTCTTTTATAGTCGTCGTATCCTTTTATACCGCCTCGCGTATAGCTGTTTATGTGACCGAAATCGAAGCAAGGGTAAAGTTTGCCGTCAAGCGTGCAGAAATCGACTATTTCTTCAACTGTGCCGATCTGATTGAGTTTTCCCATTGTTTCGGGGCAAAGTATGAAATCGAAATCGATATCTTCGAGATATTCCATAAGCGCCGCGATATTCCGCTTTGCCACCGCTACAGCCTCTTCCCTCGTAGCTTTTCCGCAGGACGCGGGATGAAAAACCGAACGCACACCGCCGAACATATTTTCCGCAATAATCGTCTGTCGTATGTATCCGAACGATTTTTCTATCATTTCGGAATCCGGATTGGCAAAATTAGTATAATAAGGAGCATGCGAACTTATTTCCACATCGGCGGCGGCAAACGCATTGCGTATCTGTTCCGCGCTCGATTGCGTTATCCGCACCCCGCGCCCGAAAGAATATTCGTACGCGTTAAGACCCTTCGCTTTGACGTATTCCGCGGCTTGATAAGTATGCTTTCCGCCTTCGTCATAAAATGACTGTGAATTACCGCTCGGTCCGATTCTCAACATAAATCCTCCCATTCCTTGTCTTTTTCTATACGTTCGACAAGTTCTTCCGCCGTTCTGTACTTTCTAATTGGTCTTATGTATTTATAAAAATACACTACCGCATGTTTGCCCAGTAACGAATCTCCGCTATATCCGAGCAGATTGGTTTCCACAGCAAATTTACTCTGCCCGAAAGTAGGGCGCGATCCTACGTTTGTAACCGAACGGTACCGCTTACCGTCTATTTCGGTATACGTCCCGTATACGCCGTGCTTGATCTCCATCGCGTCCACCGGCAACGCAAGATTGATAGTCGGAACGCCTATAAAACGCCCGCGCCCGTCACCTGACACGACGTCGCCGCTGACATGATAAGGAACCGAAAGAAGCTTGCGCGCGGAATCGACGTCACCGGCAATAAGAAAATTCTTTACTGCGGTACTGGAAACCTTCACGCCCTGATAAACGTATAACGGCACAACATCAAAACCGATGCCGTGACTTTCGCAATAGTCTTTGAGCTCGCCGATATGACATCCGTCGCATCCGAAACCGTAATCTTCCCCGCATACGATATGAGCAACGTCGTAAGTACCCGTAAGCTCGTTCAGAAACTCCGCTCCTTTCATCGAATGTACTCGGGAATAATAAAGAGTCAGACAAAGCTCGGCTCCGCACTCGTCATAAAGCCTTTTTCTCTCGTGATATGAATATATGGTTTTTTCTTTGTTGGGGCTGTCCGCAAAAGTCGAAATAGCGGGTACATAATTCTTCTCGACCGACGTTTTCACAACCCGATCCATTATTTTGCGATGTCCGAGATGCATGCCGTCGAAATATCCGAGTGCAACGCATATTTTCCCTTTATAAGGTTTGCCGAACTCAACGGTAACCATTATTTCAGATCTCCTTTGAGATAAGTTTTTATTTTAACGGCTCCGTCGACAACAGTCGCCAGACCGATCAACTCGTTTCTGCAATAAAGCGCAAATTCGCCCTTCGGAGCGTCATCAGCAGGATAAGGCACGCCGTTTACAATTTTCTTATATGCGCTTTCGGGCGCGTCATATCGCTCGATATCGGACAATGCGGTCTCCAAAGGTACTACTATGTCAGGCGTAATATCACCTAATTTTATGCTGTTTTCCGCAAAAAATTTTCCGCAGCGCGTTCTTTTTATAGACGTCATAACGGCAAGCGAACCGAGCTTTTCAGCCAGGTCTCGGCACAAACTTCTTATGTAAGTGCCGGCAGAACAGTCTATGCGGAACAGATATTCGTTTTCACCGATTTCTTTCAGAAGCTCAAACGAGTTCACCGTTATGACCGAGGATTTCAGTTCGACGGCAATTCCCTTTCTCGCAAGCTCGTAAGCACGAACGCCGCCTACCGATTTCGCGCTGTATAAAGGAGGCAGTTGTTCCTGTTTTCCCACCAAAGAATTCAACGCAGCCGATATAGACGAAGCATCGGGTATACTGTTTGTACTGTCGGTAATATTACCCGCTATGTCAAGCGTATCGGAAGATATCCCGAATTTAAAAGTCGCTTCATACGTTTTGCTTTTACCGAGATAATAATCAAAAAGCCTTGCCCCCTTACCTATGCCGACAAGCAATACGCCCTCGCCTATAGGATCAAGGGTGCCCATGTGTCCCACGTGCCTGTATCCGAGCGCATGCCTGATTTTTCCGACAGCTGCCGCGCTGGATATTCCGCTCGGTTTATACGCATTTATAATACCGTTCATTCTTCCGCGGTATCCCTTATTGCTTTGAGAATTTTGTCTATGACGTCTTCTTTTTTACCGCTTATTCTGCAACCCGCAGCATAGATATGTCCGCCTCCGCCAAAAACGCCGGCAATTTCGTTTACGTCTCTGCCTCTTGAACGGAAGCTTACTTTAAATTCATTGGCTTTTTCTTCACATATGCTCACGCCGATCTCTACGCCTTTGACTGCTATTGCATAATCGATAATGCCTTCGGTATCGTTTGAGTCCATATTACATTCCGTAAGCAATCCGACCGTCATCGGGATAATACAAACCGTACCGTTCATGTAAAAACGCATTGCTTCAATTGACTTGGCAATAAGCATTGTCTTGTTTTTCGAACGGGTTCTGTAAAGTACCGAAGCCAAAGCATGGCAATTTGCACCCGCCTCCGAAAGTTTATAAGCGGTATATAAAACTTTCGTTGTCGTATTACTGTGCATAAAATGCCCCGTATCGGTCGAAAGCCCCATGAACAGATAGTCTGCGATAGCAGGCGTGATTTTACCCGTGCCGCTGAGCAGATCGTAGACGATTTCGCAAGTACTGGAAGCCGTATTAACCACTTTATTGATATCCGCGAAGCCGCCGTGCCCTTCGTGATGGTCTATGCACACAGTGCTCCCCGCCGTTCTGAAATATCCTTCGAGACGTCCGAGACGGTCTTTGGAAGCACAATCTACCGCAATAAACAAATCGTATGATTTAAGAGTAAAAACATTAAAATCATCGATATTGCGTATAAAACGATACGCTTCGGGTACCGGCGACGGACTCGCCGCGTCGGCTGTTTTTCCCGCATTGCGGCAAAACTCCCGTAATGCGAAGGCAGACCCAAGGCAGTCGCCGTCGGGTCTTACGTGTCCTACTATAAGGACGCTTCGCGCTTTTTCTATAGCTTCAAGTATCCGATCCATGGTCGGTGATCTCCTTCAGAATGGAATCGATCTTCCGTCCGTATTCTACGGATGCGTCGATCCTGAACCGAAGCGCAGGCACCGTACGCATATTACGCATCGACGCGGCGAGTTCTCTGCGAACGAATCCTGCCGACGCATTAAGCGCTTCCGCAGTCGCATCCGCGTCTCCTATAACGCTGACGTAAACATTGGCATATTTAAGATCTTTCGACACATCCACGGCGGTAACCGTTGTCATCGGAGAAACTTTCGGATTACGCAGTTTATTCTGCAATATAACAGATATGCTTTTACGAAGTTCTTCCGCGACTCTGTCCGTTTTATAACTCATTTATTTTATTCTCTCCGAAACATATGCTTCGATTTCGTCATCCTCGGCAAAATCGCTGTAACCGTCTATCGATATACCGCATTCAAAGCCTGCCGCAACTTCTTTGACATCGTCTTTGAATCGTTTGAGACCTCCGATAACGCCTTCATAAACGACATCTCCGCGGCGCTTGACGATAACTTTTGCGTTTCGCTGTATTTTTCCGTCAAGCACGTAAGAACCTGCAACCGTACCTACGCTGGATATCTTGAATACCGTGCGAACCTGAGCCTTACCGATATATTTATCTTCGTATTTGGGTTCAGTCATGCCGTTCATAGCTGCCTCGATGTCGTCTATGGCATCGTATATTACGCTGTACGTGCCGACTCTGATCTTTTCATGCTCGGCTATAATACGAGCTTCCGCATCGGGCTTGACGTTAAATCCAACGACAAAAGCGTTCGTTACTTCTGCAAGCATCATATCCGACTTGTTTATCGCGCCTACTCCGCAATGAACTATATTGACTTTGACTTCTTCGTTTTCCAGTTTTGAAAGCGAAGATCTGAGTGCTTCCGCACTACCCTGAACATCGGCTTTGATAATAACGTTAAGATCTTTATGGACGTTAACGTCAAACGATTTAACCGCTTTATCCGCGGAATGAGCTATCTTATCCTTCTCTATTCTTCCGTCGACTATTTCTTTTGCGGTTTTTTCGTCATCGACTACCCACATATCGTCGCCCGCGTTCGGAACGCCTGAAAGACCTGTCACCGATACCGCATACGAAGGCAAAGCCGTCTTGACCATCTTGCCGTTAGGATCGGTCATATTTCTGATTTTACCGTAAGTAAGTCCGCACACGACGGCATCTCCGCTATGAAGCGTACCGTTCTGGACAAGAATAGTCGCAACGGGACCTTTTCCCTTGTCGAGACGCGCTTCGATTATCGCGCCCTTAGCTTTTCTGTTAGGATTTGCCCTGTAATTATTGAGATCGGCAAGGAAAAGTATTTCTTCAAGCAATACGTCTATGCCTATATTCTTTTTTGCGGAAATAGGCACCATTTTCGTATCACCGCCCCACTCGTCGGAGATAACGCCGTACTGAGAAAGTTCTTCCTTTATCCTTTCGGGATTAGCCGTAGGTTTATCGATTTTATTGATTGCAACTATCATCGGAACGTTAGCGGCTTTAACGTGATTTATTGCTTCTATCGTCTGTGGCTGAACTCCGTCATCCGCAGCTACGACGAGAATAACGATATCCGTAACTTTAGTTCCGCGTGCACGCATCTCCGTAAACGCTTCATGGCCTGGAGTATCGAGGAAAGTAATCGGGCGTTTTCTCTTCTCATATTCCCACGTAACCGAATATGCGCCGATATGCTGAGTTATTCCGCCCGCCTCGCCGCTCACCACATTGGTTTTTCTGATAGCGTCAAGCAGACTGGTTTTACCGTGGTCTACGTGTCCCATAACAGTAATTACGGGAGGTCTTTCAACAAGATCCGCTTCGTTATCCGCTTCTTCGTGCAATGCTTCCGCAAGTTCTTCCTGCGACTGCGCTATCTTCTGATTAAGCGTTACTCCGAAAGAATCCGCAACGAGGAAAAGCGTGTCGAAGTCGACGACGTCGTTTATGGAAGTCACGGGAGTACCGCCCATCATAAGCATTTTCGACATTATCATCTGTGCGGATACGCCTATCATTTCGCTGAGCATTTTAACGGTGACCTGATTGGTGGTTATCGTTACGTTATCGATAACTTTCGGAGAAACCGCCGCCGTATCGTTCTTTTTCTTGTTTTTGAGTTTTCTTACTCTTACTCTGTCGTCGTTAAGCTCATCCTGTATAAAGCCTTTACGGATAAGAGTACGCTTTGTCATCGCCTTTTTTTCCTCAAAAGGCTTAGCAGACTCTTTCTTTTTATCGCCTGTCTTACGAGGCTTGGTGACGTTAACCTGCGCGGGAGGAGGCGCGGAAAAACGCTGAGAAGAAAGCGGTCTCTCAGATCTTTCGGAAGTCGGGCGGAAAGGCGCTTTAGACCCGTCTCTTACCGGCGGCTTACCCGAAGAAGCCGGTTTCTTTTTAGGATAGTCCGGGCGGAGATTCACGTTAGCCACGCCGCGTATATAACTCGGAACATTAGGCTTAGGTTTTTCCGCAGGCGAAGCGCCCGTTTTAATATCGTTCGCGGGCGTAGCCTTAGGCGCGTTGCGCACTTCGGTTTTTTCCGTTTGAACTTTTTTATCGGGTTCTCTGCGCTTGTCGGACTCTGCGGCAGGCTGCGATTCGGGAACGACAAATACAGGCTTAGCCGTTTTAGGTTCGGCAGCCGCCTTTTGCTTGTTTATTTTTCCCGCTATTTCTCTGCAAGCCGTAAGCAGTCCCGTCATCTTCGCCAATGACTTTTCAATCTCGGAACGGTATACGAGATAATCGCCGTCATTGCCCGTTTTCGAGATAAGTTTTTTCAAAACTTCGACGGTCGTATTAGATTGTTTCTGTTCCTGTTCCATATTACCTCCCGTTATCCGTCACTGCTTTAGCCATATTCGGGTCAAGCAACGCAACTAGTTTACAATTTCGCTTAAATATAATTTCTTCCAAAGGTTTATCTGTTTTTATTATGGGTATATCGAATTTTTCGGCATACTTTTCGGCATATTCGGAAAGATTTTTCGAAGCCGTCGGACAAAGCACAAGTACGTATTTACGTTTTCTGCTTCTTTCTATATTATCGAGTCCGTATATTATTTTGCCTGATTTAACGGCAAACCCGAGATAATTTTCTATTTTAGCCATTATTCTCCGTCATCGCATCCAGCAGATCATAAAGCTCGGAAGAGGTTGCCGCGCCGAGAACTTTTGCCGCCAGATCGTATTTACGGGCTTTTTTTCTGCATTCGGGCGACGAACATATATATGCGCCGCGTCCGTTTTTCTTGCCCGTAAGATCTATTTCGACTGTATTTTCAGGCGTGACTCGCAAGCGCGTAAGTTTGCGTTTATCGGTCATCTGCCTGCATGCAATGCACATTCTCTGAGGATTGGACATTATTCGCCGTCAGCTCCTTCCCCGACAGCCGCTTCCGTCGGTTCTTCTGCTGCCTCAGACTGATCTTCCGAAACGGTTTCATCGTCGTTATTAATTTCGTTTTTTACAGCCGAATAAGGTCTGACGTCGATCTTCCAGTTGGTAAGACGCGCGGCAAGGCGTGCGTTTTGTCCGTCTTTACCGATCGCAAGACTGAGCATATCGTCCTTGACAATGACTCTTGCACTGCGTTCTTCGTCGTTCGCTTCAACCATGATAACCTTGGCGGGAGAAAGCGCACGCGCGATAAATTCGAGAATATCGTCGCACCATGGAATGATTTCGATTTTTTCGCCGCCCAACTCGGCAACCACGTTGCTTACGCGCAAACCTCTGTTGCCGACGCACGCGCCGACTGCGTCGATATTGGGATCTTCGCTGTATACAGCCATCTTCGTGCGATAACCGGGTTCTCTCACAAGACCTTTTATAATCACCTGACCTGATTTTATTTCCGGAACTTCAAGCTCAAACAGCTTACGAACAAAGCCGGGCGCCGTACGCGATACCTGAATCATAGGGCCTCTCGTTCCCTGTTTGATTTTTTTCACGTATACTTTGATGCGTTCGCCGACATAGAATTTATCGTTGGGAAGCTGATCGGACGGAGCAAGTACCGCTTCCAGCTTTTTAATCTCGACATATACGTAACGACCGTCGATACGTCTTACCGCGCAAGTAATCAGGCTGTCTTCTTTTTCCGACAGCTCTTCGTACGTCACGCTGTTTTCCACGTCGCGAAGTTTCTGCATAATTACCTGCTTTGCATTCTGAGCAACTATTCTGCCGAATTCCTTGCTGTCAACTTCTTCGGAGATCCTGTCGCCTACTTTATATTTTCTGTCGATAAGTTTGGCGTCTTCAAGGCTGATCTGAGTGTCTTTGTCCTCGACTTCTTCGACTACCGTGAGATATGCGTTGATTCTGAAAGCGTTCTTTTCGGGCATAAGCACGACTTCGATCGCCTTTGCCGTTCCGTACTGCTTTTTATAAGCAAGAGAAAGCGCGTTTTCCAGCGTTTCCACAAACACCTCTTTAGGTATCTTCTTTTCTCTTTCAAGTAAATCGAGAGCCGTGAAAAATTCCTTATTCACCATTTTATATGTTCCTCCGAATTAGTCAAATTTAACGAGCGGGCGCACCAGCGCTATCCGCGAATTTTCTATTTTTACATCCGAACCGCCACAGTCGATAAGCACGTATCCGTCCGTATGTTCTTTAAGAACTCCCTCATAAACTTTTACGCCTTTTATCGGAGCAAATAACCTGACTTCAACTTCTTTGCCGTAATTCCTTTCGAAATCACGCTGCTTTTTAAACGGTCGGTCAAGTCCAGGAGACGAAACTTCGAGCACATAAGGTTTGCCGCACGTCGGATCAAGCTCGTCAAGCAAAGGTTCTATTGCATAATGTATCTGCTCGCAATCGTCCAGACTTATTCCGTCCGGTATCTTATCGACAAAAATTGTGATATGAAGTTCGCCGTATTCGTAATGTTGCTCCACGTCGACGGTCTCATATCCGAGCGAACGGATCTTTTCGTCCACTGCCTGATAAATACGTTCGGTCATTATCTCTCCATAAAAGTTAAGAGCGGACTTCTGTCCACTCTTATAGCATAAACTATTCAAGTATTTACATTTTAGCACGTTTTAAAGCATTTTGCAAGCATTTTATGTGCTACTTGTTAAAAATTTTGCGATAGCAAGCGCATTGGGCAGCGCACGCCTCGTATTTTTCAATCGAGCGCTTTTGAAGCTTCTCGCTTCGGCATATCTGGTTATATCTATAAATTCGGGTATCGGGATATGTTGTTTTTCAAGATACGCTTTTAAAAGATTGGTGTTAAGTTCCGAAGGAAAACTCGTAAGACGATATCCGCTGAAAAACTTGAAAAAGTCGGGAAACGCCTGCTCCGAAGACGGTTTACCTTTCAGATCGGACGCAACAAGACCCGCCGCCGCACGCTCTTCGTCCGTCATATTGACATGCGGACAAATAAGAGTGGAAAAAGTTTCCTTGATTTCGCCCTCGTCTATTTTTACGGCGCCTATTTCTATGACTTCGCCAGGACGGAATACATTATCGTTTACGGTCATAAGCGAAAACACTATAAGCGGATCACGTGCAAGAGGTGGTTTTTTATCGGCGTAAATCGACGACTGCGCAAGCGCGACGTAAGGCTTGGGACGTACAAAACGATATTCGTCGTCGACCATTCTGACAACATTATTCACGGTGAATTCCGTGTGTTCGCATCCAGTAAACCTTCGCACGGTCATTTTAAGACTGCCGTCTCCCCTATGCGTATCATAATCCGTTTTTCCGGCGACAAGCATGTAAGCTCCGTCGACGATATATTTCATGGCGTCTTTATTGCTCGCCGTTGGAAACCACGTACATCTCATTTTTGCGGTGCCGTCGTCAAGATAGAATGTCGCGAATTTACGCTTGTCTTCCCCGGGAGCGGGCTTTTTGGGAGTATATTCGAACTCTCGTTTATCCGAAATAACGCCGTAAATCACGGTATATTCCGGCTGTGCGCAATCGCAAATATACTTTGCCTTGACGTCGATCAACTCGCCGCACAGCGCGACTCTGCCGGCAGGATCGACAGTTCTTCCCTCGTTCGGACGCTCAAAAGAAAATTTCGGTTCGCTCGCGACGGCAGTAAGCGTCTTACGGATTTCATCCACATTTTCGTCTACCGTTTCAGTCGTTACCGTCACATCCGTAAAAAGTCTAAGATCGATATAATCTTTAAGCCTTTGACATATGTTTTCTTTTTCGGCGTACTCCTTTACGTATGACGGCAATTTTAAAATAACCGAAGGGGCTTCACCCGACGTAATTACGACGTTATCGGGATCCGCCACAGAAGAAATATACGCGCTTTCGCTCTGCAAAAAATCCATAACGGTATGCAGAATGTCCAGATGCCCCGCAGTAACAAAGGAAACCTCTGATAACACGTTTACGGAAGGCGGAAAAAACGAAGCCGCCGCATATTTCACTTTTTCCCTCACGGCATTGTATTCGCTTTCCTTTTCCTTTCTGCAAATGCATTTTAACGTAACGCGCGCGTTATCTACATTAATCACCGCTTCGGTAAAATGAACGAACGGAAACTCCGGGTATTTTTCCGCAAATTTTTTATTGAATTCATCCACGGGCAAGCTCCTCTACCATTGCCGTAAATTTTTCTTCGGCTTCGCGCACGGGCAAAGTCATGAGCACTTTTCCTTTTTTGAAAAGCACGGCTTTATCTTTTCCTCCCGCTATACCTATATCCGCGTCGGCAGCTTCGCCCGGTCCGTTCACAACGCAACCCATTACCGCAATTTTAAGCGGACGGCGTACGTCGGCTACTATTTTTTTGCACTTATTAACCAGCGCTTCGAGATCATAAAAGCATCGCGCACACGTCGGACAAGAAACGACTTCGGCATAATTTCTGTCCAGTCCGACCGCGCGCAGTATACTTCTGCCTACTTCGACTTCACGCACGGGATTGCCGGTCAGCGACACGCGCACCGTATCGCCTATGCCCGCCAGAAGCAAAGCTGAAATTCCCGCGGCAGATTTTATAACGGCTTCTTCGCCCGCTCCGCTTTCGGTTACTCCCACATGAAGCGGATATCCGCAAAGCTTGTCCAGTTCGGTATACGCGTCCACGGTAAGACGCACGTCGCTTGCTTTTACCGAGATGACAATATCCGTAAAATTCCCTTTTTCAAGCAATCTGACCGTACGAAGCGCGCTTTCGGCAAGCGCAGCCGCGGTCACGCCACCATACTTTTCCTTGACGTCTTTTTCAAGAGATCCCCCGTTTATTCCTACGCGTATGGGACAACCGTTAGCCTTACATGCGGCGACGAGTTCCTTTATGCCCGCCGAAGAAGTGTTACCGGGATTAAATCGCACTTTAGCAAAACCGATATCCGCGCATGCCACCGCAAGCCTGTAATCGAATTGAATGTCGGCGACGAGAGGTACGTCGAAACAAGTCACATAATTTTTACACGCTTCCACGTCGCGCATGTCACGTACTGCCAGCCTGACAATATCGCAACCCGCGGCGACAAGCGCCTTTATCTGCGCTTTCGTAGCCGAAACATCGGCGGTATCCGTATTAGTCATCGACTGAATGCTTACGGCATTTCCGCCGCCGATTTTTACTTTGCCTGCTTTAACACAAATTTCAGACATTTTACACCTCTTCCGTATAAACGTTGATTTTTACAGCCGCGATATCATTCCCGCAAAATCCACAATCACCACAAACGCAAACAGCGCCATAAGACCGACGGCATGTATCATTCCTTCCGTTTTTCTGTTCACGGGCTTTTTTCTTATCCATTCGATAAGGACGAACACTATTCTTGCTCCGTCAAGCGCAGGTATGGGCAAAAGATTGAATATAGCCAGATTGCTTGCTATAAGGGGCAGAAACAAAAGTATATTCATGGGATTTGCAGCCGAATACGACGCTATCATTCCGACAGTACCTATAGGTCCCGTCATATCGGTAAGAGGGATCTGCCCGGTAAAAAGCATTCCGAACGAACCGAGAATAGCCCATGAAAGCTCAAAAGTATAAGGTACGCAATAAAGCGCGGCTTTTCCGAAACCGTTTTCTTTCCTTACATACTCGGTACTGATACCGAAACGCCAGCCGCTTTCTTTTCCTGCCTCTATATATTGCTTTTCTACTTCCGCTTCAACGACTTCGCCGTCGCGCTCTATGGTAAATACAGCTTTTTCGCCGTTTTCTATTTTTGAGAACAGCTCGTTTGCAGACGTCATAAAAGTGATATCTTTACCGTTTACGGTTATTATTACGTCTCCCTCGACAAGTTCCGCGGCGTAACGCTCACCGGTATCAGGATCTAAATCGAAGCCCGTAACACTCGGTACGGCATACCCTGCGGCAAGCATATAAATAAATGAAAATACGATGGCGGAAACGAGATTGAACACGGGTCCGGCAAGAAGCACTATTATGCGCTTCCACGGTTTACGCGTTTCAAAAGTACGTTTCTCCGCAACGTTTTCTTTATCGGCTTTCTCATCCTCAACATTGGTCTCGGGAAATACGTTTTCCGACCCGACAGAAACATTTTCTTCGGACTCCTCGCTCTCAAACGCGCAATATCCGCCGAGAGGCAATGCCCGCACGGAAAAAGTTTCGCCCGACCGCATTTTACGCGAAAGCAACTTAGGTCCGAGCCCTATCGAAAATTCGGTAATACCGAACCCGAGCATTTTACCCGCAAAATAATGTCCCGCCTCATGAATGGTTATCATGAGAAGCAAAATAAGAATTGCCGCGATAATGTATAAAACAATCATTTCCGACTCACAAAAGCTCCGATCTGTTTTTCGAGGACGTCGCGCAACTCGTAAAGCTGTTCAGCACTCTCCACCCTCTTTGTTTCATTTATGCACAAAGCCCTGTCTATTATTCCCGTTATGTCGGTAAATGTTATCTTTTTTTTCATAAACATATCTACGGCTATTTCGTCTGCAATACTGAAAACCGCCGGCGCGGTTCCGCCTTCGAGCAAACAACGCCGTGCGAGAGCCGGTGCGGGAAACCTTTTTTCGTCGGGTTTGCCGAACGTGAGAGGCACGGAAAAATCGAAAGGCTTTACTCCGTCGTTGACAAACCGATAAGGATACGTGAGCGCATACTGAATCGCCAGCTCCATATTGGGATATGACATAACGGCTACCGTCGAATTATCGGCAAACTCCACCATGGAATGTATGACGCTTTCGGGATGAATAACGTAATCCACGAAATTCGTGGAAAACAGCCTTCCCGCCTCTATGATTTCCAGTCCCTTATTTACCATGGTAGCGCTGTCAACTGAGATTTTTGCACCCATATTCCATGTAGGATGTCTGACCGCCTGTTCCGGCGTTACGGCAGAAAGATCGACATTTTTGTCGGAATAGAACGGACCACCGCTTGCGGTCAGAACAATACGTCTGACGTCGCCGCGCTCTCCCGCTTTCAGGCATTGAAATACGGCAGAGTGTTCGCTGTCAACGGGGATTATCTCGGTACCGTACTTTGCGGCGCTGTCAAGGACAATTTCGCCCGCACAAACTATAGCCTCTTTGTTTGCCAGTGCGACGCGTTTTCCGCGTTTTATGCACTCCTGAAGCGGAGCCAATGCCGCAAGACCCGAAATTGCCATCACATAAATGTCGGCTTCCGTAATCTCGGCGGCTTTAGACGCGGCATTATCTCCGAAAAATCCGATTGTTCCGTCTGGAAGTTCAATCTCAGGTAAGCACGCGGCTACCGACGGAGAAAACTCCGCAACCTGTTTTGAAAACAATCCGACATTGGAACCGGCAGTAAGCGTTACAACTTTATACTCATGCGGAAAACGGCGCACGACATTCAATGTCTGTACGCCGATACTTCCCGTACTGCCGAAAACAGCAACAGTTTTCATAGAAATCACCTCACATGGAAACGTAAACGAGGATCGCCATGTAAATGTACGTCGCTACCGCGGAGATCATCGTGCCGTCAATGCGGTCCATTATGCCGCCGTGACCGGGTATCAGTGTGCCGTAATCCTTTATTTCGCAATGACGCTTGATATAAGACGCCATAAGATCGCCTATTTCCGTCGCAACGCCTATGACAAGACCAAGCGACAAATACAACGTCAGACTTACCCACACATTCTCATGCAGTCCGGTAAGTCCTCCCACTCCGGTAAAAGACAACCCGAACACTATTGCCGCGCCAATAGCTCCTCCGAGCATACCGCCTATCGAGCCGGAAACCGTCTTTTTCGGACTTATCATCGGAGCAAATTTAGGACCTTTGAATTTACTGCCGACCGCAAACGCAGCGATGTCGCACGCAGGCGCGCATATAAACACCATCATAATAGCAATGACGCGATAATTCGGCGCGAAGCCTTCGGCGGAATACGAATCGTATATCCAGTCGTCGAATGCGATGCCGTGCTGCGACCCGGGCAAATAATTGATCGCAAGGAAAAAAAACATGATCGCAACGGGATATATAAGGCAGAATATACTGCTGATAACGTTTTCCGCTGTTTTTTTCGGACTTGTCATGTTGACGACGAATATAATAAGCACCATCAACATCAGCGTTATAAAATACGCGGCAACGCCGTGAAGCCCGTAAACGTCATACTTACTCTGACTGAAAATATTTACCGTTTTAAAAACCGCATAGCTGACAAGAATGGTCACGACCTGCATTATAAACCCGGGCTTTGCGTATTTGTACGAAAGCGCCTCGCTCATTTCATGCGCGGCAACGATCATCAATATCAGTATGAAGACGTCATAAACGCTGACAGACACGTAAAAAGTCAGGAAAAGCACTCCCGTACAGATCAAAAACATAACCATTCCGAATATAAATCTATTCTTCATTTATCCTTCCGAATCTCCTGTCTTTTTTACGATATTCCGCAATTATTTCTTTTATTTCTTCTCCCGAAAAATCGGGCCACAACGTATCGGTAAAAAACAATTCCGAATACGCCATCTGATAAAGCAAAAAATTACTTATCCTGTGTTCTCCGCCCGTACGTATCAAAATATCGGGATCGGGAATGCCTCCGGTTTGCAAACAAGAAGCAAAAGTCGTTTCGTCCACTTTCCTGCCGCTTTCCACGCACTTATTTACGGCTTCAACAATCTCGGCTCTTCCGCCGTAATCGAAACAGATATTGAGTGTTCCGACGCTGCCGCCTTCCGTACGTTTGCACGCGTCGTCGACAAGATCGATAAACTCTTGATCGAAAGCACGTCTGCTTCCGAGTATGTTGAGCCGTATACCGCGTTTTATAAGTTTCGGAACATTGGATTTCAGATATCTGCGGAATAAGCCGAGCAGACCCGCGACTTCATCCTCGGGTCTGTTCCAGTTTTCGGTCGAAAACGCAAAAATAGTAAGATATTTCACACCGACAGAGAAAACTGTATCGGCTATTCTGTCAATAGTTTTAACGCCTTCCTTATGACCGAACGAACGCGGAAGCAAACGTTTTTTTGCCCATCTGCCGTTCCCGTCCATTATTATCGCAATATGCGACGGCACTCCGTTATCAGATTTCAAGGATCTCTTTTTCCTTGTCTTTGTAAATTTCGTCTGCCGAAGCGATATACTTATCAAGCAGTTTCTGGACTTCCTTTTCGAACCCCGCGAGTTCGTCTTCCGAGAAGTTCATGTCTTTCTTGAGTTTTTTAGCTTTATCGAGGCAGTCGCGCCTTTCGTTTCTGAGAACGACTTTGCAATCCTCGGACATTTTTTTAACCTGTTTAACAAGATCTTTTCTGCGCTCTTCGGTAAGCTGCGGGAAAACAAGTCTGATCACCTTTCCGTCGTCGGTCGGGTTTATGCCGATGTCCGACGCGGCAATGGCCTTTACCGTTTCTTTCGTCGCGCTCTTATCGAAAAGATTGATAACAAGCATACGCGCCTCCGGCACGGTTATATTCGCCATCTGTTTAAGCGGCGTAGGAGATCCGTAATAATCAACGGTTATATTGTCCAGAATCTTAGGATTTGCTCTCCCCGCTCTCACCGAAGCATATTCGATGGAAAGATGATTGACAGCCTTTTCAAGGCTTTCTTCAAGATTCATGAGTTCTTCTTCAAGTTCGGGTAACATACTCCCCTCCGTTTATTTTAATTAAGAAAATTATATCACGGTTTTACAAATTTTACAACCGTTTAGCCTATATACGTACCTATTTTATCACCCATAGCGGCTTTTATTATGCTGTCTTTTTCGCCGAGAGCAAAAGTTATAATGGGAATGTTATTCTCCATGCAAGTAGTAATAGCCGTAGTATCCATGTGATTAAGACGAAGATTTATAACGTCAAGGTAAGATATCTTTTCGAATTTTTTGGCATTGGGATTCTTTTTGGGATCGCTGTCGTAAACGGCGTCAACGTTCTTCGCCATAAGCAAAGCGTTTGCGCCTATTTCCGCGGCGCGAAGTGCCGCTCCCGTATCCGTAGAGAAATAAGGATTTCCGGTACCGCAGGCAAGCAACACAATTCTTCCCATTTCGAAATGCCTGAGCGCCTTTCTGAGAATAAAAGGCTCGGCAACGGAAGGAATGGAAAGCGCGGTCTGCAATCTGGACGGAACTCCTTTCTTTTCGATCGCGTCCTGAAGCGCCAGCCCGTTCATGATCGTAGCAAGCATTCCCATATGATCGGCAGTAACTCTGTCCATATTCGTGCCCTGTCTTCCGCGCCAGAAGTTTCCGCCGCCCATGACGACAGCAACTTCCACTCCGCGGTTGTGGATCTCGATTATCTGAGACACCACATGCTCCACCATAACGGGATCGATACCGACTCCGTTTTCTCCTCCGAGCGCTTCGCCGCTTATCTTCAAAAGAACTCTTTTATACATTTTTATTTCTCCAGTTATTCTCTTTTAAGAAAAAGGAACACCGAAGCGTTCCTTTATTCGTTTTATTTGCCGGACATCTTAGCAACTTCTTCCGCCAGATTGTCAGTTTTCTTTTCAAGACCTTCGCCCATGACGAGACGAACGAACTTAACGATTCTGACATTCATTCCTGCCGACTTAGCCACGTTTTTCACGAGCTGATCGACGGTGATCGAAGAATCTTTTGCAAATGCCTGATCGACGAGGCATATTTCTTTAAGACTCTTCTGCAAACGTCCGCCAAGCATCTTTTCGAGAATAGCGTCGGGTTTGCTTGCGTTTTTGGGATCGTTCTTCGCCTGCGCGAGAAGAATTGCTTTTTCCTTTTCGATATATTCGGCGGGTACTTCGCTGTCATATACATAAAGCGGAGAGAACGCCGCGATATGCATTGCGATGTCGTGAGCCATTTCTCTTATTTCGTCTGTAGCTGGTTTATCCGTTTCGATTTCGAGCATAACGCCTATCTTACCGCCGTTATGAAGGTATATCTCTTCGACGCCTTCGCCGGAAAGAGTAAATTTCTCGAAACGACGAGCCGTTATCTTTTCGCCGCACTTGGAAGTTTCGGCATTCATCAGCTCTGTTATCGTGCTTCCGTCAACCTTCGTTTCCAACCATTCTTCGACGGTAGCGGGATTGTTGTCAGCCACTGCCTTAGCCGCTTTCTTAACGAGTTCTCTGAACCCGTCGGTATTGGCTACGAAATCGGTTTCGCAGTTAAGTTCCGCAAGCACGCCCGTCTTAGCGTCGGTATAACCGCCGATAAGACCTTCGCTTGCGATACGGCTTGCTTTTTTAGCCGCGATATTAACGCCTATCTCTCTGAGATATTCGATTGCTTTTTCTTTGTCTCCGTCAGAATGAACAAGTGCTTTTTTGCAATCCATCATTCCTGCGCCGGTGATTTCGCGGAGTTCCGCAACGTCTTTTGCAGTAAAACTCATTATATTATCCTCCGATTATTCAGCATCCTGTGCGGGCATTTCAGCGGTTTCTTCCGCTGCGGCTTCCTGCGCACGCTTTTCGACAAGCGCTTCTTCGCCTTCTCTTGCCTCGATAACGGCGTCTGCCATAGCGCTTGCGATAAGCTTTATAGCGCGGATAGCGTCATCGTTACTGGGAATTACGTAATCGACCTCATCGGGATCGCAGTTGGTATCTACCATTCCGACAATGGGAATATTCAGCTTGTGTGCTTCCGCTACCGCAAGATGTTCCTTCTTAGGATCTACGACGAAGATCACGCCGGGAAGTGTACGCATTTCTTTGATACCGCCGAGATTCGCTTCGAGCTTGTCTCTTTCCTGCATAAGCTTCATGACTTCCTTCTTCGGAAGAAGGGAGAACTCGTTCATGCTCTCCATCTGATTGATTTTGTTGAGTCTGTCGATTCTTGAACGGATCGTGGTAAAGTTGGTAAGCGTACCGCCGAGCCAACGTTCGGTGATATAATGCATTCCGCAACGCTGAGCTTCGGAAGTGATGGCTTCCTGAGCCTGCTTCTTGGTACCTACGAAAAGTACGCTCTTTCCGCTGTCGACAACGCTCTTTATGAAGTTATAAGCTTCGTCGATAAGTCCCACGGTCTTTTCGAGATTGATTATATGAATATCGTTTCTCGCCGTGTAGATGTACTTCTTCATCTTGGGATTCCACTTTCTGGTTGCATGACCGAAGTGAACGCCCGCTTCAAGCAACTGTTTCATTGAAACTACGTTTGCCATTCTGTCCTCCTGTTTTTCCTCCCCGACGCAAAGTGGATTTACCCCGTAAACAGACAAAAGTCCGCACAGTAAGGGCATACGCGCCGAGTGTGTATTCAAACGTTAAGATTATATCATAACAAAAGCCGAAATGCAATCGTTTTTATGCCGTATTTTTTTATATTTGCGTTATTTTTATTAATAATCGCAATGTAAACTCGTCTACTCATAGCATTTTCAATTGCGTGAAAAAACGCGCGGTGTCTGCCGCGCGTTTTCAGCCATTCTATTCTTCTGTTATTCTTTTTCTTCGCAGTCTTCTGCGGAAGCGCATCCGGCGCAATTTCCGTCGCAAGCGTCCGCGTCTGCGGTAGCGCGAAGATATTCCTCGAATACCGCTTCCTGAACCGCCTCGTCTTCGACGGGATAAAAATAATCCTCGTCTTCGTTTTCGGGTTCGCCGTCTTCCTTGCCGCCGATTTTAAAAATAAGCACTTCGTCTTCGGCAATCCCCTCTATCTCTTCCGCAGGCTGAAGAAGAGCATAAAGTTCGTCACGATACTCTACTACCGCAACCTCATAAAAATCCATAGGATTATCGTCCTCATCGAACAGAGTAATGATCTCATCATCGTCGATAAGCTGTACTTTTTCGTCTGCCATATTCTACTCCTTATCGCCTTGCGGCGTTCATATAGTCATTAAGTATTATCTGCGCCGACAGTTTGTCGGTATACTTTTTCATATCACGCTTCGCGACTCCGCCCATTGCCAAATATTCTTCCGCCTGTACCGTACTTAACCTCTCGTCGTAATACTTTACCTCGAGTCCGGTAACTTTGGCAACGACTCTGCCGAAAGCTCGCGTTTTTTCCGCTCTCTCGCCTTCCGTTCCGTCCGGCATAAGCGGAAGTCCGATCACGATAAGCCCCACTTTATCCCTTTCAGCAATTTTTGCCGAAATATCTATGCCCTCGCGCATGCTTTTTATCTTCACGGAATCAAGCGGGAAAGCAATGATTTCGTTTTCGTCGCATTCGGCAAAGCCTATGTATCTGTCTCCGTAATCTATTCCGAGAATTTTCATTTTAGGTTATTATATCACAGAAAGGATAAATTGTAAAGAATTTAACGACACAATTATTATAAGTGCCTTTTGCCGCATAAAACGCAAAAAAGCGGGACAAACCGCTTTTTTGCAAATCTCAACATTAATCGCAGTCGCAATCTTCGCCGCATTCGCATTTGTTTTCACGGCATTCGCCGTTTTCACAATTGCAATTTTCCCCGCGATTTTCATGATTTCCGCAGTCTTCTCCGCACTCGCATTCGGACTTGTTTTCCATTCCGTCCGAACCGTTATGTTTTTTCATGGACTGCATCTTTTTTTCTGCGGCGTTCGAAACTTTATCGATCATTTTTCTGCATTCTTTGCAGTTGACCGCAAGCAACGCACCTGCCGCCATTCCTGCGGCGAGTCCTATAATCAATCCTTTCATATCGATACCTCCGCTTATATTTTGAAGCGCAAAGGCATCCGTTATGCAAGAATTACAAGGTATACAGTTTACTTTTTTTGCAAATTTCTCAGATCGGCTACGCAATCCTTAATTATCGAAGCGGCTTCATCGAGTTCTTCGCTCGTAGTATATTTTCCGAGAGAAATGCGCAGCGAAGCTTTCGCCTGCCGCCTGCCGAGTCCGAGAGCAAGCAGAACGTGAGAAGGATCGAGAGATCCCGACGAACAAGCCGATCCCGAAGAGCAAGCCACGCCGCGCCTGTCGAGAAGATGAAGAAGCGCGTCGTCTCCGAGACCGCCTACCGTTATATTGATATTCTGCGGTACTCGCGCGGTCATATCGCCGTTTATGCTTATATCGGGTATTTCGGTTATTATTTTTTTTATGAAAGCGTCGCGCAAATGTCTTATTCTTCGATTATTTTCATCTCTTTCGAGAGCGGCTTTCTTAATTGCGGCGGCAAAGCCTACCGCGCCCGAAACGTTTGTCGTCCCGCCGCGCATAGATCTTTCCTGATGCCCGCCGCATATAAGTCTTTCCGTTTTTATGCCTTTTTTCACATAAAGCGCGCCGATACCTTTGGGACCGTAAATCTTATGCGCGGACATTGACATCATATCTACGGCAGTATCTTTAACGTCTATATTTTCACTGCATACAGCCTGTACCGCATCGGTGTGAAACAACGCTCCGTATGAATGAGCGATCCCTGCAAGGCGCTTTATATCCTGCACCGTGCCGATTTCGTTGTTGGCAGTCATAACCGAAACAAGCGCGGCTCCGCTTTTTAAGGCGTTTTCAAGTATTTCGGGTTCAACGATTCCGTCCCGATTCACAGGAAGAATAACGTTTTCAAATCCGAGTTTTTCAGTAAACTCCACGGATTCAAGCAACGACGGATGTTCTATGGCAGACGTAATAATACGTTTTTTTATGTTTTTTTGCAAAGATTCGAACGCAACGCCTTTTATCGCCCAGTTATTGGCTTCCGTTCCGCCCGAAGTGAAATATATTTCCGTGTGCGATGCATTTATAGCGTCGGCTATCGTTCTCCTCGCCTCGTCAACCGCGGCAGCCGCGGCGCGTCCGTAGAAATGCACGGAATCGGCATTCCCGAACACATCGGTCATATACGGTTTCATTGCTTCCGCGACATCGCGATCAATCGGCGTAGTAGCGGAATAATCAAGATATATTCTTTTCATCGTAGCCTCGTCCGCATATATCTGTTTCAGATAAACGCAAATCTTTTAAGATATTATACGACGTAAACGAATTTATGTCAACGATTGCATCCCAGAACGACAAAATCGGACAAATTACCAAAGTCATTTGTCCGATTTGTTGCTCATGATTTTCTTTTATCAGCCAAGATCGGGATAAAGCGGAAACTTTTCGCAAAGTTTTGCTACTTCCGCCGACACATAATCAAGCGCGGCTTCTTTTTCCTTTATAACTTTGCTGATAAGTCGTGCGATTATTTTCATTTCGGGTTCTTTCATTCCCCTGCTCGTAGCTGCGGGAACGCCTACTCTGATTCCGCTGGTAACAAAAGGTTTCTGCGGATCGTTGGGAATCGCATTCTTATTTACCGTAATGTGACAGTCGTCGAGCAAATGTTCGAGTTCCTTGCCCGTCACATTGTTCTTCACGAGCTTGATAAGCATAAGATGATTGTCGGTACCGCCCGAAACCATGTCGATATCCTGAGCCTTGAATTCTTCCGCCATAGCGCGCGCGTTTCTGACGACCTGTCTCTGATACTCTTTGAATTCGTCCGAAAGCGCTTCTTTGAATGCAACGGCTTTACCCGCTATTACATGCATGAGCGGTCCGCCCTGAGTCCCCGGGAAAATAGCTTTGTCTATCTTCTTGGCAAGTTCTTCGCTGTTGGTAAGAATCATGCCGCCGCGCGGTCCGCGAAGGGTTTTATGCGTGGTAGTGGTGACTACGTCGGCATACGGGAACGGCGAAGGATGTTCGCCGGCAACTATAAGTCCTGCGATGTGAGCTACGTCTACCATAAAGTATGCTCCCACTTTGTCGCAGATCTCACGGAAACGCTTGAAATCAATCACACGCGGGTATGCGCTTGCCCCCGCAAGAATGAGTTTAGGCTTACATTCAAGCGCAAGTCTTTCGACTTCGTCGTAATCTATCGTTTCGGTTTCCGCGTTCAGACCGTAAGGTACGACGTTATACTGCTTACCGCTGTAATTAACGGGACTGCCGTGCGTAAGATGTCCGCCGCAGGCAAGACTCATTCCCATGAACGTATCGCCTGTTTCGAGAAGCGCGAAGAACGCCGCGTGATTGGCGTTTGCACCGCTGTGAGGCTGAACGTTAGCGTATTTGCAGCCGAAAAGCTGCTTTGCGCGCTCTATTGCGAGTGTTTCCACTTCGTCCACATACACGCAACCGCCGTAATAGCGTTTTCCGGGATAGCCTTCGGCATACTTGTTCGTAAGATGCGAGCCTACGGCTTCCATGACCGCGCGCGAAACAAAGTTTTCGCTTGCGATCAGTTCTATATTTCCCTGCTGGCGTTTAAGTTCGCGCAGCATGGAATCTGCAACTTCTCTGTCCGTTTTTCCGATAAGTTCAAGGTCCATCTTTATTATCTCCTGTTTATTTATGCCTGAGGCATTTCTACTTTAAGTGCAAGTTCTTTAAGCTGTTTGTCTTCAACCGGCGAAGGCGATTCGCTCATAAGGTCGGACGCATTCTGTACTTTGGGGAATGCAATAACGTCCTTTATATCCTCAGTGCCCGAAAGCAGCATGACGAGTCTGTCAAGACCGAATGCAAGACCGCCGTGAGGAGGAGTGCCGTATTTAAGCGCGGTTACGAAGAATCCGAATTTTGCGGCAATCTCCTTGTCGGTAAATCCGAGCAGATTGAATATTTTGTTCTGAATTTCCTGAGAGTGTATTCTCACGCTGCCGCCGCCCGCTTCGTATCCGTTGATGACGAAATCGTAAGCCTGAGAACGCACTTTGGAAGGATCGGTGTCGAGCAAAGGCAGATCTTCTTCCATGGGCATTGTAAACGGATGATGTTCCGCCACGTATCTCTTTTCGGTTTCGTCATAATGGAACATCGGGAATTCGGTCACCCAAAGGAAATCATAGCTGTTTTCGGGAATAAGCTTTCCTATTCTCGCGAGTTTAAGACGAAGAGCGCCGAGCGATGCAAACACTATTTCGTCGGTATCCGCGCCGAAGAAAATTATATCGCCCACTTCGCCGTTAGCGCGCTCGACGATCTTTGAGGTAAGCTCGTCGCCGAGGAACTTGATGATCGGAGACTGAAGTCCGTCTTCTTTGACCGCTATCCATGCAAGTCCTTTTGCTTTATAAGCTTTAACGAAAGGAAGAAGCGCGTCGACGTCCTTTCTCGACAGTATAGCCTGATCGCCGCCTTTGTAGAAGCCTTTCGCGTTGATCATTCTGACGCTGCCGCCGCGCTCGATTGCACCGGAGAACACCTGGAATCCGCAGCCTTTGACAAGGTCGGAAACGTCGATAAGCTCGAGACCGAAACGGGTATCCGGCTTATCCGATCCGAAGCGTTCCATTGCCTCCTTGTATGTCATGCGGCGTATTTTTTCCGGAAGATCGATGTTCTTCGTTTCCTTGAATACTTTACGCATCATGCCTTCGGCTATGCTCATAACGTCTTCCTGATCGGATACGAAAGACATTTCCATATCTATCTGGGTAAACTCGGGCTGACGGTCGGCGCGAAGATCTTCGTCACGGAAACATTTCGCGATCTGGTAATACTTGTCCATACCGCTTATCATAAGTATCTGTTTATAAAGCTGCGGCGACTGAGGAAGCGCGTAAAATTCTCCCTTATGCACGCGACTGGGTACGAGATAATCTCTTGCTCCTTCGGGCGTGGAACGGCAAAGGAACGGCGTTTCGATTTCGATGAAACCGTTATCGTCCATATAATTACGCGCCGCATGGCACACTTTGCTGCGAAGCATAAGAATTTCCTGCAATCTCGGAGTACGAAGTTCGAGATATCTGTATTTAAGTCGGGTTGCATCGTTGACGCCCGCCGCTTCTGAAATACCGAAAGGCAGATTTTCAGCCTCGGAAAGAATTTTAAGCTCGCTTGCGAGTATTTCTATGTTGCCCGTTTTAAGACGGGGATTAACGCGGTCTTCGTCCCTCGTTCTGACCGTACCGCGAACAGCGATAACATATTCGGTTCTGATCGTTTCCGCTTTCGCAAATCCTTCCTCACCTATCGATGAAAGGTCGAACACCACCTGCATGATGCCGCTTCTGTCTCTGAGGTCGATGAATATAAGTCCGCCGTGGTTGCGCCAGCTGTCCGTCCAGCCGGTGACGGTTACTTCCTGTCCCACGTTTTTCACGGATATGTCCGTGCAATACGCGGATCTTTTCATTCCGCTCATAAGTTCTGCCATTATTTTATCTCCTTTAAGCGTGCGGTCAGTGCTTTAAGCCCGCACTCTTCTTCCGTTCCGTCGGAAAGTTTTTTAATTTTTACTTTTTCTTCGGATATTTCGTTACCGCCGATAACCACTGCATATTTAGCGCGCAACTTATCTGCGTATTTAAACTGCGCTTTAAGGCTTCTCCCCGTCATTTCGGTATCCGCGCTAATGCCGGCGTTCCGCAATTCCGAGGTTATTTTTATGCAATCGGTCGCATATTCGGGCGACTGACTCATTACGAATACGTCGGGAACGTTCTCGCAGAAATTCACGCCCTGTTTTTCCATAAGCATTATGATGCGTTCGAGTCCTACCGCAAATCCGACGCAACCGGTGGGTTTTCCGCCGAGCGACGACACGAGATTGTCGTATCTTCCGCCGCCGCACACCGTGCCCTGCGCTCCGAGCTCTTCCGTCACGAACTCAAAAACCGTACGGGTATAGTAGTCCAGTCCACGAACAATGCCGGGATCAATCTCGTAAGGAACGCCTACCGCAGTAAGCAGCTCGCAAAGTTTGTCGTGATGAGCGCGGCAGTCGTCGCAAAGATAATCGAGAATTACGGGCGTGTTCTTGCCTATCTCGCGGCAAGCGGGCACTTTGCAGTCAAGCAGACGAAGCGTGTTCTTCGCATATCTTTCGCGACATGTCGGGCACATATCGTCCAGCTTGTCGGCATAATAAGCTCTGAGCGCTTCAACGTATTTTTTGCGGCATTCGGGACAGCCTATCGAATTAAGTCTGAGTTTTACGTTTTTCAGTCCGAGACCTACGAGTGCGTTATATGCAAGCGATATGCAATCGAGATCGAGATACGGGCTTGTCGCGCCGTAAACTTCCACGCCGAACTGATGAAACTCGCGAAGTCTTCCCGCCTGCGGACGTTCGTATCTGAATGCGGGAATTATATAATACGTTTTAAGCGGCAATGAAAGCGATTCGAGAGAATTTTCGATATAGCTTCTTGCCACGGGCGCGGTGCCTTCGGGTTTAAGCGTTATCGATCTCCCGCCCTTGTCCTCGAACGTATACATTTCTTTGGAAACAACGTCCGTCTCGTCGCCTATCGAACGTACGAAAAGTTCGGTATGCTCGAACACGGGCGTACGTATTTCGCGCGCATTGTAAAGACGGGCAAGCTCACGCAGTTTGTTTTCCGTGTACTGCCATTTGTAGCTCTCCGAAGGGAGAACGTCTTTTGTTCCTTTGGGAATATTTATCATTTCAGTTTCAGCCTTCCACCGATCAGATTATATATTTTTTAAGATTAAGAATCTTGGCTTCCTTGCTAAGATGCTCAAGAACATAATTCTTGTCGATTTTGACCTCGACCATTGGATGATCGCCGCTCGCATTGAAAGAAATATCGTCAAGCAGACTTTCCATCACGGTATGCAGTCTGCGCGCGCCTATATCCTCCATCGTTTCGTTCTCGGCAACGGTTATGCGGGCAATTTCTTCGATAGCGTCCTGCGTGAACGAAAGATCTACGTTATCCACTCTGAGAAGTTCGGCATACTGTTTGGTTATCGCATTCTCGGGAACCGTAAGTATTTTTACGAAATCGTCGTATGTCAGACTGCCCAGCCCCACTCTTATCGGGAAACGCCCCTGGAGTTCCGGAATCAGATCTTCGACTTTCGCGAGCATGAACGCACCCGAAGCAATAAACAGTATGAAATCGGTTTTGATACTGCCGTATTTTGTCTGTACGGTAGAGCCTTCGACTATCGGCAGTATATCGCGCTGGACACCCTCTCTGCTGACATCCGCTCCCGACGTCGTTCCCGCGCGCGACGTTATCTTATCTATTTCGTCGATAAAGATTATTCCTTCCTGCTCGGCGCGACGCACCGCTTCCGCATTTATTGCGTCCACGTCAAGACGCTTTTCGCTTTCTTCGAGAGTAAAGAAATTAAGCGCTTCTTTTACGGTAATTTTGCGCGTTTTCTTGCGCTTCGGCATAAGACCGCCAAGCATTTCGCCGAGATTGATTTCCATTCCCATACCTCCGGGCATTTCAATCGGCTTCGGCGCTTCGGTCAGCTCGACTTCGATTATTTTATCGTCTTCCTTGCCTTCTCTGAGCGATTTAAGTAAAGTTTCTCGCATTACTGCTAAACTGCCGTCAGAATTCTTACGCTTTTTTTCGTCGAGAAGCACGCTGAGTACACGGCGTTCCGCCTCCTCTCTCGCGACCGATTCGACTTCCGCCATTTTTTCCTCTTTTACGAGATGAACGGAAGTTTCCACCAGATCGCGAATCATGGATTCTACGTCTCTTCCAACATAACCCACTTCGGTGAATTTGGTTGCCTCTACCTTTATAAAAGGCGCTTTTACGAGCTTTGCGAGGCGGCGGGCGATTTCGGTTTTACCTACGCCCGTGGGTCCTTTCATGATTATATTCTTGGGGGTTATTTCCTGTCTGAGTTCTTCGGGAAGACGGCTTCTGCGATATCTGTTTCTGAGCGCTATCGCTACGGCGCGCTTCGCTTCCGACTGACCGATAATATACCTGTCGAGCTCGGCGACTATCTGTTTAGGTGACATACTCATGTTATCATACCTCCTCGACCGTTATGTGGTCGTTGGTAAATATGCAGATTTCTCCTGCTACTTTTATACTCTCCTCGGCTATTTCGCGCGCCGTCATATTCGTATGTTTCATAAGGGCGCGGGCTGCGCTGAGCGCATAATTTCCGCCGCTGCCTATTGCGCAGATACCGTCTTCCGGCTCGATAACGTTACCCGTCCCGTCGACGAGAAACATCTCGTCCGAGTTGGCAACGATCATCATGGCTTCGAGCTTACGCATAATTTTATCGCTTCTCCAGAGCTGAGCGAGTTCTACCGCGCTGCGCATAAGGTTACCCGCATATTTCTGAAGCATTTCTTCGAACTTTTCGCAAAGCGTAAATGCGTCCGCAACCGATCCGGCAAAGCCCACGACGACTTTGTCTTCGTAAAGTCTGCGTACTTTAACCGCATTGCTCTTCATTACGGTAGTCTGACCTGCGGTCACCTGACCGTCACCGGCAAGCGCCGTTTTTCCGTCTTTCCTGACGGCTACGATAGTGGTTCCTCTGATTTCCATAATTATATACTCTCCGAATAATCTTTTATAGCTCCGACGGCACGCTCGTACATCGCTTGTTTCCGCAACTGTTTGTCGCGTATGTGCGGCGTAATCGGCGGAAGCAATCCGTAATTTGCGTTCATCGGCTGAAAATTTTCGTTCGGCGACGAAATATATGCGGCAAGCGCGCCGAGTACCGTCGTCTCAGGTAGCGGAAGCAATTCCTTTCCGTCCAGCATTCTTATCATGCAAAGCGCCGTGAATTTTCCCGTCGCTATGCTTTCCACGTATCCTTCCACACCGCCGAGCTGACCCGCGACAAACAGATCTTTTCTTACGCGAGATCGGAAAAATCTGTCCAACGAAGACGGGGCGTTTACGAATGAATTCCTGTGCATCACGCCGAAACGCATATATTCGGCGTTTTTCAGCGCGGGAATAAGTCCGAACACGCGCTTCTGCTCTCCGATTTTAAGGTTCGTCTGAAACCCGACAAGGTTATACATATCGCCGGCCGCGTTTTCTTTTCTCAGCTGAAGCACGGCATACGCACGCTTACCCGTGCGCGGATCGGTCAGTCCTACGGGCTTCATCGGCCCGAATCTGAGCGCGTCTTTACCGCGTCTTGCCATTACCTCGACAGGCATACAACCCTCGAAAATTTCGCCTTTTTCGAATTCGTGCTTGTCTGCACGCTCCGCATTTATCAATTCTTCGTAAAAAAGTTCGTACTCTTCTTTTGTAAGCGGACAGTTAAGATAATCGCTGTCGCTGCCTTTTCCGTAACGCGCGGCGAAATACGCGTTATCTTTATCGATGCTTTCCGCGCTCACTATAGGCGCTTCCGCGTCATAAAAATGCATGGCTCCGAAAAGCTCTTTGATTTCTTCGTCAAGCGGCGAAAGCGTCAAAGGTCCGGTCGCAAGTATCGTGGGTCCCGAAGGAAGCTTAATCGCTTTTTCGCAAACGATTTCTATATTATCGTGCGAACGCAATTTTTCCGTCACGCTTCTTGCAAAACGCACGCGATCGACGGCTAACGCGCTCCCTGCCGGCACGGCGCACTTTTCCGCTTCTGCGATAAGCTTACTGCCGAGCAGTCGCAATTCTTCTTTAAGCAAGCCGTGCGCCGTAAGTTTATCGTTGCTTTTCAGAGAATTACTGCAAACGAGCTCGCAGAAATCATCCGATGAGTGCGCGGGACTTTTAATCAGCGGCTTACAGTCGACAAGACGTACTTTAACTCCTGCGTCGGCAAGCGTCAGCGCGGCTTCGCTTCCCGCAAGCCCCGCCCCGATTACGGTGCACTCACGCATTTGCGTTTCCCGTATCCTGCGACTGCACCTTTTCCGAATAGTTGCAGTCTTTATCCGAACATCTGAGATATACGCCGTCTTTTTTGATTTTTTCGAGAAGCATATTCCCGCATTCGGGGCATTTTTTATCCGTAGGTTTATCCGTAACGGAGAATTTGCATTCGGGATAACCCGTACAACCGTAGAACACGCTCTTATGATAATTAATCCTTCTGAGCGGCTTACCGCATACGGGACAAGGCGGTAAAGGAGCTTCCTCTCCGAATTCCTTCGTGTTTTTGCATTTAGGGTAATTCGGGCATGCGAGGAATTTGCCGCGAGGGCTCTCTTTGATTATCATCTTTGCGCCGCACTTTTCGCATATGACGTCGGTTTCCTGAACAGGCGTTTCCACCTTTACTTTTATATTCCCGTTTTCGTCAAGTTGTTTAGTGTTTTTGCACTTAGGATAAGCGGAGCATGCAAGGAATTTTCCGTACCTGCCTTCCCTTATCACCATGGGTGCGCCGCACTTTTCGCATTTGTACTCGGTTTCCTGAGCAGGTGCTTTCATTTTATATCCGTCCCCCATCGCGTTTTTTATTTCTTCTTCAAACCCGTCGTAAAACTCGCTTATCAGCTGCTGCCATACTTTTCCGCCTTCTTCTATCGTATCGAGTTTTGACTCCATTTCCGCCGTAAACTTAACGTTCATAATATCGGGGAAATACTTTATAAGCATATCGCATACGTTGCAACCGAGCTCCGTAGGCTTTATCGATTTACCCTCACGTTCGGTATATGAACGCTTTTCTATAAGCGACACCGTGGGCTGATACGTCGCGGGACGTCCGATTCCCTTTTCTTCCATCGCTTTGATCAGCGTAGCTTCCGTATATCGTGCAGGCGGTTTGGTAAACTTTTGTTCAAACGAATATTCGATAAATCCGAGACGCTCGCCCTCGTCAATATCGGGCAGTTTCTTCATTTCGTCTTCGTCTTTTTCTTTTTCGGCATAAACACGCGTATATCCCGCAAAAAGCGGTGTTTTACCGCTCACCTTGAAGCCGTAATCGCCGCACGCTATATCTGCCGTCAGCGAATTGTATTTCGCGTCGCTCATCTGACTTGCAAGGAAACGTTCGTAAATAAGTTTGTAAAGTCTGTAATGATTCTTGTTTATCAGATCTTTCAAGCTTTCGGGAGTCCGCGCTAGCGAAATCGGACGTATAGCTTCATGGGCGTCCTGAACGTTGCCTTTGGAAGCGTATATATTAGGCTTTTCCGGAACGTACTCGCTGCCGAAATTTTCGGTAATGTAATCTTTCGCCATTGCCATGGCTTCGGGCGAAACACGCGTAGAGTCCGTTCTTATATAGGTTATAAGCGCGACTTTTCCTTCGCCTTTGATATCCACGCCCTCATACAGTGCCTGCGCTGCCATGGACACCTGATTAAGGCTCATTCCAAGCTTATTGATAGCGTCCTGCTGCATTGTGCTCGTTCTGAAAGGCGCGGGCGCATGTGCATGAGTAACCGTTTTTTTGACGCTTGTAACGACATATTCCTTTCCGTCTATGTCGCGGATTACCGCGTCGACTTCATCCTTGCTGCCTATCTTGTATTTCTCGCCTTTTTTCGTCGCAAGCGCGGCTTTGATCTTCGCTCCGCCGCGTCCCGAAAGTATCGAGAAAAACGGCCAGTATTCTTCGGGTACGAAATTCAGTATCTCGCGTTCCCGTTCGACGACGAGACGAAGCGTAACGCTTTGCACTCTGCCCGCAGAAAGTTTACTTTGAATTTTTCTGCAAAGCACGGGAGAAAGTTTATAACCGACGAGTCTGTCAAGCACACGGCGCGCCTGCTGTGCGTCAACGAGATTTTTATCGATCACTCTCGGCGACTGCAAAGCTTTCTCTATCGCCTTTTTGGATATTTCGTTAAACGTTATTCTCGCTTTTTCCGTTTCGGGAATTCCGAGTATCGTTGCGAGATGCCATGAAATTGCTTCGCCTTCACGGTCCGGGTCGGTCGCAAGCAAAACTTCTTCTGCGTTTTCCGCCGTTTTTTTAAGCTCAGCGACTATTTTCTTTTTGTCGGGCATTATCGTGTAAGTAGGTTTAAAACCGTTTTCCACGTCGACCGCAAGCGTTTTTGTGGGAAGATCTCTCACGTGTCCCATAGTCGCGAATACTTTATAACCGTTTCCGAGATATTTCTGTATGGCGGGTTTCTTACCCACACCTTCTATAACGACAAGTTTCAAATTACCGTTACCTCACTGACAATGAATAATAATTGAACATTTTCCGCTCGACAATCCCGTCAAGTTCCATTTCTCCGAGCAATTCCGCAGTGTCGGCAGGACTTATTCCGAGCGCCGACGCAATATCGTCGAAATGCATATTTCCTTTCCCGAGCATATCCGCAACTTTTTTACGGTCGCCCGTAAGCCGTCTTTTCTCGCTTTTCGCGAAATCGGGCTCATAACCCAGGTCTTCCTCCACATCGTAAGGCGAAGTCACCGCTATCGCCCCGTGTCTGAGTAATCCGTTTGTACCCGCGGATCTTGTGGAAAGCACGCTTCCGGGTACGACGAACACGGGTTTATTCTGTTCCGCGCCGCTTTTAGCCGTTATGAGCGCGCCGCTTTTCTCGCCCGCTTCCACGATCAGCACGCCGTCGGATATTCCGCTTATGACTCTGTTCCTCTCGCCGTAAACGTATTTGCCGGCAGGCATTGAAGGAGAATATGCGCTTAGAAGCAAATATCTGCCTTCCGCGTTTTTAAGAAAATCAGGAAGAACGTACTTATCGTGTCCGCACGCAAGCACGACGATCGCGCGCCCGCCTGCGCCGATGCAGGATTTAACCGCATACGTATCGATACCAGTAGCATGGCCGCTAACGATCACGAATCTGCGGCAAAGCGTTTCAGACCAGCTTGAAGCCACAGTTCTGCCGTAATCCGTACTCGCCCTGCTCCCTACCACGGCAAGAGTTTCTTCCGAAAGCAAAGCGTCGTTGCCTTTTGCGTAAAATACGAGCGGCGTCTTATCTTCGCATTCGGCAAACTTTACGGGATAATTCCCGTAACCTTTTATCAGTAGTTTTATTCCTTTCTTTTTCAAAGCATAAAGCTCCTTGTCAAGAAAGGATTCGTCTGCAGACTGCTTCATTCTTTTGTAACATTTACCGCAGAATTCACGCAATTTTTCCGAACCGACGGAATCGGCTATTTCCGACGGTTTACCGTAAATATCGAGCAAAGCATACTGTTTGCTCAGACTGAGTCCGGAGGACGACAGCCAATAGTATGCTTTACGTTCATCCGTCATAACCGATAGCTCCTGTCAAGACTGCGGTACTGCACCGCTTCGGCAACGTGCTTTTTCATTATGTTTTCACTGCCGTCAAGATCGGCTATCGTGCGCGCGACCTTTAATATACGCGTATACGCACGCGCGGAGAGACCGAGTTTCATGAACGCCGAACGCAACAATCTTTCGCTTTCTTCGTCCGTTTTGCAATATATACGCATATCCGCCGCGGACATCTGAGCGTTGCAATGTATTCCCGTTCCTTCGAAACGTTTCGTCTGCAACGTGCGGGCTGCGTCAACGCGCGCCTTTACCGTAGCAGAATCTTCGCCGTCCGTATCGCCCGAAAGTTCGTCGTAAGTGACGTTGCCCACTTCGATATGAATATCGATACGGTCAAGCAAAGGTCCGCTGAGCTTCGATAAGTATTTATTTATCTGTGCGGGCGTACAAGTGCATTCAGCCGTCTGAGAACCGTAATTTCCGCAAGGGCACGGATTCATACTTGCGACAAGCATAAAACGCGCGGGATAGTCCACCGAACGCGAAGCGCGGCTTACGGTTATCTTACCGTCTTCCACGGGCTGACGCAGTATTTCGAGAGTCTGGCGCGAATATTCCGGAAGCTCGTCGAGGAACAGAACGCCGTTATGCGCAAGCGATATCTCCCCCGGCATTGCGTTCGATCCGCCGCCCGTAAGCGCTATCCGGGAAGCCGTATGATGCGGAGAACGGAAAGGGCGCGACGTAATCAAACCTTCATCCGTGCCGAGTTTTCCCGCAACGCTGTGAATCTTTGTCGTTTCCAGCATTTCTTCGGCAGTCATATCGGGCAATATCGAAGGCAAGCACTTTGCAAGCATGGTTTTTCCGCCGCCGGGAGGTCCTATCATAAGAATATTATGACCGCCTGCGGCAGCTATCTCAAGAGCGCGGCGCGCAGCGTACTGACCTCTGACGTACTTCATGTCTTCGCCGTGCCTCGATGCAGATAAAGCCGAATACACGTCTTTGACGGCAATCGGCTTTTCTTCGCTGTTATTTGTGAGAAAGGATACCGTCTGAGCCAGATTTCCGAACGCATATACTTCGATGCCGTCCACATAAGACGCTTCCTCGGCGTTTGCTTCGGGCACTATTACCCGTCGGAAACCTTTTTCTTTTGCGGATATTATCATCGGAAGTATTCCGTCCACCTTGCCGAGGTCACCGTTAAGCGAAAGCTCGCCGACAAAGACCGTACCGTCAAGCTTGTCCGAAACAAGCTGTTCGGTAGCCTGCAATATACCGAGCGCTATCGGAAGATCGAACTGCGATCCCGCCTTACGCGCGGAAGCAGGCGCAAGATTGACCGTTATCCTTTTCGGAGAAAGACGGAAGCCGCTGTTTTTAAGCGCGCTCCGCACCCTCTCTTTGGATTCTTTTGTAGCGGTATCGGGCAGTCCGACGATTTCGGTTCCGGGCAGACCGTTATTTATATCGATCTCGACGGAAACTTCGAAACCGTCTATTCCCTGTAATCCGTAACTGCTGATCTTCGCTAACATATCATCCCCTTAAGCCTTGCGGCCGTGTTTTAATTGATTTTCTCCGTCAGCCTCTTATCCAGAGTTTCATACACTCGCCGAAAGTAGCGGTATTATCCGTAATGAAAGGTTTTCTATGCTTTGCAAGGGCAAGATCCACGACTACTACCGTGAAATACACATGCGTAAGTATGGTAAGCACGGAAAGCAGTATGGAAAACACGTTAAGCGCTCCGATATCGATAAGCTTGAACGGATCCGTTATGAGATCGCCCGATATCTGTCCGCCTCCGAGCATTACGAGAAGCGCGTTGAGAAGCACGAATACCGAAAGTACGGAGAATACTTTGATCAGACGCTTGTCCTTCGTTATAAGGAACGAAAGCAACATGAGCGTCATACCCGGCAGTAGCGACCATTCGCTCGCGCCCATCATATAAATCGCAACGGTTACCGAAACGTACGAAGCAAGAAGCGCGAGGTTTCCGCGGTTGCGCTTCATCAGGTAAAATACGCAGGAAATAACCGCAGACAGCACGACGAATATTATCGCAAATACTATAGACTTGAAATTAGGTCCGAGTGAAGTGAAATTGAGCGTAAGCATCGAATAAATGCTGAGCGCGTTCTCTCCGAAATAATACAGTCCGCTGGATCCGCTTATGAAAGGTTTTACGAACAGCTGATTGTATACGGCGGCGAAAGTCATCGTTCCGTCCGCAAAGTACGCGGGCAATGCGACAAGATATATCGCGGCAAGTCCGAGCACTGCGCAAAGCGGCGCGTAAAACACGTTATAGTAAGCCGGATCTTTCATTACGGAATCGAAAGAAGGCTTGACCTTAACGATGTTTACTATTGACTTGACCGTAAGATACACTACGTAGAAGCCGACCACGGGAACGACGAACACCGCATCCGAGCATATCAGGCAGGATGCCGCGGCGGCTACGCACATTCCGAACACGTTCTTAGTTATGAGGTAATAGAACGTAAGGAAAAGCGCGGGTACGAGCAACGCATATACCGAACCCCACATGCTGCTCATGACAAAATACAGAGGGTTGAGATATACAAGCGCCGAGAACGCAAGCGCGACATATCGGTTAGTGAATTTTTTAGCCGTCCAGTAAATCATCGATGCAAGAGCTATGTCCGCAAGAAGATAAGGAAGCTTTACGAAAAGACGCATCATAATGTCGGTTTCGCCGAAACCGAGAGTTACGCCCCAGCCCGCAAACACGGTATAAAGATAACCGGTGAGCGGAGCTACCGTAATGTAATTATTAGTATAATTCGCAAAACCGTCGTTTACGTTGAAAACGTCGTTGGCTATACTGTATGCGGTATGATAACTCTCGCCGTATCCGTTGATGACGAAAGTAAGCAGAATTCTTACCGCAATACCGACGGCAAGTATGATAAGGAAAACATGAAATGTCTTCATCTTCCCCACCGTTTCGGTTTCCTCTGCTTTGTAAGCATGGTATCTGCCGACGATAAAGACGGCAGCGAGAGATACTGCGACTGCAATAATCATAAATATTATGATCAGAAGCACGTTAGCCGCAAGTAAATCGCTGTTGATTGCCAATAGAGTGTTAAACAATTGAACCTCCGAAAAAGCACAAAAAGAGTTTGGAGTCCAAACTCTTTCGTACCTTTATTTTGCTTCTTTTAACTTCGCGGCCTTGCCCGAAAGTTTTCTAAGGTAATAAAGCTTAGCTCTGCGTACTTTGCCCTTTCTGATTACTTCCACCTTGTCGATACGAGGCGAGTGAATGGGGAAAGAACGCTCGATGCCTACGCCGAAAGATACGCGACGCACGATAAACGTTTCTCTGAGTCCGCCGTTCTTACGCGCGATAACCGTTCCTTCGAAAGCCTGTAAACGCTCTCTGTTGCCTTCGACGACTTTTACGTAAACTTTTACGACGTCGCCGACTTCAAACTGAGGTACGTTTTCTTTCATGTACTCTTTTTCGATTTCGTTGATGAGATTGCTCATGACTTTTACTCCTATAACCTTTACATGCGTTCTTGAATGTAATATCCTACAACAGCGGACCGCATAAGTCACTATCGGTGATTTTACCATAAATAACCGCGGTTAGCAAGCGTTTTGAGCCGTGTTTGCGGAAAAATTTTACAATATATATATTTATCTCTCACCGACCGCGTCAAAGCCCGGCTAATCCGAGTTTTCCGTACCCTGCGGCATATAAGGGCGCGGTCCTTTATCCGTTTCCGTCCAGTTAATCCAGCCGAGAACGTTACTCACGGCTTCGGTCTCCGATACGGATAAAGCTACCGCGCTTTCGTTCCCCGAAAATGCTCCGTCGGTATAAAGATTTGCCGATACCACGCAACCGACGATCCTTGACGGCTGCGCGCCTGCGACACAAAGATCCGCCGTCGCGCCTGCGGATGTGCGGATATTTCCGACAAAAACGCCGCTTTCCGCCTTACTTTTCAAGCCGCTGTCGCAGAACAAGCCCGCAGTATTTGCGGAGGCCGAAACACATTCTATCTCGGCGGACGCAAAGCAGTTTTTTATATTCAGATATTTCCCGTATCCCGCAATGCCGCCAGTATACGCCTGCGCCGCATTTACGAAAATTCTGCCTTCAAAACCGCAATCTATCGTGGAATTATAAAGATTCGTATCGCTTACGGCGCCGTACAGTCCTCCCGCGTATGCCGTGTCTGACGTATTCACGCAGATATCGCCTTCGACGAAACAACGCGAAAAGGAAGCTTTATTCATAAATCCGGCTATTCCTCCCGCAAAGATCATGCTTTTGGCTTCCGAAACGGTAATTTTTACCGAAACTTCGCTGAGACGAAGGTTCGTTACTCCTGCGGTAAAATCCGCATCGCCGCATACGGCGCCGAAAAGCCCCGCGCAAAAGTATACGCCGCGCGACGACGAATCGGAACGGGATTCCGCCGAACTGATTTTCATTCCGCTTATCGTATATCCGCGACCATCGAAAAAACCGCCGAAAACTCTGTCGTACATTCCCGCGCCGTTCACGTCATAACCGTAACCTATGGGCACCCATTCCGCGCCGCCGAGGTTTATATCCGCCGCAAGCGCAAAATATTTTCCCCTGCAATCGTCGCCTTCGTTCACGAGCATGGCAAGATACGCAAGTTCTTCGCCCGTACGAATAATATAGGGATCGGTTTCAGTTCCGTTTCCCGCCGCAAAAGCCGACGCCGTTCCGCCAGTCCACACTCCGAAAAGCGGATCGGATTCTCCGCATACCGTGCATTTTCCGTCTTCTCCGTAGACATGTTCTTTACTCTCATACTCGAAACCGCATACGGCACATACGTGATCGCTTCCGTAAACGTGAGGAAAATGTTCTGCACCGCATATAACGCAGGCATGATCTTCCCCGTACCGATGCTCGGCTGTTCCGTAAAATTTTCCGCAAATCATACATTCGTGAAATTCGTCGTAAGCATGTTCGGTTATCTCGGAAGGTTTTCCGCATACGGTGCAAAGATGATCCTCTCCGTATTCATGCTTATCCGAGCCGTAATAAGCGGAACATATATCGCAGATATGATTTTCATTATATTTGTGCATATCGGAACCGTAGTACTCTCCGCATACGGCGCATACGTGATCTTCGCCGTAAATATGCGAAGGATCCAGCCATTTCGCGTATAACGTTATGTCGCCGTACACGGTAGCTCCCGAAGTGTCGGCGGCAACAGTCATCTCCTCGTCCAGATACCAGCCGCCGAAACCGTGGCACTTTCGGAACGGATCTTTAAGAACAAGCGGCATAAGTACCGTATATTCCGAAGGATTATAAGAATTGTTCGTGCCTCCGTCAAGGATGTAAAACACTTTGTATTTTACAGCCTCATAAACGGCAGAAAATTCCGTGCGTCCGTCGGGAACGAAATCTTCACGGCACGGTTCTCCGCCGACATACCAACCTTTGAACTTATAATGTTCGTGATTCGGCGCATCGGGAAAACTTACCGCATTCCCCTCCGCGCAACTGTACGTATGAATAAGGCTTCCGTCGGTACTGTCGATAAAATCACATACGTAATACATCCGTTCCCTGCCGCAAACTACGCATACGTCGTTTTCGTATATATGTTCGGGTTCGGCTTTTTTGCCGCATACGCCGCAGACATGATCCGAACCGTAAGCATGCTCTTCGTTTATCCATTCGGCGCGTAAAATAACGTCCCCGTCCGAATCGATATCGACGGAAGTGCGAACGTTTCCGTTTTCGTCGTACCAACCGCCGAACTCAAAACATTTGCGTTCCGCGGGCAACAATTCAACCGAAGGCGTTTCTATGTCGTATTTTGTCGGATTTTCGGGCGCATTGATACCGCCTCCGAGCTCGTAAGAAATACGATAAACGATTTTTTCGTATACGGCAACAAGCGAAATGTCCTGCGTAACTTTTATCGGGAACTCAGCCGCGCCTTCGTCAGTATACCAACCCGCAAAATTATAATGCTTTTTCTCCTCATGCTCCGGCTCTTCGAGCAAACCGTCTTTTTCCGTTTCGCATACGGTAGCTTTTCCCGTCAGACCGTCAATAAGCGTACAACGATAAAATTCGTTTTCATTCTCTTCCGTGCCGGGTTTCTGTTCTCCGCCCGTCGACGGCACGTTATCCGCGCACGAAGAAAAAAGCGGACAGCAAAATATCGCTGCCAAAATAACAATCAACACAATCAACGCAACTTTTCTCATATGTATCCCCCATCGTTCGTCAATGCGATTACCGACCTTGATGAGGTCGATAATGCGAAAGTTTTTATTGCATCTGCAAAAGTTCTATACCTGCTTCTTCAAGCAGTCGGAGAGAAAATTCGTCGGGGTAACCGTATTTGTAAACCACGCGTTTAATCCCGGCATTAATTATTATTTTTGTACATATAATGCACGGCTGATGCGTGCAGTATAACGTCGCACCGCAAATGTTTATTCCCATTCTTGCCGCCTGCGTGATCGCATTCTGTTCCGCGTGAACGGCATAGCAGAGCTCATGACGGGTACCGCTCGGAATATTCATCTCGCGTCTCATGCAAACCTGCTTCTCCGCACAGCTTTTAATACCGCTCGGCGCACCGTTATAACCCGTCGTCATTATTCTTTTATCTTTAACGATGACCGCTCCGACGTGTCTGTTCTCCTGCCAGCAACTACTCCACGATCCTACCGTCTCGGCAAGTTCCATGAATCTTTTATCCCATTTGTCAAATTGTTCGGACATTTTTCTCTCCTTGTTCGTATTATATCAAATGACTTTTTTCTTAGCAAGTTTTTTTACAAATTTTTTATTTTTTTTCGGCAAATCTCTTGACATTGCGCTTCTTCGGTACTATAATACGCATAAAAGGTCAAAGAAAGTCAAACACTTATGAGCGTTTGTGCGGCAATATGCGTCGTTTTGCAGAAAAACCAAGCTTTTGTGCACAAAATACGCGTACGTTATACATAAAATCCTTGTGTTTGTGCATAAACAATATGCGTATTATGCAGAAATGCCTGCGAATAATGCAAAAACGTGGCTATGCGCTTGACAAACGTATTCATACATATTAAAATAAATCGGTAAATCACAGGAGGCAAATTATGACAATTAAACCTTTGTTTGACAGAGTAGTTGTCGAGATGATCGATAACGAAGAAACTACCAAAAGCGGCATAGTGCTGCTTGCCAAAGATCAGGAAAAACCCCAGATGGCACGCGTAGTTGCCGTCGGACCCGGCGGAGCCGTTGACGGCAAAGAAGTCGTTATGAACGTCAAAGTCGGAGATAAAGTTCTCTGCTCCAAATATGCGGGCACGGAATTTAAAATTGACGGAAAAGAAGTTACGATCCTCCGTCAGAGTGACATCCTCGCGATAGTCGAATAATTTTTAAAAAGGAGCATTAATCATGGCTAAACAGCTTAAACACGGAGAAGAAGCCAGAAAGGCACTCGAAGCAGGCGTAGATACGCTCGCTAATACCGTTAAGATCACGCTCGGCCCCAAAGGAAGAAACGTTGTTCTTGACAAAAAATACGGCGCGCCGCTCATCACGAACGACGGCGTTACCATCGCAAAGGAAATCGAGCTCGAAGATCCGTTCGAAAATCTCGGCGCTCAGCTCGTAAAAGAAGTTTCCGTAAAGACCAACGACGTTGCGGGCGACGGCACGACTACCGCATGCGTTCTCGCTCAGGCTATAATTAAAGAAGGTCTGAAAAACGTTGCCGCAGGCGCGAACCCCATGATAATAAAGAAAGGTATCGCGGCGGCTACCGAAGCGGCTGTTTCCTATCTTAAAAGTATCAGCAAGGAAGTCGACAGCAAAAAGAGCATTGAGCAGGTTGCAAGCATTTCCGCAGGAGACGAAACCGTCGGTCAGCTCATTGCCGAAGCTTTCGAAAAAGTCGGTAAAGACGGCGTTATAACCGTTGAAGAATCCAAAACCATGGATACCGTTCTCAACGTCGTGGAAGGCATGCAGTTCGACAGAGGCTACGCTTCCAGCTACATGGTAACCGACACCGACAAAATGGAATGCGTATTCGACAACCCCGTAATTCTTATTACCGATAAAAAGATATCCAACATTCAGGAACTTCTTCCCCTCCTCGAACAGGTAGTTCAGAGCGGACAGAAACTCATGATAATCGCAGACGATATCGAAAGCGAACCTCTTGCCACTCTCGTCGTCAACAAACTCCGCGGCACGTTCAACTGCGTTGCAGTCAAAGCGCCCGGATTCGGCGACAGAAGAAAGGAAATGCTTCAGGATATCGCTACCCTTACCGGCGGCACGGTTATCAGCGAAGAAACAGGTCTGGAGCTTAAAGACGCGAAGCTCGATATGCTCGGCAGAGCAAAACAGATCAAAGTCAGCAAAGAAAACACGACAATCGTCGAAGGCGCGGGAAATACCGATAAGATCAAAGACCGCATCAAGATGATTAAGGCGCAGATCGAAACCACTACAAGCGATTACGACAAAGAAAAGCTTTCGGAAAGACTCGCCAAACTCGCCGGCGGCGTTGCCGTTATCGGCGTAGGCGCGGCTACGGAAGTGGAAATGAAAGAAAAGAAACTCCGTATCGAAGACGCTCTTGCAGCTACTCGCGCAGCAGTCGAAGAAGGCATTGTTCCCGGAGGCGGCGTTGCGCTTCTTTCCGCAATACCTACCGTGAAAGCGCTTATCAGAAAAATGGACGGAGACGAAAAAACGGGCGCAAGCATAGTGCTCAGAGCGCTTGAAGAACCTATCCGTCAGATAGCGGCTAACGCGGGCATTGACGGCGGCGTTGTCGTAAATACGATACTCACCGCAAGAAACAAAACCAATTACGGTTATAATGCGCTGAAAAACGAATATTGCGACGTCGTTGCACAGGGTATCATCGACCCGACCAAAGTTACGAGAAGCGCGCTTCAGAACGCTTCCAGCGTTGCTTCTACCCTGCTTACGACCGAAAGCATCGTAACGGATATCCCCGCTCCCGAACCTCCTGCGGCAGGCGGTATGGGCGGCGGCATGGGCGGAATGTATTAATAAATTTCGCAAACGTCTTAAATAAGTTACAAAAGGACTGTTGCACGTCAAGCGCAACAGTCCTTTACTTTATCGCAAAAAAGTCTCAAATTAAATAATAGCTTAGTAAAACATAGAGTGTAACTATTTGAATTAAAGTTAATGCAAATCTACTTTGCCGCAAGGTCAACGCAAGCAATCCTATCAGGTAAGAAGTTCTGCGTCGTAAGGCACGCCGCCCATGCCCGAAAGAACTTTATACGCGCCGAAATCCATGTTTTTGTCGGGCACGACGTATATTCTTTTCTGCGACCATATCCCCGACGTACATTCTTCGGTAAATACGCGACGTTCGACAAGATGTCTCGCAAGCTCGGGATGCGCGTATATCAATGCTATCGAAACGTTATGGTTCATAAACAAACGTTTGAGATTGTACTTAATCGCTCTTGAAACATATGCGTCAAGCATAAGCACGCCTGTTCCTCCGCAATAAGGACACTTATCCTGACTGACGGATCCGAGTTCTTTGCCTACTTTTTTACGCGTTATTTCGACAAGTCCGAGTCCCGACATATCGAGTACGCGGGTTTTGACGCGGTCAAAGAACAATTCGTTCTTCATTGCCTCTACAACCGACTCTTTGTGTTCGGGATCGAGCATATCTATAAAATCGACAACTATTATGCCGCCTATATTGCGCAGACGAAACTGACGGGCAATCTCCTTCACCGCCTCGAGATTTGTCTGATAAACCGTATCCTCTCGGTTATCCGTACCGACAAATTTACCGGTATTTACGTCGATAGCAGTAAGCGCCTCGGTTTTTTCTATCATCAGAAAACCGCCGCTTGGTAAATCCACTCTCGGCGAATATATCATAGCCATATCTTCGCCTATACCGTAGTAATCGTAAATGTCTTCCTCTTCGTTATAATAATCCACAGAGCCTTTGAAATACGGACAGAACACTTCCACCATTCCGCGTATATCGTTCGCCATCTGTTCGTTATTGCAAACTATGCTTTCGGTACGGTCGCTCAACATGTCGCGTATGGTACGGTAAAGAATATTGCCTTCGTTATGTATCAGCGCGACGCCTTCGGTTTCTTCCCAACGTTTCTGTATGCGGGCACCTGCTTTTATGAGAAATTCCGCTTCCTGCTTTATTTCTTCTTCCGTAGCGGTAAGACAATTCGTACGCGCAATAAAACCGCCCCCTTCGGGAGCGAGACTTTTTAGCAGATTAATAAGCTTGTCCCTGAGCGCGATATTTGTTATTTTATTCGAAACGCCTACGAAATCGAGATTATAAAGATATACTACATAATGTCCGGGAATAGAAATATTAGATGAAAGTTTGGGGCCTTTGAGATCGGTGCCTTCCTTTATCGCCTGAACCATTACATAGTCGCCTTCCTTTGCCATTATTTTGTGAGGAAGCGCGTTTTGCTCGCCGAGCACGGATTTGTGATCGAGCGTTTCGTCTATGTACCAGAAGCCGGTTCTGTTAAGTCCTATATCTACAAAGGCACTTTGCAGACCGTCAACCACGTCTGTTACGCGCCCTTTATATATATTCCCCGAAGTCTGCCGTTCATCCGCCGATTCGCTGTATAATTCGCTGAGTCTGCCGTTCTCTATCAGACATACCGTAGTGTAAGAGTTTTCACTGTCGACCAAAATTATGTTCTTCATATCGTTCTGCATTACCGTAAGATTATAACACAATCAAATCGAATTTGCAACAGAAATTACCTTATCGGTACAATTAAATTGAGGCATTATTCTTTCCAGATCGGTTTCCGAAAGAACAAAAATTACTTTCATCGAATCGTCGACGACAAGAAATCTCGTATATACGTCTGCTTTAAGCATTCTGAAAAGCACAAGCAAAGAAGTATCTTTTCCGACCAGTATTTCCCTTACGCGCAAGCCTCCGCCCAAACGTCTCTTACGGCTGTTCATAGAATATATCCTCTCATATCCGCCTCCGCTTACGCGCAATGCGCTCATTATTACAAAAACGGCAAGCGTGGCGAAGGTATAATTTTTGCCTAATATTATCATTACGATAGCTCCGGAAACAGCGGCAATTGCCGATAATACAGATACTATGCGTGATATAATACCCGCCGTTTTGTGTGAAAATCTCCATAAAAGCATCCCGTGCAACACTCTGCCGCCATCCATCGGATACACGGGAAGCAAATTAACGACTGCCGTGAAAAGCCCCGCTTCGGCTATCGACTGAGTAGGCGTATACAATGACGGAAACAACCACCATGCGCCCGTTATCAGCAACCAGAAAACGAAGTTTGCGGCAGGTCCCGCTATTGCGATTTTGATTTCGTCCGACGGTTTAACATAATCGTAATCCCCGCCTATGGACACGCCGTAAGGAGCGATGTGTATATTTTTAAGACCGTAACCGAGCCTTTCGCTCACGAAAGCGTGTGCGAACTCATGTAAAATAAGCGCCGCGGCATACGAAAGCACGGCGACGCCGTATCCCATAACGGTCAAAGCCACCGCGGTAATTACGGTAAAAGGAGATACCGTAAGCCCTTCTCTTTTACGCCTTTTGACGCGACACTTCACACGCTTATATTTACGCGCGACAAAAGTTTTATATTACTGTAAAATCTGTCCGGTTTCATAAATTTCGGACGCGGAAAAAGACAACGAAAACAGTACGTCGCCGCCGTCTTCGTCTATATCCGCAAGCACTTTTATTTCCCCCGACAGCTTCATGTACTCTTCAAGCAGATTACGCAGATCGCTTTTAAGCAGAACAAGCAAAGACGAAAGCGACCTGACTTTCGCGCCCAAAAGATACTTTTTAAGATTTTCCGACACAGTCGAACGCATAATTTTACTCCCCCGTTTATAACTTTCTTTTCATGTTTCTTCTTATTCTTCCGAACAATCCACGATATTTTTTCGTAAGGTCGTATAGCTCCGGCGTTCCTGAAAGAATCCCGCGGGCAAGTGCGCAGCAAGCCGCATAGCCTTCGCTCAATCCGTAGTTAAGAGAATTGCTTAGAAGATTAAGTTCGTCTTCCTCGGGTATCATGCCGAATACCTCGGTGCCTGTCAGCCTTTCCACATCCTGGCGCGACAGCATCTCTCCGGTAAGAGTAAGGTCGCCGCGCACACGGTTCATTACGGTATAAATTCTGTTCATTCCGTTCTTTCTGAGCAGTCCGAGTACGGTTTCCGCGTCCCTCACGCTGCTGATGTGCGGAGTCGTTACGAGTATCGCCTCTTCGCATGACGCAACGGCGCGCTTGAATCCCGCCTCTATACCGGCGGGACAATCCACCAACACGATATCGAACCCGACCGAAAGCCTTGTAACGATTTCTTTGAGACTCTGCCCGTTAAGCGCGGCTTTATCGTAACTGTGAGCACTCGGAAGCACGTAAAGTTCCGATTCCTCGGTATCGCGAATCAACGCCTGTCTGAGACGGCACCTGCCTTCCGCAACGTCAACTATATCATAAACGACGCGACTGTCCATACCGAGCAGTACATCCAGATTATTGAGCCCGATGTCTGCGTCAAGCACTACGCAGCTTTCCCCCATCGAAGCAAATATTCTGCCGAGGTTAGCCGTTACGGTTGTTTTGCCTACGCCGCCTTTTCCGCTTGTCACTACTATAGATCTCGCCATATCTTTTGCAGTGTAACATAAATGCGGAAAAGAATGATAAAACAATGTCGGATTTATTGCCGAATCAAGTCGATTGAAAGACAAAAGAAAAAAACAAAACAGCCGCGATTGCATTCAAAAAACGGCTGTTTCGGTAATTGTCTTAAATTTTTTCGAAGCACTAACGCTGACTGACGATTTCGTTCAGAAGCACGGTGTTTTCAAGTAATTTTCCGCCTCCGAGCACGGTAGCGTATTCGGCGTCCTGATGTACGGTAACCGGCAGATTAAGCTTACTGAAAAACAGTTTATCCAGTCCGAGTATTTTACCCGCGCCGCCGGTGACATGTATTCCGTCGGTGGAAATATCCGCCGAAGTCTCGGGAGGCAATACCTGCAATATGCTGTCTATCGCGTCGGCTATACGCAGATAATAAGGCATAAGCGCGTCCATTACGTCCGTTGCGTTGACTCTGAAATTAGCGGGAGCCCGCGCTGCGATATCCGTTCCCGATACCGTCACCCCTGATTTATCGTTTGAATAAAGGCTGCCTATACGGCGTTTGATCTTCCTTATGGTTTCGTTTCCCACATTAAGATTGTATTTCCCCATGAGGTAATCGCGAAGCGCTTTATCCATCATATCGCCGCCTACGCTTATGCTGCATCCGTTTACGATACTTCCGAGCGACACAACGGCTATTTCCGTAGTGCCTCCGCCTATATCGACGATAAGACTGCTTTTGTGAGTATGTACGGGTAATCCCGCGCCGATAGCCGCAAGCATGGCGTTTTCTATCATTACGGTTTCGTGAAAACCGGCTTTCGCAAATACGTCGTCATAAAGTCTGCGTTCTTCCAGGCTGAGCCCCATGGGAATTCCGGCTACCGCTCTTATACGCGGAGAAAACACGCGAGGAGGATAAAGCCTGCATACGAAAGAATAAAGCATATCGCGGCACGCGTCCGCATCCGCTATCACGCCGTCCTCTATGGGACGTACGACAGTCAGTCTGTCGCCCGCTCTCCCTTCCATCGAAGCGGCATCCTTGCCCGCAGCGCGGACTCTTCTTTGAGACGGATCGCCGTTATAAACTATAACGGACGGTTCGCTGAGAACAATCCCGTTGCCCGGGATAAAAACGGAAGTATACGAAGTGCCCAACGATACGGCAAGTTCTTCTGTCATAAAAAATTCTCCCTCAAAAGCTTATCCACCAACCCTACGGGCAGCCCGACCACATTGTCGTAGTCGCCTTCGATCCCGCGCAGAATCGGAGCAAGCTCTTTATCCTGTATTCCGTAACCGCCGGCTTTATCGAAAGGTTTTCCGCTTGCGATATATTCTTTCACCGTCTTTTCGTCATAAGGCGCAAAAGCGACAAGTGTCTTTTCATATCCGCAAACGGTTTTCTTTCCGTCCGTGACGCATACGCCCGTATACACCGAATGGGTACGTCCGCAAAGTGCGCGGAACATGGCAAAAGCCTCCTCTTCCGAGTGCGGCTTGCCGAGAATGATATTGCCTACGGAAACCACCGTATCCGCGCCCAGCACGGGAACATCGGCATGTACGGACATCGCTTTCAGTTTTGCAAGCTCAACGACAACCTCTTCCGGCGCCGTTTTGTCCGTATGCTCAATTGCCCCCGAAGGACGCGTTTCGACTTCCGCATAGCCGAGTTTTTTTATAAGTTCGGCGCGCCGCGGCGAAGCGGACGCCATTATTATCTTCATCAGAGTATATCCAGATTTTTCTTATATGCCTTTGCAAAATCGGCGCGTGCATTAAGCGCGTCCTTGATTTCAAGCGAACAATCGCCTTCCGCTTCCGTCTTCATTATAACGGAGTCGCCGAGTACGTCGCAGTTTATGGATTTGATACCGCTGCTCATGGATCTGTCGAGAGATTCGGCTATTCGGAGAATTACGCCGAGTTTCATAACCGCGGCAAGATCTTCTTCGCTCACGATATCTTTATACTTGTTCCATTCCTGCATATTGAATTCGCTGGGATGATGACCGAGCGCAACGAAAGCCGCAAGCACCATATCCCTGTGCGAAAGCCCGTAAAGCGTACTGTTGAGTATGAAATAGAACGAATGTTTATTGTGAGCGTAATATTTAAGACGAATACCTATATCATGCATAAGCGCAGCCACGCGCAGGATCTTAACATACATTCTGGGCAGCTTATGAAGCACCCGAAGCTGCTTGTAAAGCATAATCGAAAGATTGCAAACCTGCTCGCAGTGTTTTATGTTCTGATCGCAGTAATAAAGTTGCGTATATACGGAATGCGCCACTATATCGCTGATCGGCTTTTCAAGAGTCGTCGGCACCGCATGATTGAACATAATGCCTTCCCTTATGCCCGAAGCCGAAATAACGACGTTACCGAAGTTGCTGCAATCGAAGAATGATTTTATGCTTGCAAGAGCGGAAACGAATATGTCCGCACGCTCTTCGTTAAGCCCTTTGATTTTTGCGCGCTTGTCCACGGGAAGCACTTTTATCATATCGTAGATATTGATAAATTCTTCCTTACCCACGTTGTAATTATGGATCGCGGAAAGCGGGTATCTTTTAAGTCGCTGACTGATAGTGGCGAGATTGCGGAAAGATCCACCCACGCCGATCAGCTGAACGTCCGGTTCGATTTCTTTCAGCCACGGGATTTCCGAAAGCTGATTGGTAACGTACTCTTCTATAAGTTCGGAGACTTTTTCGGGCGGATTCGTACCGTCGTTGAAAAGATCGCTGAGCGTAATTGCTCCGAACGGAAGCGTAGCGCGATTAAGTATATTTCTCCTGTTATACTGAACAAGCTGAAAACTGCTTCCGCTTATATCGAGAATAACCCCCTTCGGTATGTCGAGAGAGTTGATCACCCCGTGGTAAATAAGCTGAGTCTCTTCCTCTTCGCTGAGAACTTTCAGCTTAAATCCGCAGGTGGAATTCACTTCTTCAAGAAAACTTTTCTGATTCTTGGCGCGCCTGACAGCATTAGTAGCTATCGCATACACCTTGTCCACATTGTTGGTATCGCACAGCTTTTTAAACATTTTAAGCGTTTTCACAGCCTGAGCGATCCGCGAAGGTTTAATGTATCCGTCGCGTTCCATATCCTGTCCGAGCCTTACCGTTTCCTGCAATTCGTCGAACACAACGAAATGGCCGTCATTGTGACCATCTTCAAGCACATAAGCGAGTATCAGCTTTGCCAGATTGCTGCCCATGTCTATTACGGCAATTTTTTCCATAAAACTCCTTCCGTTAATGCATTATTCCACCATTTACCTTTTAAGCAATTATAACACAACATATTCGGTTTGTAAATACCTTTTTGAAAAATATTTTGCGGAATATTTAATAATTTGTTTACTTTGCCTTCCGCAAATGGTATACTTGGGAGTATGAAATACCGTCTGACAACTTTTACAGCCGTAATCGCGGCCGCAATAATAGCGGTCACGCTTGCCGGGCTGTCATTTTTTACATACCGTACAAGCCTGCCCGTAATGGCAGATACGTCAGCCGTTCCCGCTTACGCGGAAGCATTTTCATACGGTTATCTGATGAGCACGCCTGTCGCCGCCGTTAATTTCGGCGACAAAACTTATATTCTTGACGAAAGCGGAAACGTTTCAGCATATGCCGACGGGAAATTTTCGTCCGTTACGCAGACTCTCGTAAAATCAGACGAAAGCGCGCCTTACGATAAGCTGGGGGTGTCCGAAGATAAAATATATCTTTACGGCAAAGAAACGGTTGCCGCCTGCTTCGATAAAAATCTTTACGTTATAAAAAGCGACAAGGTTACCGTTACGGACGCGGAAGGCGTCGTAAACGAAAATTACGCGCTTCCCGAATCAGGCAATGTTTTCACGGCGGGATATGCTGCAAACGGCAAACTTTATCTGATCGAATATTCCGAATCCTCTTCAACCAATTCGCTTTGGAGTTTCGATGGTACGGTCAAAACCAAGCTCGAAAACGAACTTGCATGCGACGGAAAAATTTCTTGTATGGCAGTCACCGATTCGGGAGAAATATATTATTCCACGCCTTACTCCGTATACAGCGTGAGTCTTTCCGAAAGCATAAACAATATAGGAGGAGGCATAACTTCCCTTTCCGCCGACGGCGACGCGCTTTTATACGCGCAGACTTCAGGAAAGATATGCCGTTACGATGACGGAATCTCGGAAACGCTCGTCGCTTCTTCAGGTAAAATATCCGTGTCGTCCAGGCGCAGGATTATAGCCGTTACCGACAAAGGCAACAATACGCTTACCGTATTCCGCGACGGTTCTTATAAAAAAATCACCGCCGTAAAACCCGAAGCCGTGACAATCGGCTACACCGGAAACGTTTTTGTCGCAGGCGATAAATACATCACAGAATACGACGGCAGTCTTGAAGAAACAGATAAATTCACTGTCGGCGGCAACACTTCCGTCATTACCGACATATGCGCGGATCGCGCCGAAATAGCGGAAGATATCATTTATGCCCTCGCTTCCGACGGAACGGTATATTCCTCCGTAAGCAACGAAGCCATAGCGCAAGACGCGATCGCGATTTCAGCGCATCCCGAAGGCGGATTTTTCGCGTTGTTTTCCGACGGTTCCGTAAATTATTTCGCTTCCTCAGACTCAGAAAGCGCGGACGAAACGCTTGCTTCCATAGACGGAGCTTTCGACATTTCGACAGACCGTGCCGGGAACGTCTTTCGTCTTACAGACGAAGGAATATATAAAAACGACTCCGCTTCCCCCGCATACGAAGTCAGCGGTCTTACGTCTTTCGCGATATGCGAATGCGAATTCGTTTCCGACGGCTACACTGCGGGATTCGGGGACTTTATAACAATCGATCCCGATTCGTCTAACACCGGATTGATAAAAAGCGGCGATGCGGGATCGGATATGAAAAACGGTTCCGAAGACATTGTTGATTACGACGCGTTCAAAGCTCCCTACGACTCGGGAACCCCGAACGACGAAAATTATAAAGCCGACATAAGAAAGGTCATTGTTTCTACGGAAATATACCCTTTCCCCGTCGAAATGCCTTCCGTTTTTGCGGCAAATTCCGACGGAAACAACGATAAATATATAGTTGCGGACGAAATACCAGAAGGAACGTTCGTAACGGTCATAGCTTTATACGAAGACACGGATTTCTGTTATGCGATTGCCGAAAACCGCAGCGGCAAAGAATCCTTCAAAGGTTTCATGAACGTCAAAGCGTTGGGCGACCCCGAGCAATACGCAGACGAAGAACCGACAAAAGCATACGTCACGGAAGGAACTACCGTAAGAAAATATCCTTCCCTGTCGGCGCCCGAAATAGACAATTTCGCGCTTACCGTAAATTCTTCGTGCACCGTAATGCCTTTTGCAGAAAACTATATCGACGCGGAGGGCGACGCTTGGTACCGTATCGCATATAAATACGAAGATAAAGTTTACGACGGTTACGTCAAAAGTTACTGTATTTCTCTCAGCGGTTCGAACATGGGTCACAATGTCGATCCGGATTTCAACGGAAAAATAAAATGCAAAGACGGCGCGGTCTGTTACGATCTTATAGGCGAAAAATACGTTGAAAACGGAAATCGTCTTGCAGACGGACAGCAGATAGAAATAGTCGGCGAATTTACGAAAGCAAACGAATATACGCACATAAGATATGTCGACGAAAACGGCGAAACACAGGAATGCTACGTGCTTACCGAATATGTTCGTCACACCGAAGCGGGCGTATATCAGGTCGTAATGTTCGTTATTGCGGCGATCGTTGCGGCGTTTATTGTCATTCTTATCGTCCTTAAAGTCAGACGCAAAAACAAGATAGACTGATAATACCGACAATACGTATTCGACACTAAATCATAGGGAGCTGTTGCATTCAGAAGTGCAACAGCTCCTTGCACTATATCCGAACAGTATCTGCTTTATTACAGCTTATTTTAAAGTACAAAGCTACTATACGAATTAAAGTTACTTTAAGACTATATGGCAGCAATGCGGTTGGATTTTTGAGGAAAACGTGTGTTTATATAAATAAGCAATACACAAATAAAGTAATTTATAGTCAAAACAAACAGCGATTGCGGATAGATTTTCGGATGATAAGGCGTGTTTTTTTAGCACGCACCCGCGTGCGACCGCCGCTAAGTGACCTT
>CASFAN010000003.1 GCA_949292715.1 uncultured Eubacteriales bacterium
GATTATGCTTCGGCGCTCGAAGAATATCACTATATACAGTGCTACGGTAACGGTACTTACGATTTCGGTAAGCTGCTTAATAACGCGGGCGTGGACGATCCTTTCAAAGAATCCACGATAATAAACATAGCAAATTCGCTAGCTAATATTGCGCACCGCTAACGCTACACTGACGTAAAAAAGAAAAATGCCGAAAGGCACTTTTCTTTTTTACTGTGTTGCGCAACATATACCCGTATCTGCGACGTCTTTTCCGCGTACAGCCATTTTTTCGGGGCGCCATAGGGTCACCTTATGGCGCCCGCTATCGCTTCGCACGCTCCGAAGAAAATGTCTGCCACTCGAAAAATCCGTTCGCATCTACTGCTTGCCGTACTCTATAAGTTACTCGTTCTTATTTTTAAGGTTTTTATTTTTTTCTAAAAACTTAAAGTGATTTTTAATTAATAAAAATTTTTTAAGTTTCTTGGAAGGGGGGTGCGGGGGTGACATTCTTTTCAAAGAAGGGCACCCCCGCAAAACACTTACAAAAGAATAAAAAGATTTTAAGTTTCTTGAAAAGGGGTGCAGGGGGAAAACTTCTTTTCAAAGAAGTTTTCCCCCTGCAAAACGTTTACAGAAAATAAAAATTTGAAATAACTCTTGACAAGACGGGAATATTATAATAAAATAAACGGAAGGGGAATAAGTCGATCGAAGAAAAAGAGGCGGTAAAGGATTGGAATATTACAATGTAATTATTGATTCATTGATCGATACCGCGCGCCTTATCCCTTTCCTTTTTGCGGTTCATTTGCTGATAAATTTTCTCGAAGTCCGCAAAACGGGTAAAATAAAACGCGGCATACTGCAATCGCGTTTCGCGCCGTTATTCGGGACGGGACTTGCGCTTTTGCCGCAATGCGGATTTTCCGTCGTAGCCGGCGAGCTTTATTCAAAAAAGCTGGTTACCGCGGGAACGCTCGTCGCGGTATTCATTGCGACCAGCGACGAGGCATTGCCTATACTTATAGGCGAAGCCGCGGCGGATCCGTCGGCGTGGGCTGCTACCGGAATACTCATCGGTATAAAGGTAATAATGGCTCTTACGGCGGGATACGGAGTCGAGCTTATATGCGGTATACGCAGGCGCGTAAAAAATCCGTCTGCCGCTACGGAAAAGACCGAAGAGCTTGCCACGGAAGACGAACCGCACGGCGACGAACATTCTCATGAGCACGACGGGGAATACCTGCATGCGCACGAACACGGTTGTTGCGGTCACAGCATAGGCGAAGAACACGGAAAAGGCGTTTTTTCAAAGTATTTCGCTCATCCGATAATTCACACGTGCTGGATAACGCTTTTTGTGTTTATAGTAAACTTAGCGCTCGGAACGGTAATATTTTTCGTGAAGGAAGATAATTTCCGTGCATTCATGGACAGCGGCACATATATTCAACCGCTTGTGGCGGTGCTTATCGGACTGATACCCAACTGTGCGTCCAGCGTAATGATAACCGAGCTTTTCGCCGGAGGAGCGCTGACTCTCGGCGCGGCGGTGGCGGGACTTGCGGTCAATGCGGGACTCGGCATGGCGGTGCTGATAAAAGAAAATAAAAACGCGAAGCAGAACGCACTTATAATAGGCGGAATAGTTCTGTTTGCGACAGCCGTAGGTTATGCACTTACGCCGTTGGGCGCGATAGTGTAGACGGCGGCGACCGAAAAAAACAAAACGCGAGCCGTACGGAAAGACCGTTACGGAAGTACTCAAATACGGTAAGGAGAGGGGCTGAAATGTCGAAAGTACTCATTGTCGATGACGAACAGGGCATACGCGACGTGCTTAGAGAATATCTCGAACTCGAAGGTTACGAGGTTGGAGAAGCAGTCGACGGTATGGACGCTATAAAACAGGCGAAAGCGGATAATTACGATCTGATCGTGATGGATGTAATGATGCCCAAGCTGGACGGTTACAGCGCGGTCAAGGAAATAAAGAAGGATAAGGACGTTCCCGTAATAATGCTGAGCGCGAGAAGCGAAGAGTACGACAAGCTTTTCGGTTTCGAGATCGGTGCGGACGATTACGTCACGAAGCCTTTTTCGCCTAAAGAGGTAGTCGCGCGTATAGGCGCGGTGCTTCGCCGCGGAAAAACCGCAAACAAAAAAGTGGTATCCGACGGACTGGAAATAGACGTTGCGGGAAGAAGCGTATACGTGGACGGGAACAAGGTATATCTTACCCCGCGCGAATACGATCTGCTTTTTTATCTCGTGAAAAACGAAGGCGTGGCAATCCCGCGCGAACAGTTGCTCGCGGACGTATGGGGTTATGACTTTTTCGGCGAGGACAGAACCGTAGATACTCATATCAAAATGCTCCGCGCCAATCTCGGACCTTACAGAGATAAGATACTTACTCTCCGCGGAGTAGGTTATAAACTCGTACTCTGAAAACCGGAGAAACGATGGAAAAGGACGTGAAAGACAACGATAAAAGCAAGCCTGCCGCCGTTTGCGGGCTTGTTTTTTCACCCGACGCAGCACCCGAAGAGAATACGACGGGGGTTTTGCCGCGTAAAAAACACCGTTTCCGTTCGATAAGATTCAATCTCTGGATAATTTTCGTGCTTATGACCATACTCATGCTCGGCATAGTATGGATATTCGAAATAATTTTTTATTCGACTTTTTACGTAGGGTTTCAGCGTAACGAAATATCGCGAACAGGCGCGGCGTTTACGTCGGAGTATTTCGAAGCGGTGCGCGGCGGTGCGGATTCGGAAACTTTGCAGGATCTTATAAACGACTATGCGAACGCGAGCAACGTGAACGTAATGGTTTTTAACGTGGACGATTACGGCGAGCCCGTCAACGTCGTTTCCGCAACGGTCGGCGGTATAACCGCGGCGGGGCTCGAAGGCATTCTTTACGATTATTATCTCGAAAACCTCGGATATGAAGAGGCTTTCGTTTCGGATACGACAAAGCTGGAAGAGCTTGATTTCGACGTAGTCTTTTACGGTTACAGAACGAAAATATATTCGGAAGAGGAGGGCATAAGCGTTATGACTTACGTTTATATTTCAAGCGAACTGCCCTCTTTCAGTCCCGCGCGCAGCACGCTTGCGGGACAGCTCGTGGTAATAACCGTCGCGTGTCTGCTTATAAGCGCGGTTGTGGCGTTTTTCGGTTCGGGAGTCGCGGCGCGTCCCATGCGTACTCTCGCCGATAAGGTCACCGCACCCGTAAAAAACAAAAGCGGCAAACGCAAACCTCTTTCCACCGATACCAAGTTTGCGGAAATCAACGAACTTTCCGCGGCGTTCAACTATGCTTTCGACGAAGCGGAAAAGAATAATAAATTTCGCCGCGATCTGCTCGCGAACGTGTCGCACGACATGAAAACGCCGCTTACGATGATAAGGGCATACAGCGAAATGATCCGCGATATTTCTGGCGGAAACAAGGAGAAATGCGCAAAGCAGGCGCAGGTAATAATGGACGAAACCGATCGTCTGACCGCGCTTATAAACGAAGTCGTGGAACTCAGTAAGCTTGAAGCGGGCGTGCTCGAACTCAATCCGAGCGTGTTCGATATTTCCGCGCAGCTTAACGAGGCGGTCAAGCGCTTCGGTATAATGGAAGAAACAAAGGGCTATGTTTTTAAAACGGAGATAGCTCCCGATCTGCTTGTTCGCGGCGATCGCGACAAGATAGACAGGGTTATTTATAATCTTATGGGTAACGCGATGAACTATACGGGCGAAGACAAACTCGTCACGGTTCGCTGTTATGCCGACAAAAACGCCGCCCGCGTGGAGATAGAAGATACGGGAAAGGGCATGACCGAAGAAGAATTGCATACCGTATGGGATAAATATTACAGACTTGCACAGGATAAACGCCGCGTAGTCGGCAGCGGTCTCGGACTCAGTATAGTAAAATCCATTCTCGAACTGCACAAGACCACGTTCGGCGTGGACAGCGAAAAGGGCAAAGGTTCTGTATTCTGGTTTACTTTGCCGCTTATATAGTGTATATTGCGCACCGCTAAACAAGTTTCGCGCCGATTGTTATATTTCGCGCGCATAGCAAGCGATAATATAACAAGAGTGCGCGCTCATATAAGCGCGAACGCCAAAGGATACATTCGGCGGGCGGGGCTCCGCACCGTCTCATACAAAAAGCACTTGAAAGCCGACAGCTTTCAAGTGCTTTTTGTATTCGTCGGCAAACCACGCTAACGCTATGCGTTAGCTCGCCCGCCTGATAAATGCGGGCAACAATGTTCGCAAAAATGCTCTGCATTGTTTCCCGCCCCTTCGCCCTCGTTCGCTCACCGCTCGCGAGGGAATCAAAGGTCGTGCGCCCGAAGTAAATTCGTGCTTACTCCTTGATTTTGAGCACCGCTAACGCTGTGTTTCATACCGATCGAT
>CASFAN010000004.1 GCA_949292715.1 uncultured Eubacteriales bacterium
CCCGATCTTGACACGCTTATCGCTATAGCAGAATTTTTTGACGTAAGCATAGACGAATTGGTAGGAAGACCTATTTAAGAAATACTGTTCGAATTTAAGTTTTAATATAAATTCAAACGTTACTATAACATATAACTAGATAATAAATAAAAAAACCGACGGAATGAAATCCGTCGGCAAGTAAAATATACAACGATAAAAAACCTTTATGAAACTTGGATTATTGTGCCCAAGTTACGAACGTTTTATGCTTTTCCTTCCAGTCTGGTCCTTATCGCCGCGAGTCTATCCACCGTATCGGGATGAGTGCTGGCAAGAAGAGAAAAGAAATTCGATTTTGCCTTTACTCCGTCCGGAGCGTCAAGCGCCGTGTAAAGATTTGCGCCGTAGCCGCAATCCACCGCGAAAGCGTCCGCCGCGTACTCATCCTTTCTCGAAGTAGCGTTGACGAGAAGCATGCCTATCTTAGTCCATATACCGTATACCAGAGTAACCAGAAATACGCCTATCGACCCCAGTATCTTGCCGAATACCAGCCCGCTGACCTTCTTTGTCGCAAGACCGATGACAATCGAGAAGAATGTTATGATAAAGTTTATGATAAGAGCGAAGATCATCAGTATGCTGTTTGAAACGGAGATCCCCAGTTTAAGATCCGAATCCCCGCTTGCGATATGACCGAATTCGTGCGCAAGCACTCCTTTTATCATATCCGCGTCCATGCTGTTTATAAGTCCGTGAGTGACAATTACCGTCCTGTGTCCGAGCGCGTAAGCGTTTATCTCTTCGCTCGGCTTGTAATACAACTTTATCTTGTCTATGCCAAGCACACGCCATGGTGCCAAACGGTTAAAATATCGGAATTTATTATCGTCTTGCCTATAATTTTTCTTGACGGAATTAGTTCTATATGGTATTATATAATTGTACTATATGGTACGAAATATAATTTCAGGAGATGTCGCTATGAATGAAATCAAAATCGCGCAGGCACCCGTTTTTACTTCGCCCAACCCCATGACTTTCATCTGCACCAAAAAACCGAACGGTAAGAACAACATGGCAACGCTCGCTTTTTGGACGTATGCTTCCACCAATCCCGGAAAAGTCGTCTTTTCACTCAATAAGGGCGCTTACACTTTGGAACTTCTTGCAAAAAATAAAGAAGTAGTTATTGCGGTTCCCGGCGTTTCGCTTACGGGCGCACTCATCGCCTGCGGTACTTCTTCTGGAAGGGCTACCGATAAGGTTGAAAAATTCGGCATTGCCATGCAGAAACTCGCCGGCACGGAAATCGAAATTCCCGAAGCAACCCGCCTTGCCATTGTAGCAAGCGTCTGTGAGACCGTGGATGCGGACGACCATGTTCTGCATATCTGCAACGTAAAGAATGTTTTTGCAGATGAAAGCGTGGAAGCAGTATTCGGCTGGAAGGGCTACGGCGAATTTGCCGCCGCGCAGAAAAAATAAATTATGGTATTTCCCATCAAAGATAAGATCAAAAATCTGAATATCGTTATTGGCTGCCCGATTGGTTGTCGATATTGCTACGCGCGTAACAACTGCCGCCGCTTTCACATCACGGACGACTTTTTCAAACCGCAGTTTTTTGAAAACAAGCTCCGTTTATTCGATACAAAGGA
>CASFAN010000005.1 GCA_949292715.1 uncultured Eubacteriales bacterium
AACCTGAGGAGTCAGCGAGATTTCCGGAACAAGCATAATCGAAGTTTTGCCCTGTTCGAGCGCAGCTTTTATACAACGCATATAAACTTCGGTTTTTCCGCTGCCCGTCACGCCGTGAAGCAAAAACGTCTGCCCTTTGGAAGCGCTTATTTCGTCGAAAGCTTTTTGCTGCTGATCGGTAAGCGTGACTTCTCCCGAATCTGTCGGAAATAACTGTGCATAAGGAACGCGTTGCTTTTCCGCATCGACTATGTTGACTATACCGCGCTCGGCAAGATTTCTGAGCGCGCTTGCAGACAAAATTTTATTCAGCTCGCTTACGTATTCGCCTTCGGGTTTATCATATGAAAGATATTCGAATATATCTCTTTGAGCCAATGCGGATTTTTTAATAAACTCATCGGGATCGCGCCCGCGGTAATCTTCCGAAAGAACGGCAAGCTGACGCACCAGCTCTTTTATGCGGCCGCCCCGCATTGCAGAAGGGATAAAAAGACGCAATATATCTACTTTCATCAGATGAAGTTTACCGCACATATAATCCATAAGCGCAAACATTTCATCGGTTATTACCGGAGTTTTATCAAGAACGCTTATTACGGATTTAAGTTTATCGGGGGAAACGTCAGTGCTTTCTTTAAGTCCTATGACAAAACCTTCGACCGTCATACGCCCGAAAGGTACAGTCACTCGCACTCCCCTTGAAATATTAAAACTGCCACAACCATAGTCGAATATACGGTCTACTTCTGCGGCAGCTATATCTACGATAACTTCGGCAAACATTACTCTCGGATTATCCTGTCAAGTATTATATCGGCAAGCGCCGATTTACTCATTACCGGTAAACGCTCGATATTTTTTTGAGTGATGAGAGTCGCTATATTCGTATCCGTGCCAAACCCCGCTCCCTCTTTGGTCACGTCATTTGCGACAACCATATCGGCATTCTTTTTCTTCAGTTTTTTACGCGCGTTCTCTTCGGTATCGTTTGTTTCAGCGGCAAAAACGACGAGTTTTCTGTCGCCTTTTATTTTTCCGACCGCAGCCGCGATGTCCGGCGTCTTTTCCAACTCGACCGTAATCGATCCGTCTGCTTTTATCTTCTCCGAGGATATTGCCGACGGTCTGAAATCGCACGGAGCGGCAGCTTTTATTATAACATCCGCTTTAAGGCAATTTCCGATCACAGCGTCATACATTTCCTCGGTTGTCTGAACGTTTATACGCGTAAATCTTTTATCGTCGGCATTAACTGCAATATTACCGCAAACAAGAATTACGTCCGCGCCTCTGTCAGCAGCCGCTTTGGCGATCGCTACGCCCATTTTTCCGCTCGAACGGTTACAGATAAACCTTACGGGATCGATAGGTTCGATCGTACCGCCCGCAGTAACCAATACCGTTTTACCTACATAATCTTTACGGGGATAAAGCAAGTCGATTACGCATTTTTCTATCGCTTTGGGATCGGCAAGCCTTCCGTCGCCTCGGTCGCCGCAAGCAAGCAATCCGCTTTCGGTAGGAACAAAATGCACCCCGCGTTCCGCAAGAGTTTTTTCGTTTGCGCGGTATGCTTTTGAATTAAGCATATTTGTATTCATTGCCGGCGCAAGCAATATCGGACAAACGCACGCCATTACGGTCGTGGAAAGAAAGTCGTCCGCTATGCCCGAAGCAAGCTTTCCCGCAAAATCTGCAGTACACGGCGCTATGACGCAAACATCGGCTTTTTTCGCAAGCGAAACGTGTTCGACTTCCCACTCGCGGTTCTTGTCGAACGTATCCACGACTACGCGGTTATTGCTCAGTGTTTCAAACGTAAGCGGAGAAACAAACTCGGTCGCATTCGCAGTCATTGCCACATGAACTTCCGCACCCTGTTTTTTAAGCGAAGATACCAGTTCGCAGACTTTGTATACCGCTATGCCGCCGGTTACTCCGACAAGTACGCACTTGCCATTAAGATTCATAAATTATCAGTTCTCGTCCGAAATTTCTACCGTACCGTCGTACACTTCGTGCGAAGCATAAGATATCGGATTGAATTCGGCATGAAGCGACGAAGTCTCTTCTCCGAGTTTCTGCTGAATCTCTCTCGCACGCTTCGTTACAAGGCATACGAGCGCATACTTGCATCCTACTTTTTCAATAAGTTTGTCAATGGGAGGATCGATAAGCATAATTACTCTCCTTTTGCTTTTCTGATAATATCTGTTACTTCCGCTACCGCGGTATCCAAATCGGCGTTCACCACTCTGTGATCGAATTCGCCGCTTTCGCCTATTTCACTTACGGCAAGCGCGAGTCTCGCTTTTACCTGTTCGTCTGTTTCGGTGCCTCTGCCCCTGAGCCTGCGCGCAAGCTCAGACTCACTCGGAGGAAGTACGAAAATAGTTACGCAATCGGGATAAGCGGCTTTTATCTGCCTTGCGCCTTTTACGTCTATTTCCAACAACACGTCTTTTCCTTCGGATAATTTTGAAAGTACCGGAGCTTTGGGCGTCCCGTAATAATTGCCTACCGTCTCCGCCCATTCGAGAAACTCTCCGTTTTCACGCATGCACACGAATTTTTCTTTATTCATGAAGTAATAATGCACGCCGTTTATCTCGCCGTCCCGCGGCTTTCTGGTTGTTGCAGACACGGACACGGTAAGCTCGGGCATTATTTTCAGTAAACGCGAGTACATTGTGCCCTTGCCTACGCCGGAAGGACCCGACAGTACAATAAGCAATCCTTTTTTCATTCAACGTTCCTTATCTGTTCTTTTATCTTTTCAAGCTCGTTTTTCATTCCGATAACAAGCTTGGAGAGTTCCAAGTCGTTGGCTTTACTTCCCATGGTATTGATTTCCCTGTTCATTTCCTGAGAAAGAAAATCAAGACGTCTGCCCTGCGGCTCGGAACTTTCGAGCGCCATCATAAACTGATCTATATGCGAAGTAAGTCGGGATATTTCTTCGTTAATGTCGCATTTATCGGCAAAGACAGCAATTTCGGTAGCCATACGGGCTTCATCGACCGCCGGTTTGTCGAGCAGTTCGGAAATACGCTTCTGTAATTTTTCCTTATAATCGAGAACCACGCCGGGGGCGCGCAACGCTACGCTTTTAAGCGAACCTACAATGTTTCCGATAATACGCGTCAGGTCGGCTTTTACGCTCCTTCCTTCGGTAATGCGCATTTCGTCAAGTTCTTCGGCGGCTTTCTTTGTCGCTTCGGAGAACAAAGCTTTGATCTCGTCCTGATTTTCTTCTGCCGTAACGAGTCCGAGAACGTCAGGCATACGAATAATTGACATTGCGGTTATATCGTCGATAAGTCCGAATTCCGCTTTAGCCTGTCTCGCGACGGAGACGTACTTTTCTGCTAACGCTCTGTCGAAAGTAACGGCTTTATCCGTATCGCCGGACACTTCATAGGTGTAATAAACATCAACGGTACCGCGTCTGACGGTTTCCTGAATCTGCTTTTTAACGCTGTCTTCGACATAAGACAACGATTTGGGGAAACGGGTGTTGATATCGAGAAAACGGTTGTTTACCGTTTTGATCTCTATTATGACTTTTCTTACGCCGTCATCTGCTTCGCCTTTGCCGTAGCCTGTCATGCTCTTCATAAGCGCATACCTCGCAAGTAAAATTAACCGCGACTTCCGCCGCATATATTATAATATCACTTTTCCGCGTCCGAAATCAAGCGTTTACGAGCGATAAAAATTCATTTTCGTCTATTATACGGATACCTGCCGCTTTTGCTTTGGCAAGTTTACTGCCTGCTTTTTCACCGGCGATAAGTAATGTGGTTTCCCCGGTAACCGAGCTTTGTACGCGTCCTCCGCGTTCCTCTATCAATGCGGCAGCCTTATTTCTCGGCATCGAAGCAAGCGTTCCGGTAAGCACTACGTTTTGCCCGTCGAAAACCCCGCTTGTTTTTATATCGGCAATTATCGTTATGCCTCTCGAAAAATATTCTTCGGCGAGTTGCTGATTTTTTTTGAAAAACTCGTGTATGTCTTCAGCCACTACTTCGCCGATATCGTCGATTTCCGCAAGTTCCTCGGGCGACGCCGCGGCAAGTTTATTTATATCCCCGTAAATCTTTGCAAGATCGGAAGCCAGCACCTTCCCCACGTTAGGTATGCCGAGCGCGTTTATAAAAGACGACAGTCTGACGCGCTTGCTATTTTCTATTGCGGAAAGCAGATTATCGGCTTTCTTGTCCTTGAAAGATTCAAGACCGAGCAAATCTTCTTTTTTTATATCGTAAAGCGAGTAAGCGTGGCGCAACCCCAGTTCATCGTAAAACTTCGTTATCGTACTTTTACTGAGTCCGTCTATGTCCATACAATCTTTGGACGCAAAATGCGATATTGCCGCGATAATGCTGGTTCTGCAATTTTCCTTGTTGGAACAAAACAGATGAGCTCCGTTTTCAACGAGGGGCGCTCCGCAGTCGGGACAAACGGAAGGTTTTACGATTTCTTCGGTACCCGTGCCCTCTACCGCAGCAAGAATTTCCGGTATAACGTCGTTGCTTCTGCGAATAAAAACGGTACTGCCTTTTTTGACTTTTTTCCGCAATATATCTCCGTAATTATTCAAAGTAGCGCGCCTTACTGTCGCCCCGCAAAGCTCAACGGGTTCGAGTAACGCAAGCGGCGTGAGTTTTCCCGTTCTGCCGACCTGCCATACTACGTCAATCACTTTGGTGGTGGTTTCTTCGGCTTCAAACTTATAGGCTATTGCCCACCTGGGAAATTTGTCCGTAAATCCGAGTTTGTCGCGAAGCTCATAATTGTCGGTTTTAACGACCATTCCGTCTATGTCAAAGTCGAGACTGTCACGGTCAACTTCTTCGATTTGCTTTATAATCTCATCTATGTCAGACGTAATACTTAGTTTTTCCGTATAAAAACCGTGTTTTTTCAGCCAATTTACGCCTTCCTGCTGAGAATGTACCGAATCGGTTTCAATATAATTGACGTCATAAAATACCATATCGAGATTGCGGCTTGCCGTAACGTCGGGATCAAGATTTCTGAGCGCGCCCGCAGCTCCGTTTCTGGGGTTTTTCAAAGGTTCTTCGGCAGTCTCGTTGTATTTTCTAAAAGACGATCTGCGCATTATGCACTCGCCTTTTACCTCTACTCTGCCTTGTACGTCTATATGACGCGGTATTGTTTTTATTGTACGGGCTTGCGCGGTTACCGTTTCGCCTACAATTCCGTTACCGCGAGTTGCCGCACCGGCAAATTCACCGTCGATATATGTAACGACAAGCGTAAGACCGTCAAGTTTATATTCGAGAGTGAATAAAGGCGGTTTTCCGTCTGCCGCCTTACGCACTTTTTCAGCCCATTCCCGCAATTCGTCAAAGCTGCGACATTTATCCAGCGAATACAACCTGTTTATATGCGTATGCGGCGCAAAAGCTTTTACGGGTTCTCCCCCGACGCGTTTTGACGGGGAGTCCGGCATAACGATACCGCTCTGCTTTTCAAGCAAAACCAGCTCGTCGTACATTCTGTCATAAACGTCGTCCGTTACGACGGGATCGTCAAGCACGTAATACCGATAAGCGTAATCGTTAAGTTTGTCGGTAAGCTCGGACAGTCTTTTTTTTATATCATCCATATTGCTTTTCATCATAATTTTTCAAGCGGCGCAAACGCCAGAGATAAAGTAATTTTTCCTAATTTTCCGAAATCTATAACAAGATAAGAATTACTTCCGACATTCGTAACTTCACGCACAATACCCTCGCCGAATTTTTTATGACGTACGCGAGTACCTGCCGGGAAATCGGACACCAAAGCTTGCGACTGACGAACGGCTTTATTCTGCACCGCTACCCCGCTTTCCTTTTGCGGCGTAAATTTACGATATCCGTATCCGCTTCTGATCTGCTCTTCCGAACTGATTTTTTCTTCACGCGGTTTCGAATAAACCGACGACAGTCTTTTGTCCATTTCTCCGAGAAATCTGCTCGGTCTGCAATATTTATTCTCTCCGTACATAAAACGCGACGAGCAGAAAGTAACGAACAACTTTTCCTTTGCACGCGTTATTGCAACGTACATCAGGCGACGTTCCTCTTCCATTTCTCCGATATCGTCATTGGCCCTGGCAAGCGGAAAAAGTCCTTCTTCCACGCCTATAACGAAAACGCAACGGAACTCCATGCCCTTTGCGCTGTGAACGGTAGAAAGGAACACACAGTCGCTTGTTTCGGCGTCGCCTTCGGTATATAACGTAACTTCCTGCAGAAAATCGTCAAGGCTTCCTCCGCGATTTTTTACGAACTCATGCGCGGAAGAAACAAAGTCGTCGATATTAAGTTTACGGGCGGTATTTTCTTCGCTGTCTTCTTCATATGCGGATTTTATATCCGCCAATTCTATAACTTTTTCGGTCAGTTCAGCTACGTCGGAACTACGTTTATATTCCGACAGTTTTTCCATCAATTCCGCAAAAGAACGGATTTTTGACGAAGTAGCCGCCGATAGCCCGGGATAGTCACCCGATGCGATTATTTCATAAAGCTTTTTACCGGAGTTCGCCGCGTATTCGCCGAGACGAGCAATCGTAGTTTCGCCTATTCCGCGTTTGGGGAAATTAATTATTCGCATTACTGCTTCGTCGTCTGCGGGGTTTGAGAGAACTCTCAGATATGCGATTACGTCTTTTACTTCTTTTCTGTCAAAAAACTTAAAGCCGCCGTAAACTTTATACGGTATATTTCGTTGCATAAACCGTTGTTCCAGCGTTCTCGTTAACGCGTTGACACGCATGAGAACTGCAAAATCGTGAGGTCGATATCCTTTTGTCGTTATGTAATTCGAAATAGTATTGGCTACGAAGTCCGCCTCGCCGCCTTCACTCATCGCTTTATATACGACAGGAGTTTCGCCGTCGCCCAAGGAAGACCAAAGTTTTTTATCGATTCGGGAAGTGTTGTTTTTTATAAGATTGTTCGCGAGATCGAGTATATTTTTTGTCGAACGATAATTGCGCTCGAGTTTATATATTTTGGCGCCGAAATCCTCTATGAATTTCTGAATATTGGTAACGTTGGCGCCGCGCCAGCCGTAAATGCTCTGATCCTCGTCACCGACTACGAATACGTTTCCGTTATTGCCTGCGAGCATTCGCACCAGTCCGTACTGTACTTCGTTCGTGTCCTGAAACTCGTCGACGTGTATGTATCTGAACTTGTTACGATAATATCCGAGAATCTCTTCCGATTCGGAAAATAGTTCATAAGTTTTAATAAGCAGATCGTCAAAGTCCATTGCATTGTTGGCTTTAAGCCTTTTTTCGTACTCTTTGAACACCCTGACGATCATTCTTATATCGGCATATGCGCCGTTTTTTTCTTCGTACTCTTCAGGCGAAATACCTTCGTTTTTTGCTTCGCTGATACCGCGCAAGGACGATTTGACAAGGTTTTCGCTCTCAAGCTGCATATCCTTTATTATCTGCTTCACAAGACGTTCGGACTCGTCCTGCGAATAAATAGTAAAGTTGGAACCGTATCCGAGTACGGAAGAATGGCGGCGAAGTATCCGAGCACACATCGAGTGAAACGTAGATACCCATATATCGCCGGCGTCAGGAATCAATGCAAACAGTCTGTTACGCATTTCTTCGGCAGCTTTGTTCGTAAAGGTAATTGCAAGCACGTTATATGCCGGCACTCCGAGATCCTGAATTATGTGCGCGATTCTGTGAGTAAGCAATCTTGTTTTTCCGCTGCCCGCACCCGCAGTTACCAAAACCGCGCCCTCGGTATCGAGGGCGGCGGCGCGTTGTTCATCATTAAGACAGTCTGTCGTCATCATTGCTTTTTAATCTCTCCAAAGCTGTTTTATATCCGTCCGTTCCGTATTCCAGACATTTGTTTATCCTGCTTATAGTCGCGGTAGAAGCACCTGTCGCTGCGGATATTTCCTGATAGGTTTTTCCTTGACTGAGCAGTCTTGCCACATGCAATCGCTGAGCCATCGCATGCAACTCCGAAACGGTGCAAACGTCCTCGAAAAAGTCATAACATTCTTCGGTGTTTTCAAGATTCAGCACTGCTTTAAAAAAGTAGTCCGTATTCTCGTTTTTGAGTTTGCTGTTCATATTTTCCTCGGATATATTCTTTTGTTATAGTTTACCACACTAAAGCGAAACTGTCAAACGTATTTGCTTTTTTCCTTATAATACCTTTCACGGAGCTCTCTGAATTTTGCAGAGAGTTCGAGAATATAGCGTTGTTTGTTTCCGTCGTCCAACTTGTCGAAAACATCTCTTTCGACGAGCTGTCCTATAGGATTCATCACATCTTCGTCTCTGTCCAGTATTTCGCGTACCCTGCTGTAAAGCCGTTCGTCACGCTCGGTAAAATCGTCGCCCAGCGCCATTTTATTCTTACGCTCGAATTCGTTTCTGCGGGCGCATCTTGCGGATTCTATGACGGAACTGTCGCTTGTGAAATCGTTCAGTCTGTCGCGTTCTTCCTGCATTCTTTGCCAATATCCCATTTTAAGTCTTTGTTTTGCCAGCAGCGCTCTGCGTTTTATTTCGCTCATTTCCTTTTTCATTGTCTCCGACCTCCGTGTTTTTTCTCATTTTAGCACATATTTCGCGACATGCGGCATTAAAGACAAAACAAGTTCTTTTACGACAAAATTTTATTTCTTCACCCATGTAATTAACGTATAAAATACGTTTTCCTTAACAAATAATGAAAAATCGGGTATTTAACTCCAATTTGTAAAGTATCCTGAATTTAATATCTTCGCAATAATAAACTTCAAAATAATACAAAAGACTGTCGCAAAATTAAATGCGACAGTCCTTCTTTTATCTTATTGGCTTAGCCCTTATTACCGCGTTTACGCGCAGCCTCGGACTTCTTCTTTCTCCTTACGGAAGGTTTTTCATAACATTCCTTTTTGCGGAGGTCACCGAGAATATTGTCTTTCTGGCACTTTCTCTTAAAACGCTTAAGTGCGCTTTCCAAAGATTCGTTTTCGCCGACTCTTACTACGGACACAGTTAACACCTCCTTCCCGTCAGGATAAAATCGCAAACTTTTCAGTCAGCCTGTGTATTTTACCATTTAAAATAATATTTGTCAAGAAAAAATCAATAATTGGCGCTAAACTTTATTTTTACTTATATTTTTTCTTACTTGCTCCGAAGATCCGGAAAATCAAGCGTCTGACCGCCGAGTATATGCACGTGAAGATGAAAAACAGTTTGTCCGGCGTCGTCGCCTTGATTTATAACAAGACGATAGCCGCCCGTAAGTCCGAGTTTATCGGCAAGCTCGGGCAATTTACGTATTCCGCGCATAAGCGCGGTGGCGTCGCCGTCGCTCATTTCGCTTATGAGCTTATAATGATTATGAGGAATCATAAGATAATGCTTATCCGCTTTGGGATCGATGTCCTTTATTATCATTACGTCGTCGTCTTCATAAACTTTTTCCGAAGGAATCTCTCCCTTCGCTATCTTACAAAAAACGCAATCCATTTTTATTTTACTCCTTGTTTGTAAATTTGCGATACTTTTATCGGCAATATGTCGCCCGGTTTTGCAGATTCGGAAAATACCCTGACGTAATTAGTCGCGTAGCCGCCCGTCATACCATCTTCGTTATCTTCGAAATACACGTCGAGAGTTTTGCCGAGCTGTTTTTCGAGGAAACGCGCTTTGAGTTCTTTTTTTATTTCGCCGAGAACCGCGGCTCTTTCCCGTCTGATATCCATAGGAATCTGTTTCATTGCTGCCGCGCGCGTACCCTTTCTTTCGCTGTAAGGAAAAACATGCATATCGGAAAAACCGACCTTGCGAACGAACTCGCATGCTTTCAGAAAATCTTTTTCTGTTTCCGTAGGAAAACCCGCTATGATATCGGTAGTTATTCCGGCGTTCGGAAAAACCTTCCTTATTGCTTCCGCAACCTGTAAAAATTTGTCCGTGGTATAATGCCTGTTCATCGATTTCAGAACATCATCGCTGCCTGACTGTAAAGACATGTGAAAATGATCGTTAAAACCGCTTTCTTTAAGCGCGTAAAGCAATTCCTCGTCGATTACGTTGCATTCGAACGAGCTTAGCCTTTTGCGCACCGGAATATCTCCGAGAGCGCGTACAAGCTCCGTAAGATTCGTACCCGTATCTTTTCCGTATGAAGAAACGTCAATCCCGATCAGCACGATTTCGCGAGTATGCTTTGCCGCATTCGCCGCTTCTTCGAGTATCGATGAAATTGCACGAGAACGGCTTCTCCCTCTAAGATAAGGTATAATGCAATATGAGCAGAAATTGTTGCAACCGTCCTGTATTCTTATATAATCGCGCGTCTTTTCATGCGCAGGAAAAGGCATTTCTTCAAACGAAGTCGGAAGAGTGCATACAAAATCACGCTTTTCGGGTATTATGTCAGACATAATATATGATAAAATACGCTCTTTTCCGCAATTTCCGCCGATATAAACTACGTTTTTCATTTTTAAGAAAGGAGATGCGTTATTCTGGCTACTGCACCCTACGACATAAATTTTCGCGTTAGGATTAAGCCGAGCTGCCTTTCCAGCAAGCTGTCTGCTTTTTCTGTCCGCCTCACCCGTAACCGAACAGGTATTAATTATGTACGCATCGGCGCATACGGCTTCCTCGGTAACTTCCGCGCCCTGCTTTCGCAGCTGAGTTATAAGGGAACGGCTTTCGCATTCATTGACTTTGCAGCCGAGAGTAAGAACGGATATTTTCATTTCCACTCTCCGCATATATACATTATAACGGCCGCGGCGGCGACCGACGCAGTTTCCGCTCGCAGAATACGCTTTCCCAGCGTTACGGGCATATGTCCGAGAGATCGGAGAACGTCTACTTCTTTTTCTGAAAATCCGCCTTCGGGACCCACAATAAGAGCAACCGAATTATCCGTAGGCTTTACGGCATCTTCAATACGCAAGCCGTCGGCATATGCTCCTTCATAGGCAAACACGACAGAATCGTATCCGCTGAGCATTTCGGTCATTTCCGAAAAAGAAACTATGCGGCATACTTCGGGAACTATTGCCCGCCCGCATTGTTTCGAAGCTTCATGCGCAGCCCTCTGCAATCTGTCGTTTTTTTCCGAACGCTGCACGGTGTAATCGCTTATAAAAGGAATTATCTTTTTTACACCCAGTTCAGTCAGTTTCTGAACGGCGAATTCCGTTTTATCGCCTTTCAACAACGCGCAGAAAACGCTTAACTTCAAGTCGGTTTCGGTCGGATTGTTTTCTTCCGAAACGTATTCGAGAGTAACGCTGTCTTTTGTAAAAGAAGTTATCCGATAGATATAATCTTTTCCGTCATTTGGACAAAGTATCACCGTATCGCCGACGCGCGCGCGTAAAACATCGGCAAGGTGTCTGCGTTCCTCGCCTTTAAGTACCGTTATCGGTTTATCGGTTTTGTCAACGAAAAATCTTTTCATACCTTTCTTCTCATTGCAAACGCCTGCCATTCGCCTTTTGCTCGTCTGTCAATTATTTCGAACATGCCGCCCGAAGTATAACCGTTTATTACATCGTCTGCGCGGGCGTTGATAATGCCGCTCATTATTATAATACTGCCGACGCGCGTTACTTTGGGTAACCCGCCGCGAAGCATAAGCAAAATATCCGCGGTAAGATTGGCAAGTACGACATCCGCACTCCCGTCGTAATCTTTTGCGAGGTCTCCGCAAATAACGCGAGCGCTCATTCCGTTACGCTCGAGATTTGATTTCGTTGCGGTTACCGCCTGCTCGTCGATGTCGATAAAACAGCATTCTTTTGCGCCGAGAGCTATAGACGCTATTCCGAGTATACCGCTTCCGCATCCGACATCGAGAACGGTTTTTCCGTCTGCACCGACAGCGGTCAGCAAATCTATACACATTCCCGTCGACTCATGCAACCCCGTTCCGAAAGCCATTCCGGGATCGATAAGTATTTTGGGCTTATCGTATTTGCCGTCGAGCCATTCGGGAACAACCACGATGCTTCCGAAATCGAGCGGAGAATAATATTTTTTCCACTCGTTTTCCCAGTCGGCGGAATCGCACAGAGACACCGAAAGTTCCGCATCTCTGCCGAGATAGCTTTTAAGCAAATCGGCAAGAGGCTTTATTTCGGAATTTTCTCCGAAGCAACCCGTAACAAACGCGTGATCATCGGAAATTTTATCGAGAGACTCATCGTAATAATCCCAGTTTGACTTACTTCTTATTATTTCGCGAACATCACGGGAGTCTACAACAGACGCCCCTTCGCTTCCGCATTCAATCATAGCGTAAGAAGCAAGTTCAGCTTCGTCATGAGATACTTTTACCGTTACCTGTTTGTATTTCATAAATATCATAGGAAAAGTCCGAGCGAAGTCGGACTTTTCCTCATCCTTAATTTAATTACTGCTGACCTTCGGGAGGAACATCGCCTGCGCCCTGAGCTCCCGCGTTCTGCTGATAAAGTTTAGAGAATACCGCGTCGGATTTTTTGGAAAGCTCGTCGACGGCGTTTCTTATAGCGTCCGCATCGTCGCCCTTAAGCGTTTCCTTCACCTTCTCCATTTCTTTTTCAAGATCTTCCTTTTCTGCGGGATCGACCTTGTCGCCGTTCTCGCGGAAGAATTTTTCTATGGAGAATATGAGCATATCCGCTTTGTTTTTGGTTTCGACGAGCTCTTTGCGTTTCTCGTCTTCCGCCGCAAATTTCTCTGCGTCTTTTATAGCGTCCTGTATCTGCTCCTCGCTGAGGTTTGACGAAGCCGTTATCGTAACGCTCTGTTCTTTACCTGTGCCCTTATCCTTTGCGCTGACATGTACGATGCCGTTCGCGTCAATATCGAATGTGACTTCTATCTGAGGCACTCCTCTCGGTGCGGGCGGAATTCCGCCAAGCTCGAAACGCGCGATGGTTTTATTGTCCGCAGCCATGGGACGCTCACCCTGAAGCACGTGAATATCGACCGAAGGCTGATTATCCGCTGCCGTAGAGAATACCTGCGACTTCTTTGTCGGAATAGTCGTATTCCTGTCTATGATCTTTGTAAATACGCCGCCCATGGTTTCAATACCGAGCGAAAGCGGTGTAACGTCGAGAAGAAGCACGTCTTTGACTTCGCCGCCGAGCACGCCGCCCTGAATTGCCGCGCCGATAGCCACGCATTCATCGGGGTTAATTCCCTTGAACGGTTCTTTGCCGGTGAGTTTTCTTACCGCTTCGACTACCGCGGGAATACGCGTGGAACCGCCTACGAGAATAACCTTATCGAGATCGTTTACGGTCAGGTTTGCGTCGGACAATGCGCGCTTGCTGAGAGTTACCGTCTGATCGACGAGGTCGGCAGTGAGCGCGTCAAACTTGCTTCTCGTCAGCTCGCACTCAAAGTTGATAGGACCGGAAGGACCGAAAGAGAGGAAAGGCAGGCTGATAAGCGTTTTCTGAAGCTGGGAAAGCTCGATTTTCGCCTTTTCCGCAGCCTCTTTAAGTCTCTGCATCGCCATGCGATCGCCTTTAAGATCAACGTTGTTTTCCTTTTTGAAAAGGTCTACGATATAATCCATTATTCTCTGATCGAAATCGTCGCCGCCGAGCTTGTTATTACCCGCAGTCGCCACAACTTCGAACACGCCGTCGCCGACTTCGAGAATGGAAATATCGAAAGTACCGCCGCCGAGGTCGAATACGAATATTTTATGATTGCTGTCTCCGCCTTTGTCGAGACCGTAAGCAAGCGCGGCAGCAGTAGGCTCGTTTATGATACGAAGCACTTCGAGACCTGCGATTCTGCCCGCGTCTTTGGTCGCCTGGCGCTGTGCGTCGGTGAAGTATGCGGGAACGGTTATAACTGCCTGATTTACCGGCTCGCCGATATACGCTTCGGCATCCTGTTTAAGCTTGGAAAGCACCATTGCGGAAATTTCCTGCGGCGAATATGAACGATCGTCTATTTTTATTTTTCTGTCCGAACCCATATCTCTCTTAATGGAAATAACGGTTCTTTCGGGATTCGCAACCGCCTGACGTTTAGCGACCTGTCCCACAAGTCTTTCTCCGTCTTTGGAAAAACCTACGACGGAAGGAGTCGTTCTGGATCCTTCGGAATTGGGTATCACGACGGGTTCTCCGCCTTCGAGTACCGCAACACAAGAGTTGGTAGTTCCGAGGTCAATACCTATAATCTTACCCATTTTTATATCCTCCGAAAATATTTTCTGTTTATTCAGCGACCTTTACGACGCTGTGACGAAGTATTTTGTCACCCATGCGGTAACCTTTCTGAAATACTTCTATTACACAACCCGACATTTCGGGTTTTTCTGCTGGCACGCGAAGTATCGCGTTATGCAACGCCGGATCAAATGGTTTTCCGAGCGCCTGTAATTCTTCCACTCCGAACGCCGCGAGCGTGTCGTTAAGCTGTCTGTTGATCATATTCACGCCTTCGGCTACTTTTTCGTCGGTTATCATTTTAAGCGCGTTTCCGATAACGTCGGCGATCGGAATGACTTTCATCATCGCATCGGCAATACCCTCTCCGCGCGCGTTTTTAAGCTGCTCCGCAGTACGTTTTTTGTAATTATCGAAATCCGCTTGCAGGCGCACGTACATAGTATTGATATCTTTCATTTTTCCGAAACTTTTGTCGAGTTCGGCTTCGGCTTTCTTAAGCTTTTCTTCAAGCTCGGCTATCTGCTCCGTAAAATTCACCGTTTCAGGCTCTTCGGTAACTTCTCCGGAAACGTCTTCCGTCTGCTCTTCGATCTTCTTTTCTTCGTCCATTTTATTCTCCTGCCGTTTTACCTTCTTCGTCTGCATTACGAACATTAGCATCCGAAAGTCCGCTGACGGTCTTTTCAATATATTCAAGCACGGAAACTATCTTTGAATAATCCATTCTTATCGGTCCGATAACTCCCGCTTTGCCGATATTAACGCCGTTATTCGTCAAAGTAGCCGTAACTACGGCACACTCAGGCGCGTCACCGGATTTCTCCGGAGCGATTTTTATCGAAAGCCCCATTTCTTCGTTGCTTTCCAGTACGGGCAGCAACTCTTTTTCCGATTCCAGCAATCTGAACATGGCTTTTGCTTTTCCTACGTCGGCATATTCGGGTTGTTCAAGAAGCTTCGAGCTGCCCTCAAGCATGACTTTTCCGTGTTCATCGACGACATAACTCTTCAATATTTCAATAATAGTATCGAAAACCGCTTTATATTCTTCGGTTATTCTGAATACAAGCTCGTCGCAATCACATACTTCGCCGATCGTATGTCCGGAAAAAGCATTAGTAATAAACGACGACGCGGAACGGAAATATTCGTCTCTTACGTCCTCCGCCACAGAAAGAGTTGCGTCTTTCAATACGCCGAGATTGGTAACGATTATAACAAGCGCGCTTTTTTCCGTAAGTTTAACTATCTTTATATTGTCTATGACTGCGCGGCGCACGTCGGGTATATAGGCAACGCCTGTAAGGTTAGTTATTTCGCTGATAACTTTTGCCGTAGATCTGAGTACGTCGCCTATTTCGGTAATTTTATGATCGAAATATTTACGAACTATTTCAAGCTCGCCGCTCGTAAGCTTGCGTTCGGGCATCAGTTTTTCGACATACAGCTTATACGCTTCCGCTGTAGGTACTCTGCCGGCAGAAGTATGCGGCTGATCGAGATAACCCATTTCTTCGAGAGTAGCAAGCTCGTTTCTTATCGTTGCCGTCGACAATGAAGGCAAATGCCTTTCCTTTATATCGGCGCTGGAAACAGGCTCACAGCTGTCGATATAACTGTCGACAACCGCTTTTATTATCTTCTCTTTTCTTTCGGATAATGCCATTTCCACACCTCCGAGCGTTAGCACTCAAACCGCGAGAGTCTTAGCACTCTTTTTGCTCGTCTGCTAAATCGTACCACAAGTATATGAGTTTGTCAAGAGTTTTATTCAAAATTTACGGAATTTTTTTGCAAGACTTTTATGCGCGCGTAGAATTATTTGATACTAAGTTATCGGCTCAATAAAAAAAAACGGAGCGATGCCCCGTCGGTTAATTAATGAAAATTATCCTATCAACCTTACGATTATTTCGTTCATAACGTAAAAACCTTTATCGGTAAGGCTCAGGCGCCCGTTATCGACAGACACAAATCCGTTATCGACGAGCGGTTTCAGAATTCTCTCTCTGTCTTTAATAAAATCTCCGCCGAATGTACCGTCAAACGCTTTTATGTCGAGTCCCTCGGACATACGCAATGCGAGCATTATTGTTTCTTCCGCCGCTTCGGCGCCGCGCGGCGATATATAATGTTTCAGCGGTTTATAATCGCCTGAAATATAGTCGCGCAAAGAGGATGTATTTTCAGATCTTGTGTCGCAGAAAAACGAATGCGCGGCAACGCCGAAACCGACATATTCTCCCCGTTTCCAATATATCAGATTATGCCTGCACTCTTTACCTTTAACGGCAAAATTACTTACTTCGTAGCGATACAATCCGCACTTTACAAGTTCTTCGTGAACCAATTCGTACATATCCGCGCAAAGATCGTCGTCAGGCGCGTAGCCGTCACGATAAAGACGGGTGTTTTTTTCGACTTTCAGCGAATATGCGGAAATATGCGGAACGCCTTCGTCATTAAGTATATCGAGCGTGTCTCTTACGTCGGATAAAGTCTGTTTCGGAAGCCCGAGCATAATATCCGCACTGTAATTGCCGAAATAGCGCCTCGCCCGACGAATCGCATTCAAAAAATCGGAAACGGTATGCCGTCTGCCTATAGTTTCAAGCAACATATTGTTTCCCGATTGCAAACCGAAGCTGAGACGGTTAACACCTGAATCCGCATAAATTTGCGCTTTTTCTTCGTCAAACGACTCGGGATTGCATTCGACGGTGATCTCCGCGTCATCCGCAAAAGCTATGCGGTTCTTCAATAATGCAAGCGTATCCGCAATATATGACGCATTTACGGAAGAAGGAGTTCCCCCGCCGAAATACACGCTGACCGCCGTAGCATCCGAAAAATCAAAAGACCGTATTTCCGATTCGAGTCTTACGAAATAACGCCTTTTAACATCGTCCCCGTAAACCCCCGAAGTAAAGTCGCAATATGCGCATTTTGAATTACAGAAAGGCACGTGGATATACACGCCGAGTTCTCTCATCTCACCGTTTAATCTCCGTCAAGTTTGAGTATGCTCATAAACGCTTCGGAAGGTATTTCTACGCTGCCGAACTGTCGCATACGTTTCTTACCCTCTTTCTGTTTTTCGAGAAGTTTCTTTTTACGCGTCACGTCGCCGCCGTAGCATTTTGCAAGCACGTCTTTTCGCATTGCTTTAACGGTTTCGCGCGCTATGATTTTTCCGCCTATAGCCGCCTGTATCGGTATTTCGAAAAGCTGTCTGGGAATAACCTGTTTAAGTTTTTCGGCAAGAATTCTGCCGCGAGCCTGCGCTTTTTCCCTGTGAATTATGAGCGAAAGCGCGTCGCAAACTTCACCGTTAAGCATAACGTCAAGTTTGACCATATCGCTTTTCAGATAATCCCCGACCTCATAGTCCATGCTCGCATAACCGCGGCTGCGCGATTTAAGACCGTCGAAAAAGTCAAACACTATCTCGCTGAGAGGTATACGGTATTTCATGCGCACGCGCTTGGCGTCAAGATACTGCATATCGTCGAATATACCCCGCTTATCCTGACAAAGCTCCATTATAGAACCTATGTATTCCGGCGGAGTGTAAATTTCCACGTTAGCGATAGGCTCTTCGATATAATCGATTTCCGTCACCGGGGGCAAACTGCACGGATTGGTCACTATCTCGACTGCGCCGTTCGTTTTATGAACCTTATAAGTAACGCCCGGAGCCGTAGTTATAAGATCGAGATTGAATTCTCTTTCAAGGCGCTCCTGTATGATTTCCATATGAAGCAATCCGAGAAAGCCGCATCTGAACCCGAAACCGAGCGCCGCAGAAACTTCGGGTTCGTAATGCAAAGCCGCGTCTGAAAGTTTTAGACGTTCGAGAGCGTCTTTCAGGTCGTTATAACGCGACCCGTCGACAGGAAATACACCGCTGTACACAACGGGCTGCACTTCCTTATAGCCGGCGCACGGCTCGGCAGCGGGATTGTCTGCGTCCGTAACGGTATCGCCGGGCGCAGTCTCCGCAATCGCCTTTATGCTTGCGGCGATATAACCGACATCGCCGGCACGTAACGTTTTTATCGGTTTCGGTTTAGGATCAAATACGCCGACTTCAACGCAATCGTATACTTTTCCCGAAGCCATCATTTTAATGCGCGTACCCGCACTCACGCTTCCGTCGATAACGCGCACAAGGCATACCGCGCCTTTATAATTATCATAATAAGAATCGAAAATAAGACATTTAAGAGGAGCGTTCTCGTTGCCTTTGGGCGGCGGAACTTTATCCACAATCATATCGAGTATACTCTCTATGTTTATTCCTTCCTTTGCGCTTACAAGCGGTGCGTCCGAAGCGTCGATACCGATAACGTCCTCTATTTCCTGCCGCACTTCCTCGGGTCTTGCGCTGGGAAGATCGATTTTATTGATTACGGGAAGAATTTCAAGATCGTTATCAAGCGCAAGATATACGTTTGCAAGCGTCTGCGCCTCAACGCCCTGCGCCGCGTCCACTACGAGTATCGCTCCGTCGCAAGCGCGCAGGCTGCGCGAAACCTCATAGGTAAAGTCAACGTGTCCCGGGGTATCGATCAGATTGAATTCATACTCCGTTCCGTCCTTAGTGTAGAACATTCTGACCGGCGTAAGCTTTATGGTAATTCCGCGCTCGCGTTCAAGATCCATTGAATCGAGCAACTGATCTTCCATTTCTCTCGTCGGAACGGTCTGAGTCTTTTCAATGAGTCTGTCTGCCAGCGTACTCTTACCGTGATCGATATGCGCTATAATGCAAAAATTGCGTATTTTTTTCTGTCTGTCGTTCATCTTTGCAATTATATAATTTTTCGGGCAAAAATGCAATGATTTTTACGGCTTTTTTCAAATACCGAATTATTGCGCCGTGAATTTCGGTTTTATAAAAAAACAAAACGCCGAAATGCATGAATGCAAAACAGCGAAATGTTCAATGTTCGTTCTTATCGTTTATGCGGCGCTCCACGTCGTCCATAAATTTTGCAATGCGCGGCTCGTCGCCCTCCTCTTTCGGAAAATAAAACTTTCTGCCTTTTAGCGAGTCCGGCATATATTCCTGCTTATAATATCCGCCGTAATCATGCGGATATACATATGTTTCGCCGTTGTGGTTCGGCGAATGCTCGGGATAATTTCTCAGTCTGTAAGGAACATCGCTGTCGCCGCTCTCTTTTACGCATTTTATTGCCGAATCACGCGCAACCACTACGGAATTGGATTTCGGAGAAGTCGCGACGCAGATTATAGCTTCGGTAAGAGGAATAAGTCCTTCCGGGGCGCCCATTCTTTCATATGCCTGACATGCGCTCACCGCAACAACGAGCGCGTTCGTATTGGCAAGGCCTACGTCTTCGGCCGCGTGCGCCATCAGCCGTCTGAAAATCAGCATCGGGTCGCATCCGCTTTCAATAAGTCTGAACGCATAATACAGTGCCGCATCGGGAGCGCTGCCGCGCAACGACTTACAAAACGCGGAAAGCATATCGTAGTATAGGGTTTCATCAACCGTAAGCATGCGCTTCTGTGCCGACTGCTCGGCAACTTTGCCGTCTATAACTACGGTGCCGTCAGATGCAGGCGGAGTAGAAAGCACTGCAAGTTCGAGCGAACCCAACGCGCTTCGAAGATCCCCGCTCGACGCCCACACGAAATGGGTTAACGCTTCCTCGGTAACTTCAAGCTTCATTTTACCGTAACCGTTGGTTTTGTCGCTTATCGCACGTTTCAGTCCCTCGCGTATATCGCTGTCGGTAAGAGGTTTAAGCTCGAAAACCCGACAACGCGACACAATAGCGTTCGTCATGGAAACATACGGATTTTCGGTAGTCGAGCCGATAAAAATTATGCTCCCGTCCTCAATCGCGGAGAGAACGCAATCCGACTGCGCCTTATTCCATCTGTGGCATTCGTCAAGTAAAAGATACGTGCGTTTGCCGTACATTTTCAGTCGATCGCGCGCTTCCTCTATAAGTTTTTTAGCGTCCGCCACTCCCGAAGAAACGGCGTTCATTTTACAGAACGCACCGTGAGTAGACTCCGCAATAATACTCGCAAGGGTGGTTTTACCCGTACCGGGAGGGCCGAAAAATATACAGCTGCCGAGTTTATCGGTCATTATTGCGCGGGAAAGCAACGATCCTTCGGACACAAGATGTTTCTGTCCGATAAAATCGCTGAGTTTTCGGGGACGCATACGCTCGGCAAGCGGTTGCATCATATTGCCTGCCGCAATTGTGAACAAGTCTTCCATTTACGCGTATTATACTACGTTAGCGTTTTTTAGTCAACGTTTTTTCGCCGTTTCAGTTTTACCGTTCTGCCCGCAAGCGAAGTCACGGGAAGTTTACAAACACCGTATTCTATGCCGTCAATGCTTAGATGCCAGTCACCGCTTTCCGTGCCGTCTATTTCAAGTCCGAAGCTCCCGTTACCCGGTCTTACGGTAAGCTTCGCGCTTTCTCCGACGGGCATTCCGGGGGCAAACCTGACGGCTCCGCGACGAATGATTACTCCGTAATAATTTTCCGTTATTACCCTGTACAGCCATCCTGCCGCTCCTGTATACCATGTCCAGCCGCCTCTGCCCGCAAGTTCGCCCGAATATACGTCACCAGCAATGACATACGGTTCTTTCAGATAGGTTTCGACGTCCGATTTACTCGCCGTATGTGCATTCGGCAAAATCGCGTAAAGTAACTCGTTTGCTTTGTCGTTCATGCCGGCTTCGTAGAGAGCGCGTATAAACCATACAGCGGCATGCGTGTACTGACCTCCGTTTTCACGCACTCCCGGCGGATAATCGGCTATATATCCTATTCTTTTATCCGTAATCGGCGGATCGAGCAGTTTTATGAGCTTATGTTCCTTGTCATATAGTTTTTCGTATGCGTTGCCGAGTACTCGTTTGGCTTCATCTCCCGATTCAAGTCCTGAAAGCACCGCCCAGCTTTGAACAAGCAGGTCGATACGGCATTCTTTATTTTCCTCCGTCCCTATCGGATCGCCGTTATCGTCGTACGCGCGTACATACTGCAAGCCGCGTTTCTGAAGCGCGACCGCCGCTTTCAGCCTTCTTCTTAATTCCGCAAGATAAACTCTGTCGGATTCGTCGGCATAAGGCAAAAATCTGCCTGCAACGTAATACGCGAACATACTGCACCACACGCTCTCTCCGCGCCCGTTCTCGCCGACTTTATCCATGCCGTCGTTCCAGTCGCCCGTACCCATAAGCACCAGTCCGCGCTCCGAAAGTTCCACCGATCTGAACGCGCGCATAATGTGTCCGCGCAGAGTGTCCTTTTCTTCACCCTGCTCCATACATGCATAAACGGAATGTTCACCGTGCGGAATCTTTTTATCCGCAAGATAATATGCGCTTTCCGCAAGCACGCTTTCGTCGCCCGTACGTTCCACATATTCGACTGCGGCATAAGGCAGAAACAGCTTATCGTCGCATATATGCGTTCTTACGCCCGTATAAGGTTCATGCCACCAATGCATTACGTCGCCGTGCGCGAACTGATGCGAAGCGCATTCGATAAGAAATTCGCGTACGTCATCGGGCACTGCGCCTATAAGCGATACGGAGTCTTGCAATCTGTCGCGGAAACCTATCGCGCCGCTTACCTGCTGAAATCCGCAACGCGCAATATAACGAGCTGCATATGTCTGATAAAACAATCTTTTCACATAACAGCCCATTATTCCGTCGCATTCGATATCCGCTTTCGGACGAAAATCCGAAACCGTTTTATCGAAAAGCGCCGAAACTTCGGATACAGATACGTTCGTATGCTCATCCGACAATGCAAATACGACCGTCGACATACCTTTCGGCTCTACGGTTATGCGGCACGAGTAAGCCAGCGCCGGAGTCATGCCGTCATTATAAAAATCCGTACAGACGCGGACTTTCCCCGTTCCGTCTCTATAGCTTTCCGCGAAAAAGGCTGTACTTCGCGCAGGTTCGCTGCAAGTAAGGTAAAGTTTCATTCCTTCGTTTACCGCATAAATTCCCGTATCATCGCCGCCGCATTTAATTCCTGCGGCGCACTCGCGGTAAAAATCACCCATTACAAGCTCCGCAAAATACATCAGGTCTATAACACGCTTGCGACTGAAAGGATTTTCAAGCGTAACCGCAATATACTTAACCCCTTTTGAAACAAAAACTTTCTGCGTTGCGTATAAACCGTTATATCCGCAATAATATACGCTGTATCCGCTGTCGTGCAACGCCGCGTACCTGCAATTTTTTTCCAAAGGAGACCGAGTTACGGACCACAGCGTTCCGCATTCTCCCAGCACGACGCCGTCGCCTGCCGAATCGTTCAGTTCGTCGTTCGTATGCCTCGTATACTTTTCCTGCCTTGAATTTTTTCCGAAAGTGTACCCGCCTATGTCAGACGTAATACAACCTATTTTACCGTCAGATATTACATTATACCATGGGGACGGGGTCTTTTCATCAATAATGTAACCCCCCGATACCGTAAAACCTCCTATACCGAGTTTATAAACCGTCTTCGGAAGTCGAAGCGGCAATTCTTTCAAAGGACGCGATGTTTTTTCACAAAAAGGAGGCAGCAAAATATTCTTGCAATCGAAGGCATCGAGCCTTTCTTCCGCAAACTTAATTTCAGTATCCGTCAGTTCGTCGACAATTCGGCATTTTTCTCCCAGTCTCGCCGCGGCTTCAAGCAAAGCGACGCGCCGACAATCCGAATACGAATACGGCAGATTCCCTGTCACCGCCACAGAAAAACGCAATCCGAATATCGAAGAAAGTCGTTCAAGCTCGTCAAGCAGGCATACCGCGGCGCCTGACGTATCGTCGTCAGCGCGTACGACGATTTCATAAGGCACCCCGTTACGTTTTCCTCCGCATAGCAATATTGCGCCCAGTATTCTCGCCTGCGCGGAAAAATACGCCTCGCTGTACGCCGCGCTTTTTCTTAACGAATAGTCCGCAAAACTTATGTCAGAGATTTTATTCAAAAGTATTGCGACATCCTTTTCCGTGCCGTAAGACATAACTATATTCAATTCGGCTTCACCGTGAGACGGTACAATCAGTTCCGATTCAAGCCCGAGCCACGGTTCCGTCGTTCTTCCGAATCTGACCCCTTTATGAGTGCGGGCATATCGTTCATCGCCGCAAAGAATAGACGGCTTATCCGCAAATAACGCCAGAACTTTATCGGAATCCGTGTTCGTACGTCGGGCGAATACGAATTCTCCTAATTTGCTTTTTCGCGTTTCTATGAACATCGATGAGAACGCTTTGTGCGAGATATCGGCGTTTATCGGGCATAAAGTCGGTTTTGCGCCTGCTATGACAGACATAACAATGGGTCTATCCGTAGTATTTTCATATCTGATACGCCTGATTTCTGCATTTTCTCCAAAAAGCAGTCCGTATTTTATGCTTAGCATTCCGTCCTGCGCATGAGAAATATATTCGCTGTAATTTACTCCGTGGAAACAATCGGAAACCGTTGAAGGCTCGTATTCGACGTCTCCCCTGACAAATACGCGCAGACCGCAGAGTTTATCGAAACGAGTCAACGGTAAACCGTCTGCCATGGAGAAATTTCTGCCGAACTCGTCGGTTATCAGACAGTAATTACCGTCCGTCATAAAATTCAGCTGCGGGTATCTGCTTCTGCCACCCGCATAATATCCGCGCGACTCGATTTCCGAAACGCCGTTGACTATACGACGTTTTTCAGGTTGGTTAAGCGCCGACGCGTCTTCGTCCAAAAGAAGCGAAGCCGCTCTTATGCCCGCATCGTCAAGAAGTTTGTTTCTGACGGCATCTTCGCATAATGCCGTGCAAAGCGAAAGCATTATCATTCCCTGGTGATGCGACATTGCGGATTTCTGAACTTTATTCAAAACGCAATCGACCGAATCGTACAACCCGTACTCGCAAACATATTTTTCAAGCATATCTTTCAACGGAGATTTTTTGCGAGAAACCGCTCCGAAGTACATGACCGAAGCGTAAGGCGCGAATACTTTTCGCTCCGGATCGGAAGAAAGCGAGATTTCCGGCACTCCGAAAGCGCGATACTTCAGATCCCCGTTTTCATATTTTTCGCCGTACAGCGATTCGCTGGCTCCCCATATTTCCGACTTGCTGCGCGAAGCGTATTTTTTTTGCGCGTATAAAGTACCGAAGGCGCTTTTTCCGAGCAAAGAATATTCGGGCGCACGGAAAAACAGCAACGGCAGTAAATACTCGAAAGCTCCCCCGCTCCAGCTTGCCAGCATACGCTTTCTCCCTGCTTTTACGGATCGTCGGGACAACGCGAAATACGATTGCTTGTCTGACTTCCCGCATGCGATAAGCGTGAGATAAGTAAGCGCGCTTTCACTGCCGAGCAAATCGTACAAGCCGCAATCCTCTTTACCGCTATCGACATTATAACCGATATGCAATAATCCGTTTTTGCCTTGCAAAAAACTCATATCCGCGGACTCGATCATAGCTTCCGCACGATCGGCGCACTCAGGCACACATGCCCTGATAACCATAAGAGCGGCTAAAAAATTTCCGCAGTCTACGGACGACACGTATTTAGGCGGGAGCGGAGTTCCGTCATTTACCGAATACCAGTTATACAGACAACCTCTGTATTTTTCCAGTCTGTCCGTCTCGTCAAAAATATGTTTAACGATAACCGCTCTTTCGCTTTCGCTTATAAACTTAAATTCGCATGCGCATACTGCGGCGCATAAAGCCATTCCGATATTTGTCGGCGAAGTTCTGTCAGCCCAACCTTTTTCATCGGAATAATTGTCCGACGGAAGATATTTGCCGAAGGCGCAAAGAGAACGACAAAAATATTCCCAAGTCTTTTTTGCAAGGTCTACCGCAAATTCTCTCTCGCCCGAAGGCAATGTTCCGTAATTTTTCTTACGTGACAGTAAAGCGCTTATACAAATGCCGAAAATAAAAAACAAGGCAAACAATGCCGTTTTAAAGCCGAAAAACGGTGTTATAACGGCAAAAATCACGGACACGCATAAATTGGCAGGACAAATAAACACACCCTTGAGAGACGATGAATAAGTCTGCCATTTTAAAAATCCCTTTTTCCTTATAGCGCACGCTACGACATAAGCGACTGCTTTTATAGACACGAAAGCTACCGTCGGTAACAGCATTGACCGCACTGTATTTCGTGCCACGCAAGCAAGAAACGAAAGCGGATTACCGAACATAAGCACACAAGCAAAAACCGTCGCAAGCAATTCCGGCAAGAATGCCGCCAAGAGCATAATATTGCATTCGAAAAGCAATGACAAAAACAGTATAAGCAATGCGCATATCGGAACAAAAACATCGACCGCATTTCTGATCGCGACAAGCTTTGCCGCAAAACAAACGCCTTTTCCTCGTTGCCTTCCGTATTTGTTTTTCGAACGTCTGCCGAGATAAGGCAGCAATTGAAGGTCTCCCCTCATCCAACGCTCGGCGCGCGCAAGATAAGCGTTCGGCGTTTCCGGAAATTCATCCGTGCCGCATATACCTGTATCGCAGCAACCGGCAAGCGCGCCTTCTATCATATCGTGACTGAGTATTCTGTTGTCGGGAAACGCATCCGCAACGGCTTCGTTCGTCTCCTTTATACGATATATTCCTTTCCCCGTGTAACAAGCAAAATCGCACGCATTGAAATATATTCCTTTCGACGCGGAATAAGACGACAATCCTTTTTCTCCACCGAAAAGACGCGAAAAAGGCGTAGTCAGACCCGCGGTGCTCGCGCGCATGGACAATGAACCGATCGCATATCTTGCATTATATGGATGTTCCATAATACTCACAAGACGTTCCGCGTCCGTTATTTTACTGTCAGAGTCAAGCGTAACGGCATAACGAAATTTTTTCACCGCGCCGAGTATAAGCGCAAACGGAGTGCGGTTTCCGTACAAAACAAGATTGTTAAAATCGATCAGAGCTCCGCGCTTGCGTTCGTTTGCCTTGCGCCGCAGACAAACGAATAACCTGTCGTCCGTGCCGTGGACTAAGGAACAAACGGCTTTTGACGCCTCGGCAACGTCGTAGCCTCCTATGCAGTCAAGCACGAGTCCGTATGAGAAGTTCTCGTTATCGTTTGCTTTCAATAACGTCATAATATCGCGGTATCGCGCAATTATGTCTTCCTTTCGACTCACGGCGGCGCAAATTATCAGCGCGGTGGACGGAAAAGTTTTCAGCCGCATTTCCGGAACCGTTCTGTGAGCAATAGTTCGCATAGCAATTTCGTCGCAAATTATAAATGCGCATTTAAAAGTTACCGGTAATAGCAAAACCGCAAATGCGATTTTTAAGGCAATAGGCGGCGGAAGTAACAGAATTACACACGCGGAAAGTATAACCGACGACACGACCGCCGCGGCTAAAGACAGTACCGGCAATGCGCCCGACGGCTCGGGAATCAGATACTCGGATATATCGCGATTGTTTTTTCGCGCCAGTTCGCATATATGAGCGGCTACGGCGCTTTCGCTCTCTTTCCGCTTAACCGACAGCTTTTCGGTCAGACGAAGATACTCTGTACGCGTTCCGACGGTAATGTTTTTCCAGCTACCGCACCCGCGCTCATAAATTTTCCCGGAAGCCGAAAGCTCGGATATAAACTCGGCGTCAATAAAATCCGCCCGCAAACTGTCCGTCAAGGCATCGATACCCCCGCAGTAACAGGCAAGGACGCGGGCATCGTTTGCCGCGGCGGTATAAGCGTTTCTCCCCCTCTTGCGGCAATATTCGGAAAACCGATGTTTACCTTTCGTATCCGAAAATTCATAAAGAGTTTTTACGTATGACAGACTATGCACGTATTTTTCACTGATTCTGCCTTGTCTTGCGTCGGCTCTGGCTTTGTTTTCCGTATGAAAACGGTAAATTATCTTCGACGCATACACAGTAAATTGCTTGATCAGAGCGTAACGAAGCGAATCGCCGAGCAAGCGTAATTCCGAATACGGAAGCGGAGTTTTCGCGCAAAAAGCGTTAACGCAACTGCGTACAAGATCTTTATCCGTAATACCGGCATTACTGCGAACTATGTTTTCAGCCAGTTCCACTATATTCGCCCTTCGCGCGGATGAGGCGCGCACAAGTTTTGACATACTGTGTGAAACTTTTTCAACCGCGTTTCTTAAAACCGAATAATTATCTGCAAAACGTTTTTCATAGCCGTCGCATTCTGCCGACGAAGCCGTTTTCTTCCCTACGACGGCAAATGCTCTGTTAATATATTTTCGCGCAAGCAAAATATCGCCCCTTATATCATGAGGCGACGGAGGCATTACCGCCAATCTTGCCGAAGCGTTTATTATATCTTCCCTGTCATGTTTTTCCGGAAGATCGAATTCGCGTAATTTTCCAGAATCGGCAATCAAAGCCGCAGACAACGCCGCGACAACCAAAGCGCCGACAACAAGCGCCGAAATTAGTATCGGATACATAACGTTAAGATTATAACCCGTATAAAAATAATTATAACGCTTGCATTTTCCGCCAAATGGTTGTATAATACATGCGAGATAACCGGACGGTTGCGACGCGACTTACGCGCCGAGGAAAGTCCGAACACCACAGGACAGGATGCCGGCTAACTACCGGTGGAGGCGACTCCAAGGAAAGTGCAACAGAAATAAACCGCCGATTTATTCGGTAAGGGTGGAAAGGTGAGGTAAAAGCTCACACGGTTTTGCGGTAACGCAAAACGCTATGTAAACCCCATCCGGTGCAAGATCGAGGGATACAGATCGTCCGTCTTCTCTCCCACATCGCTCGAACCGTACGGTAACGTACGGTCCAGACAGATAACCGTCCTCGACAGAATTCGGCTTACAGGTTATTCTCGCCATTAAAAAAAGGATCTCCCGAAAGGAAGGTCCTTTTTAAATTTTATTATTCGCATATAAACTATTTCTCTTCCGATATATCGTTCGCGTGTTCGAAAGCCGCTTCGTCCTCGTTTTCGCTTGAATCGCTTACAGACCTGTCCACGCCGTTAACGATTATCTCCGAGCGACTGCCGAGAAAGCCGACGGACGCCTTCTCCATCGCCTCGTCAAGTGCGCAGAAAGGAGCGAACAATTTGTCGAGCACGCCTTTATCGGGCTTTTTCGTAAACAACGAAACGAGCGGCACTATGATAAACCCGACAATCATCGTCCATGTACCGACATATATAGACGAAGAAAATAAATATTTATAAATGAAAGAATCAGTAAACGCAGCAGGCAGATTTCCTGCGCAAAGCGAAATGACGAAAGACGCTATGCTTATCGCAACACCGAAAACGAAGCAAGTATAGCAAGCAGTCTTTGTCGTGCGCTTCCAATACAGACTGAACAGATAAGGCGCAAGAAAAGCACCCGCAAGCGCTCCCCAGCTGACCCCCATCATCTGAGCTATAAAAGAAAGGCCGAATTCGTCGTAAATTATCGCAATCACTGCGCTTACAATTATAAATGCGGCAACAAATATGCGTATAAGTCTCATCTGCCCTTTATGGCTCAGATCTTTCTTTATTCCGCCTTTAATGAGATCAAGCGTAAGCGTGGAACTCGAGCTCATCACAAGCGAAGAAAGCGTACTCATTGAAGCAGAAACGACAAGCACGAGCACAAGCGCTATCAGTACGGGAGGCAATGCGTCGGAAAGCATGTTGGGAATTATTTCGTCATACATGACGTTACCTTCCGGACTGTAAGCCAGTCTGCCGAAGCCGCCGAGGAAATAACATCCGCCTGCCACGACAAGCGCAAATACCGTACTTATTATCATACCTTTTTTTATGCTGCCTTCGCTCTTTATCGCATAGAACTTCTGAACCATCTGCGGCAGTCCCCACGTTCCGAGACTTGTCAATATTACAACCATTATCAGCCCGTAGAGATCGGGTCCGAAAAACGAAGTAAACTCGCCGAGCTGTTCCCCGCCCGAAGATATTTGCGAAAGATCCGCTATAGCTTGCTCGAGACCGCCAAAATTGGCTACGACGGCTATTATAATAACGACAATGCCGAAAAGCATTACAAGCCCCTGTATAAAATCGTTCCATACGGTAGCCATGTAACCGCCCACAAGCACGTATACCGCGGTAACAACAGCCATTACGATTATGCATACGAAATAAGGTATATCGAACGCCATCGCAAAAAGGCTGCCGAGTCCTTTATAAAGGGACGCGGTATACGGTATAAGAAAAATAAACACGATTATCGACGCAAAGATTTTCAGCTTATTATCGCCAAAACGCTTACCGAAATAATCCGGCATAGTAGCGGAATCGAGTTGCTGAGTCATAACGCGAGTGCGTTTGCCGAGCACCGCCCATGCAAGCAACGAGCCTATTACGGCGTTACCGATACCTATCCATGTAGCCGCAAGCCCGAAATTCCAGCCGAACTGTCCCGCATAGCCTATGAATATTACCGCAGAAAAATATGACGTTCCGTAAGCAAAAGCAGAAAGCCAGGGTCCCGCGGTACGCCCGCCGAGAACAAAACCCTGAACCGAAAGTGCGCTCTTTCTGCTCCGCAGACCGACATAAATCATAACGGCAAAGTAAATAACGAGCACGGCTATGTAAAGAATTGCAGACATTATAATCGCTCCGTAAATTTTTTGAATTATTATACCATATAACTACAAATTTATGCAATTATTTTGCCGCAATTTCATATTAAATTAATTTTCGACTCGTCTAATTTTTCAATTGCGCGGATATTTTACTGAGCACTTTCTTTTCAATGCGCGAAACGTAGGACCTTGAAATTTTGAGTTTTTGCGCGACTTGCAACTGAGTATACGGCAAAGCTCCGTTAAGCCCGTAACGCAGCGTTATTATTATTCGCTCGCGCGTCGGCAATTCCCTGACGCATTCCCGAATCTTATCCATCAGCACTTTATTTTCCACTTCTTCGAGCACCGTCTCGGCAGGTACGGAAAGAACGTCAATGAGCGTTATATCGTTGCCGTCTTTATCTGAACCGACCGATTCGGACAGAGAAACGTTGCATCTGTGTTTTTTGTTCGCACGTATGTACATAAGTATTTCGTTTTCTATACAACGCGCGACGTAAGTGGCAAGCTGACTGCCCTTTCCGTACTCATAGGTTTGCACCCCTTTTATCAGCCCTATGCTTCCGACGCTGATAAGATCGTCAGCCTCGCCCGCCCCGCTGTATTTTTTTACGACGTGAGCGACAAGGCGCAAATTATGCTTAATCAGCATTTCGCGGGCATGTTCGTCCCCCTGCCTGCTTTTTTCCAGATAATCGCGCTCCTCTTCTTCGGTAAGCTGTCTGGGAAAAGAGCCGTTATTCTTTATGTAAGCCGAGAAACAGAAAACTTTTCCGAGGAATGCCAGGAAACTTTCAAAAACCATCATATACCTCCGCAAATAAGATATGCGGAATGTTGTTGATAATTGTCGTAATCGGACGAATATTTTCAATAAAACATTTTTTGCCGCAGAATAAATCAAAATAGATTTCCGAATAGATTATGAAACACGGCGCATAATAATGGTATGAAAATGCTCATGGGAAAAAGTTGCGAAACAAGAACGGCGGAAGTCACTGCAATGAGTATAATGATCTCTTGCATAAGAACCGCCATGGTACTTGTCGGTATCGGTTTCCTTGTTATGAAACTTGCCGGTAAGACCGACGCTTTCTCCATCGTGCTTTATGTTCTCGCGGGACTTGCCGTAATAATCGGCATTGCCGAATACGCAATGATTCGCGGCTCGCTCGAAGAATGTGAAAACGAAAGAGATCGCAGATAACGGAAAGAACCGTTAAAAAAACAGACGAACCGCAAATGCAGTCCGCCTGTTTTTTTATTGTTCGGTATTTTATCAGACCACGAATAAACCCGGCCAGAATATCATAGAAATCAGAATAAACACAAGTCCGAATATTCCGAACACGCCTATCAGTATCCACGAATACCATTTCGGAACAACGGCTACGGAGAACAAAGCCGCGACCGCGTTTATAAGGAAAAGCAAAACAAACGCTATAATACAGTTAAGCGCGATTTTCAGCATTGTTCTGATTTTGAAAATTTTGCCGTGAGAAAGAATTTTTATCACTATCATAACGGCAAGCACTATTATGAGCGTGATAAGAAATACCCACCACTGTTCCTGGAAAGATTCGGCAAGTTTATCCGCCCAAGTCATTTCTTCCGCCGCTTCTGCAGTTTCCGAACTTGTAGTTGCAAAAAATACTGGCATGAATTACTCCTTTTAATATGAATATTGTAACACATAAAAAAACATTAAATCAAGCAAAGACGCAAAATTTTTCTGTTTCTTATCTTATTTTAATTTATCTATAGTAAGCAACTAATAATTTATGAAAAAATTTGCAAGATTACGGTAATTTCATAATAATTCCTGTTTATTTTTTCGTCTCTGCCTTTATTGGGTTGCCTATTTTTTTATAATAGTTTACAATTTGTTTACAAGTTATTAATAAGTTTGTTACAACTTTTTAATATAATATACAAGTAACAGAAAATTCAAAGGAATAGGGAGATCATTCATGGAAGAACCTAACTACGTTGCGGCGGTAATGGGATTGTTCGGCGGTCTCGGAGTATTATTTATAGGTTTTAAAATTTTGTCCGACGCGATCGAAAAGCTCGCCAACGACAGATTAAGAGGTTGGTTCGGCAAAACTTCAGGGACAGGAAAGCTCGCGGGAGTCGGAGTCGGACTTGTAACGACGGCTATAGTACAGTCTTCTTCCGCGACAACGGTTATGACAGTCGGTTTCGTTAACGCCGGCGTAATGTCGCTGACTATGGCAACAGCCGTTATCATGGGCGCAAACATAGGAACTACCGTGACGGCGCAAATCGCAGCTCTCAGTACTTTCGATTTTGCGATTTTCATTCTTCCTTTCGCTTTCATCGGCATATTTATGACGATGATATTCAAAAACGATAAAGTAAAAACCGTCGGTTACATACTCGGAGGACTCGGACTTGTATTCGTTGCGTTAGACGTAATGAGCAGTTCGATGGAAGTCTTTAAGAACAGTACATTATTCACCGACGCGTTACAAGCAATAAGCAATCCTTTTCTGCTTCTTCTGATAGGTCTTATATTTACCGCAATCATACAGTCTTCCTCCGCGGTTACTTCCATAGTCGTTTCTTTGGTAAGTACCGGAGTCGTAATCGGTAACGGCGGAAACAGCGTCCTGTTCATAATACTCGGTACAAACATAGGAACGTGCGTAACCGCGCTTCTTTCTTCGATAGGCGCAAATACAAACGCAAAACGAGCTGCGCTTATTCATCTTATGTTCAACGTATTCGGCTCGATACTATTTATTATAATGCTGCTTATCTGGAACGGTGAAGGTACGAGTTTCATGGATATGACGTTCGCAAACTGGTTCGCGAATGCTCCCACTACGCAGATAGCAATGTTCCATACCTTCTTTAACGTAGTATGCGTTCTGCTGTTCTTCCCTTTTATAAACGTTTTCGTCAAGTTGGCATGTTTCATTATCCGAGATAAGAAGGACAAAAAGCCGAAAGAAGAAATTACTTACCTCGACGAT
>CASFAN010000006.1 GCA_949292715.1 uncultured Eubacteriales bacterium
TTTTTTAATGGTCATCCATCCGAGATTCGAACTCGGGACCCCTTGATTAAAAGTCAAGTGCTCTACCGGCTGAGCTAATGGATGATATGGCTGGGGTGGAGAGATTTGAACTCCCGAATGACGGAGTCAGAGTCCGTAGCCTTACCGCTTGGCGACACCCCAATATAATTGCCGAATGCAAACTGTGTCCGTGGCAGGGGTAGCTGGATTTGAACCAGCGAGTGCAGAAGTCAAAGTCCTGTGCCTTACCGCTTGGCGATACCCCTATAAAAATAATGGGGTGAGTGAAGGGATTCGAACCCCCGGCCTCCAGGGCCACAACCTGGCGCTCTAACCAACTGAGCTACACCCACCAAATACATATCGTGGTACGCCGGAAGGGATTCGAACCCCCGACCCACGCCTTAGAAGGGCGTTGCTCTATCCAGCTGAGCTACCGGCGCATAATGGAGCGGGTGATGGGAATCGGACCCACGCAACCAGCTTGGAAGGCTGGGATTCTACCATTGAACTACACCCGCATAAAAACTGTGTAATCTGCGCCCCGCTTGTCTGAAATGTTACCCGTTTCGCATTCGGTGCTTATGAATTCTACCATAACGGGATACTAATGTCAACAATTTTCGGGGACTTTTCTCATTAAATTTAATATATTTTTGCTCGCGCCTCAGCCGCATTTGACAAAGCGTATTTCGACGTTACCTTTAAGGTCGGAAAGTTCCACATATCCGAAATCGTTATAAGGATATCCGATCGAGCCGGGATTGATGCACCGTACGCCGCCGATCGTTTCGTCGGCAGAAATATGCGTGTGACCGTAGAGCGCTACGGAGCAATCGTTTCTTCGGCATTCTTCGGCAAGTCGGTTTCGGTTTTCACGCACTCCGAGCGTATGTCCGTGACAGCAGTATATACCGATTCCGCCGAAACGGAAAGCGCGGGACAGGGGAAGTTCGCGGGCGAAATAATCGTTATTGCCTTTTACTGCAATAACGTCGGCATTTATCGTGCTTCGTATAAGCGAAAGTTCGTTTTCGCCGTCGCCGAGATGAATGATTGCGTCGCAGTCTCCTATTTGCGACAGGATATCACGTAATTTTTCGCGGTTTCCGTGCGTATCGGATATGGCTACATATCTCATTCGCCGTATATCTCCTTTAATTTTTCGGCGAATAGCAGGGCGGCTCTTCCTCTGTGAGAGCAAGAGGTTTTTTCTTCGAGAGTAGCTTTACCGAAGCTTTTGCCTATATCCTTGCTGTAAAACAGCGGGTCGTAGCCGAATCCTTCTTTTCCGTCTTCCTCACGGAGTATGTATCCTTCGCATCTGCCTTCGACGGTAAATTCTTTCTTGCCGTCGGTGTAGGCGATGCAGCATGCGAAATGCGCCGTGCGCTTTTCGTCGGACACGTCTTTCATGACTTCGAGCAGCTTTGCGTTACATGCCTTCGGTCCGCCTTCGGCATACCTTGCGGAATATATCCCCGGAGCGCCGTCGAGCGCGTCGACGCATATTCCCGAATCGTCCGCAAACGACGGCAGACCGCTTGCCTTATAAGCCGCGCGCGCTTTTATAAGCGCGTTTTCCGCAAACGTTTTTCCGTTTTCTTCGGGCTCGACTCCGCCGTCGAAATCTCCGACGGATAATAATCTGTATCGGTTACCGAGCAGATCCTGAAATTCTCTGAGTTTCCCTTTATTGTGAGTTGCAACAACTATTTCTGTCATAATAACGACATTATACTACACCGTATAATTTATTGCAACTTAAATTACGGTGTTATGTTTATTCAGTCTTAAAGCGTAGAAATATTCGCGTTTATCCATAAAATTTGCTTTTTCGTATTTACAAACGGAAAATTGTGTGTTATAATAACAAAATTGAAAGGAGGCTATTATGGAATATAAAATGAAACTGACCGACGAGCAAAAAGCGATACTCGACGGTCGTGACGGGGAAGTAATGGCGAAAGTCATGCAGACCGTCGTTATGTTCGGCGATATATTCGGTGCGGAAAAACTCGTTCCCGTGACGCATAAAGACGGGCATCTCGTGACGAGCTTCGGTATCGCACTTATGAAACCGCTGTTCTCCACTATGGACAAGCTGATTTCCGCGGGAATAAAAACGGAAGGAAAGTTTACCGTCGATCCTCGTCCGCTCGATTATGCCAACGTAAAATGCAATCTGCTCGAAAAGCTCGTTTTCCATATAATGTATAAGAAACAGTCGGAGTACGAGGAACAGTTGCTTAAAGTCGGTTTGCGTGACAAAGATTCTTTCACATGTACATGCTACCTCGACGAGGTGGGTAATATACCGAAAAAAGGCGACGTTCTGAGCTGGGCGGAGAGCAGTGCCGTCGTATATGCGAACTCCGTACTCGGCGCTCGTTGTAACCGTAACAGCGGTATGCTCGATTTGTTCGGTTCCATCGTCGGCTATGTGCCTTATTTCGGACTCGTGACCGACGAGGGCAGAAAGGCGAAGTGGAAGGTTATCGTTAAAACCACTAAAAAACCCGAAGCGCAGGTGCTCGGAAGCGCGATAGGAATGAAAGTCATGGAAGACGTGCCTTATGTTATAGGGCTTGATAAATTTATAGGTAACGAGCTTAACGACGAGGCGAAAGCATACCTCAAAGATTTCGGCGCGGCGACCGCGAGCAACGGAGCGGTGGGACTTTATCATATAGACGGACTCACTCCCGAAGCGGTAGAGAAGGGCGAAAAACTTATCTGTAAAGACGCAAAAGAGTACATAATCGACGATGCGGAACTCGAAAGAGTATATAAGAGTTATCCCGTAATGTGGAAAAATAAGGACGCAAAACCGTCGCTGTGCTTTATCGGCTGTCCGCACCTGACGTTTGCTCAGCTTTGCAAATGGACTGAAGATATTGAAAAAACGCTTGCTGAAACGGGAAGAAACAAAGTTGCGGTTCGTACCGTAATGACCGCAAGTCCGCAGGTGAAAGCGAAATTCATGCAGACGGAATACTATGACCGTCTTATGAAAACGGGCGTAAAGCTTTCGAGTATATGTCCGCTTATGTATACGAACAATCCGCTTACAAAAGGTAAAGCGATAATCACGAACAGCAACAAACTGCGTACATACTCCGTAGCGCGTTATTACATGGACGATAAGATAATTGCGGTGCTTTGCGGAAAGGAGGGTGAATAAAATGAGAGAATTCAAAGGCAGAGTACTTGCGGGCGGCAATTGGAAAGGCGAAGCTGTCGTTTCCCGTCAGGGCGTGAATACGCTTGCTACTTTCCAGAAAAGCGCGCTCAAAAACGCTAAACAGGTCATAGTTTCCGATCAGAACAATACGGATATTTACGGTAAGAATATAACGGGTAAGGCGTTGTGCCTGCCGATCACGATAGGTTCGACGACGGGCGGACTCGTTATACAGACGGTTTGTTCGATGGGCATAAATCCTTCGGCGTTCCTGTTCAGCGAGCATATCGACAGTCTTGCCGCGAGCGGCATAGTGCTTGCGCGCATATGGGAAAACAGTCCCGTGATCGCAATCGATATGCTTGGCGACGAGTTCCTGCAAACGGTAAAGACGGGCGATATGCTCGAAATCAAAGAGGACGGAACGGTCTTAATCTGCGATTGAAAAGGTATACGTGTAAGAACTGAAAGGGGTTGTTGCGCTTGGAAATGCAACGGCTCCTTTTTCTTATTGCGGAATTGGCGTATAAGCGGAGGCGCCATACGGCATACTAAGCACGTGAAAGCGATTGTTCTTGCAGGCGGCTACGGAAAACGTATTATGCCGCTGACGTATTATAAACCAAAACCCATGCTGCCGATAGCGAACCGTCCCGTTATTGATTATGTGATTTCGCGCATAGTCGCGGCGGGAATAACCGACATTACGCTTGCGCTCGGATATAAGCCGACGGAAGTCGTGGCGTTTACGGAAGGTTATATCGGACTTGATCTGTGTTACAGCGCGGAAGACGAACCGTCGGGAACGGCGGGCGCCGTCAGGCTTGCCGCAGGCGACTGCGGCGAGGAGATCGTCGTATGCAGCGCGGATACGATATCCGATTGCGACATACTGTCGCTTGTGCGTACGCACAGAGAAAACCGTGCGTTCGTGACAATGGAAACTACTACGGTGGACGATCTCGGCGAATACGGGGAAATTATAAGCGAAAACGGCGTTGTCTGCGCTTTGCGTGAAAAATGCGTTTACAACAAGGGCAGACGCGGCGTTGCCAATGCGGGTACTTACGTGCTCGATCCGCGCGTTCTCGATTATATTCCGCAGGGCGTGTTTTTCGATTTTGCGAAAGATCTTTTTCCTTATCTTCTGAAAGCCGGTAAGCGTATATGCGAAAAGCGCAACGACGGTTACTGGCGGGATGTCGGGAGTTTGTCGGATTTTTATAAAGCAAATTACGATATGATGAGCAGAGGAGCCATGCCTCTCGTAAAACATCTTTCGCGCAGATACGGCGCTTTTATAAACGGAAACCTTATTTCTTCGGGCGCTGTCGTGAGCGGAAGAATAAACAACTGTATAATAGGCGAAAACGCGGTAATTGCAAGTTCCGCGGTACTGAAAGACTGCATAGTTCTTGCAGGCGAAATAGTTACGGGCAGCTATGAAAACTGCGTTATTGGCAGGGAATTTGCGGTATGCCCGCGGCTTAAGGGCGTAAATATGGATAATGTACGGGGCTTCGATTCGAATAAAAGCGGAGAATTCGTCAAAATTTTTCCGCATTTGACTTAAATGTACTTGTAATGCACGACGTTTTAATGTATAATATATAGCGGAACTTAAACCGAGCGCGAATGCGTTATCGGAAAAAATATTATACAATCAATTAAAGCGGAGGCATACTTTGCACAAAATCAAAACCGATTCGCCCGCATTGAAAGTGATCTTTCTCGGCGGCGTCGGGGAGATAGGGAAAAACATGACCGCGCTCGAATTTGCAGGCGATATACTCGTCATCGATTGCGGTTCGTCCTTTCCCAACGTCGATATGCCGGGAATAGATCTTGTTATTCCCGACACCTCTTATCTGCTTGCGAACAAAGACCGCGTACGCGGTATAGTTCTCACGCACGGGCACGAGGATCATATCGGCGCACTTCCTTACGTCCTCAAAGATCTTAACGTACCCGTATACGGTACGAAAATCACGCTTGCGCTCGTGGACGCCAAATTGCGCGAGCAGCGGGTAGAAAACACAAAACTCAACATCGTTAAACCGGGCAGCACCGTGCAGTTCGGTTGTTTTAAGGTGGAATTCGTAAACGTGTCCCACTCGATTGCCGGCAGCTGTGCGCTCGCTATAACCACGCCCGTCGGAACGGTATTTCACACGGGCGACTTCAAAGTGGACTTTACGCCCATCGACGGTAACGTAATCGATTTGCAGCGCATCGCCGAAATAGGCAACAGAGGCGTTCTTCTGCTGCTTTGCGAGAGTACGAACATCGAACGTAAAGGTTCGTCCATGAGCGAATCCACGGTAGGCGCGTCTTTCGACAATATTTTTGCGGACAATCCCGAACGGCGTATAATCATAGCCACGTTTGCGTCAAACATACATCGCTTGCAGCAGATACTCGATCTTGCTGTAAAGTATAAACGCAAAGTAGCGTTCTGCGGCAGAAGCATGGTCAATATTGCCGCGGCGGCAAGCAAAATAGGAGAACTGCGTTATAACGACGACGTCGTGGTCGATATAGATAAGATTAAAAATATCGACGATAAAAATCTCGTAATCATATCCACGGGCAGTCAGGGCGAACCGATGAGCGCGCTCACGCGTATGGCGAGCGACGAACTTTCAAAAGTAAGGCTCGGCTACAACGACACCGTCATCCTTTCGGCTTCTCCGATACCCGGCAACGAAAGGATGGTGTATAACGTAATCAACAACCTTTACAGACACGGTTGCCGCGTTATATACGAGTCGCTTGCCGAAGTGCACGTTTCTGGACACGCCTATCAGGAAGAACTCAAACTCATGCATTCGTTGCTTAAACCAAAATTCTTCATGCCCGTGCACGGCGAGCACAGACACCAGAAAAAGCACGCCGAACTCGCTATGAAAATGGGCGAGGCTTCGTCCAATATAATCGTGCCGGACATAGGCAATCAGGTGCTTGTGTCCAAACGCGCGATGAAACTTACCGACAACGTACCCGCGGGCGCGGTTCTCGTCGACGGTCTCGGTGTAGGCGACGTGGGAAGCACGGTGCTCCGCGACCGCAAACACCTTGCCGAAGAAGGACTCTTCGTCGTGGTTATTTCTCTCGACAGCGCGGACGGAAAGGTGAACAGCGTCGACGTTATAAGCAGAGGTTTCGTATATGCGGACGATGCCGAAGATCTTATGGAAGAGGCTAAAAAACTTGTTCTTCGAATCAGTGCGAAAATGGATCTTAAAGAGCTCGAGGATCTTACCGTATATAAAAACCTCATAAGAAAGGAAATGAAAGCGTTCCTTTATAAAGAAACGCGCCGCAGTCCGATGATACTTCCGATAGTGACGGAAAACTGAAATGAGCTTTTACGAATACGGCAAAACGGAAGAATATTTGCTTTCGCTGATAAAGGGCGGAGCGGAACCGCGTCTCGAAGAGCTGAGAAAAGAAGCCGAAGACGCGGGCGTACCCGTACTTTGCGAAACAGGCGCGCAACTGTTGAAACTCATAACGGTAATGACCGCGCCGACGCGCATACTCGAAATAGGTACGGCGGCGGGGTACAGCGGTCTTGTGATGCTGCTGAATTCGGGCGCAAAACTGTATACGATAGATTTTGACGGTGAAGTGCTGGAAAAAGCGCGGGAAAATTTCGCGCGGTTCGGCATGTCGCACAGAACGGAAATATTCGAAGGCGACGCGTCGGACATAGTGCCTATGGTTGAAGGCAAGTTCGATCTGATTTTTCTTGACGGACCGAAGGGCAGGTATTACGAGTTTCTGCCGTATCTTACAGAACTTCTGCCGAAAGGCGGAATACTGCTTTGCGATAACGTACTGTATTCCGAACGAATGAGCGGCGCGCGCGAAGTGCCGAAAAGCAAACAGACGATAGCCGACAGGCTGGCGTTGTTTATAAAAAAAGTAACAACGGATAAAAGACTGCTTACTTCCGTTCTCCCCGTGGGTGACGGAATGAGTCTTTCGGTCAGGGTATGAAAAAAACAAAGAAAACCGAACTGCTCGCGCCTGCGGGCAATATGAATAAATTGATAACGGCTGCGTACTTCGGCGCGGACGCCGTGTATGCGGCTGCACGAAGATTCGGGCTTCGCGCGTATGCTGATAATTTTACGACGGAAGAACTGAAATCCGCTGCGGAATACCTGCATTCTCTCGGAAAAAAACTGTATGTAACGGTGAATATTTACGCCGACGACCGCGATATTTCGGATATGCCGGCTTTTGCCCGCGAACTTGCCGCTACAAATGTTGACGGAGTGCTTGTAAGCGATCTCGGAGTTTTCTCGGTTTTCCGCGAAAATGCTCCTTCGCTTGACCTGCACGTCAGCACTCAGGCGAACGTGACCAATTCCGAAGCTGCGAAAATGTGGGCGGGGTTGGGTGCGAAACGCATCGTGCTTGCTCGCGAAACGCGTCTGGACGACATACGCCGAATTCGCGAAGCATTACCCGAAAATGTAGAAATAGAAGCGTTCGTTCACGGAGCAATGTGTATAGCGTATTCGGGCAGGTGCCTGCTTTCGGCATACTTTACCGACCGTTCGGGTAATAAAGGCGAGTGCGTGCAGAGCTGTCGCTGGGAATACGGACTTACCGAGCTGTCCCGCAACGATACGTTGCGCGCGGAAGAAGACGCGAGAGGTACATATCTGCTTTCGAGCAAGGATCTGAGAATGATAGAACATATCGGCGAGCTTATCGATGCGGGCGTTGATTCTCTGAAAATCGAAGGCAGAGTTAAAAGCGAATATTACGTCGCGGGAGTGACCAACGCATACCGCCGTGCTCTCGACGCTTACGAAAGCGGCAGACCGTATCCCGCATACCTTACGGAAGAAACGGAAAAGATAAGTCACCGCGGATATACGACCGGGTTTTATTTCGGCGAGAAAGGCGGAAGCACCGGCGAACCTAAACCGACTGCGACATACGATTTTATTGGCGTTGTCGAAGATTGGAACAACGGCGTAGCGACGGTGGAAATGCGCAATCGTTTTTCCGTGGGCGACGAACTGGAAATTCTTTCTCCGACGGATTCGTTCGGAAAAACGTTTACGGTAACCGCTATAACCGATGAAAACGGACGTATGTGCGATTGTGCGGACAGGGTACAGGCAAAATACGCTCTGCCCGTCGACGTGCCTGTAAGCAAATACGATATACTGAGAAAAAAGAGATAAGATTATGTACTTTCTTTCCGCATTTTTAAGCGTGGCGATGCTTTTGCTGTTGCTTGTTCCGGGTTTTATACTCCGTAAAACACGGCTTGTGTCTGACAAAGCCGCAAAAGATCTTTCCGGATTACTTATTTATATAGGTATGCCCGCGCTCATATTCTACTGTATGATGGACGTGGATATATCGCTCGTATCGTGGCAAAACGTGGTTATATGTCTGCTGCTGTCGCTTATAGTACATCTGATAGGATATGTCGCAATAAAGTTTATTACGATTAAAGGCAAAGACGGCGCGAAACGCGCGGCGGCGTCTTTCGGCGCAATGTTTTCCAACTGCGGATTTCTCGGCATTCCGCTGACTAAGATAGCGATTGAGCATTGCGAAGCGTTTTCCGAAAATACGGACGCCGTAATGAGCGAAGCCATGCTTTACGTTACGCTTTTCAACGTCGTGTTCAATCTGCTTAACTGGACTCTCGGCGTGAGTCTTTACGGCGGTGCGGAAAAGAAAAGCGCAATGGCGCGTAAAGCGTTGCTCAATCCGTGCACGATCGCGCTTATCGTCGCGCTTCCTTTTACGCTTACGGGACTTTCTCTGAATAAGCCTTTGAATATAGGCGGGCAGGAAATAACGCAGATAGCGTCGTTCATTCAGTATCTTTATAATATCTGCGTTCCGGTATCGATGTGCATACTCGGTATAAGGCTTGCCGATATGAAAATAAAACCGATGTTTACGGACGGGTATATGTATGCTTCGGTTGCGGTGAAAATGTTTATCGTTCCCGCCGCGGTTACGGCAATATGTCTTTTGCTTAACGGTTTTTGCTGTATAGGCGGCGCGCTTGTAATGAGTATGGTGGTTATGGCGGCAACGCCTACCGCGACGACGGCGCTCGCTTTTGCCGAAAGATTTGACGGCAATACCGCCGTAGCGGGCGAGTGCATAATCGCTTCAACTGTTATAGCCGTGGCGGTCGTGCCGCTTTTCCTGAGTTTTACGGCGGCGTTTCTGTGATAACGGGCGGAAACGTTTTACAAAAAAATTACCGTCTGCTATAATAATGACAGCCGATATGAAAGGCATAATTACGAAAACTATCATTGATTGCGCCCGAGCGGCGTAAAATATAAGCGAATGGAAAATACAGATAAGACAACACCTAAAATTTTTTTCTTAAACGTACTCAAAGGCGGATTGATAGGCGTGGCGCTCATCACTCCCGGTTTTTCGGGCGGAACGGTGGCGGTCGTCCTCGGCATTTATTACGGACTTGTAAGCGCCGTGGCGGGACTGCTCAAAAATTTCAAAAAGAATTTTCTGTTTCTGCTTCCTTTTGCGATCGGTATGGTAGTTGCGGTTGCCGCGCTTATAATTCCGATGCGGCTTGCGTTCGAGTATATACCTTTGCCGATAATATGCCTTTTTGTCGGACTGATGCTCGGCGGAATGCCTCCGATAGCAAAAGAAGCGGGGAAACCGACTCCGCTTTTGATACTGGCTTTTGTGCTTGCGTGCGCTTTCGCGGTAGGTATATGTTTCATTCCCGTACCGGAAGGCATGGAAGCGGGCGAGCAGGCAAATGTCGGAGTATATTTCGCGCTTGCGGGAGTCGGGCTGATCGCCGCTTGCGGATTCGTGGTTCCCGGTATATCCGGATCGATGATAATGATGATCTTCGGCTTTTACTATTACGTGCTCGGAGCGGGTGAAAATCTGCTGAAATTCAACAACGTGGGAAACAGTCTGCTTATTTTGTTCGTGTTCACGATAGGAGTGATCGCCGGCTTTCTCCTTATTTCTTTTCTGATGAAGATTTTTATCACTCGCTACAAACGCGGAACGTATTACGCCATTCTCGGGTTTTTGGTCGGTTCCGTGTTCTCGATATATTATAAGCAGGATACGCTTATAACCGACATCATGCCTTTGCCCGCGTTTATCGTACTTTCCGTGTTGCTCTTTGCCGTAGGGTTCGCCGCTTCGTTTATCTTCTGCAAGCTGACCGAAAGAAAGCGTGAGGATAAAAATTCGTCGCAGACGGAGCAGCCGTCCGAAAATACGGCGGACGAAAGGCACGACGCATAAAAAAGTTAAAATATGGAAAGACACTTCGCGAAAAACGTAGGTTTACTATTGACTAATGCGCTTTTTATGTGATAAAATAATAATGCCGCGGTATGCGGTCCGAATTGTACGGAAGAATTGAGGGATCTGTAATATGGGGAAACCGTTTTATTATCTTAGCAAATGTATATACAGCCTTGGCAGACCGATGTATCCTACAAAGGTGATCGGCAGGGAAAATATCGTAAAAAGCGGTAAGTGTATATATGCTTGCAATCATTTGTCGGCGGTGGACATACCTTTGACTCAGGTCCATATACCCGGGTACAGAAGATATATAGGCAAAAAGGATTTTACCGAAAAAAAATTTTCCAAATTTTTACTTGCTAAATTCGGAGTTATTTTTATAGATCGCGACAAGCCCGAGCTTTCCGTAATGCGTGAAATATTCAAAGTTCTCGATGACGGGCAGATACTTATTTTCCCCGAAGGAACGCGTAACAAAGGCGACGAAAAAGAAATGCTCGAGCTGAAAGGCGGCCTTGCGATATTCGCGGCGAAGAGCGGAGCTCCCGTCGTGCCCGTTCTTTTATACAGGCGGCCGCGTGCGTTCAGGAAAAATTATATGTATATAGGCAAACCTATCGACATAACGGAAAACAAGGGAAGAATGCCGAGCGCGGCTGACGTTGCGGCTATGACGGAACGTTACGCATACGAGTTTGCCAAATGTCGCGTAATTCTTGACGATTACGTAAAGAACAAACGCTGGAAAAAGAAAAACAGACTTGCGGAAGGGGAGAAACCGCCCGCGCTGATTGCGTGGGAAGCAAGCCGTCAGGCGTCCGCTCAGCAAAAGGACGCAGCGGTTGCGGAAAACAACGCAGAGGTTTAATCGGAAACAGATCGTTATGATAAAAATAGTTGTAGACGTTTTCAGCGGCGATAATCCCCGCGCCCTTATAAAAGGTACGGCAGCCGCGGTAAATCAATATCCCGATGTACATATCGTCATGCCGGGTGATCCGGAGTTTCTCGGCAGCGAACTTGCCCTTTACGATTACGACAAAACTCGGCTGGAAATTCTTCCCGCAAGCGAAGTTATAGGAAACGACGAATCGCCGACGGTGGCCCTTCGTCAGAAACGCGATTCTTCGCTCGTAAAAGGCGCGACTTTGCTTAAAAACGACCCCGAAGTCGGCGGTATGATAAGCGCGGGAAGTACGGGCGCGATACTCTGTTGCGGTATTTTCGTAGTGGGACGCATAAGGGGCATAGACCGTCCCGCGCTTGCTCCGATTCTTCCGACCGCGGGAGGCGGAAGCGTATGCCTGATCGATTGCGGAGCCAACTCCGATTGCAGAAGCGAATATCTCGCGCAGTTCGCGCTTCTCGGCGCAAGCATGATGCGCAGCGTGTGCGGGGTAGAGGATCCGCGAGTGGCAATAGTAAACGTCGGCGTGGAAGGACACAAAGGCAATATGCTTACGGCGCAGACGACTAAAATTCTCAAAGACATGCCCGTTAATTTCGTAGGTAATATGGAGGCGCGCGACGCGCTTTCCGGAAAATACGACGTTCTCGTGTGCGACGGATTCGTAGGAAACGTATTGCTTAAAAGCATAGAAGGTACTGCGCGCTATGTGATGAACGATATGGTGGAAGCGCTTAAGAAGAACGCTCCCGCAGGCTTGGATCTTTCCTTTGTCGAAGCGTCGGAAAAAGAAGTAATGCGTAATTTCGATTACAATTCATACGGCGGCGCATTCCTGCTCGGTTGCAAAAAACCGATAGAAAAGGTACACGGCGCGGCAAACGAATTTACGATACCTTGCGCCGTAGGACAGACGAGATCGATGATTCTTTCGGGCATGGTCGACAAAATAGTCGAAAGGCTCGGGCAGATGGAACGTAAGACCACGGAAGAATAATACAAAACGCTTGACAATAAAATAAATCGTGAGTATACTGCAAATAGTTAGGATACTCACGTTTTTATTTGATTTTAATTTATATTTAATATCAAAGGTATAAGTTAGCGCTTATGGATAAACATATATTACTTGAAGAGAGGCGGTTGCACAATCTGATATTCAGAAATATGCGGTTGTGCGACGCCGAAAACAATCAGCCGCTCAGTTACAGACTGAGGGGTATGATTATCGGTTATCTGTGCGAGCACGACGGAGAAGATGTTTATCAGAAAGATCTTGAGTCCGAATTTTTCGTGCGGGGTTCCACGATGACGGAAAGTCTCGCGCAGCTTGAAGAAGACGGATATATAGAAAGACGTCAGGCGGAGCGTGACAGACGTCTTAAATGCGTGGTGGCCACAGAAAAAGCCAAAGACATTCACGCGCGGTTTGCAGAGCGCGTGAAAGAATGGGAAAAACGTCTTGTGGACGGCATAGATCCCGAAGAACTTGCTATATATTTTAAGGTTGTAGATAAACTTTGCAGTAATATGGAGGCTGAAAAACAATGATAAAACAACTGTCAAAAAGTATCAGGGAATATAAACTTCCGAGTATACTTTCGATAGTATTTGTTGCGATAGAAGTCGTGCTCGAAGTGTTTTTGCCGATGCTGTGTTCCGATCTTATCAATTTCCTGCAAGGAAGCGAGGGCGGAATACATTATTTTACGATAATCGGCATTAATACGGGTATCACGCGCTCTGCGATCGGTGCGGACAGCATAGGTCTTATTTTTGCATATGCCGGTATTCTGATAGGCATGGCGGGACTTTCGCTTACGTTCGGTATGCTTTCGGGCAAAATGTGCGCGAAAGCTTCGGCAGGGTTCGCGAAAAACCTCAGGAAAGACCTTTATTATAAGATACAGGATTTCTCTTTCGAGAACATAGACAGTTTCTCTACGTCTTCGCTCGTAACGCGTCTGACTACCGACGTAACCAACGTGCAGAACGCATATATGATGATAATCCGTATAGCGATCCGCAGTCCGCTTATGTTTGTGGCTGCGCTTATCATGGCGTTTACGAAGAACTGGTTCCTTGCGCTTATTTTCCTTGCCGCGGCGCTTGTATTGCTCGGAGCAATGGCATTGGTTCCCAAGCGCGCGCTTCCGATTTTCCGCAGGGTATTCAGAAAATACGATAATATGAATATGCGTATTCAGGAAAACGTTCGTGCCGCAAGAGTTGTAAAAGCGTTTGAAAGGGAAAATTATGAAATAAAGAAATTCGATGAAGCGGCAACTGAAGTTAAAAGCGATTTTACAAAAGCCGAAACAATACTCGCGCTCAGCAATCCCATTGTATATTTCATTATGTTCCTGCTCGTTCTTACGACAAGTACGCTCAGTACCGTGTTTATCGTAAACGAGCAGCACGGTATATCCGTAATCGGCGGAGCCATACAGGTGGGCGATTTCGCCGCGCTGATACAGTACGCAATAATGATACTGATGAGTATGATAATGCTCGTTATGGTTCTCGTTATGATAACCATGGCTATCGAATCGGCTTCTCGTATAAACAAAGTGCTTACGACGAAAAGTACGCTTGTTTCTCCGGAAAACGGAGTTAAAGAAGTTTCGGACGGTTCTATAGAATTCGACGGAGTGGACTTTTCATATGCGGGCGACGACAGCAAATGCGCGCTTACGGGCGTCGATCTCAAAATAAAATCGGGCGAAGTTATCGGCATACTCGGCGGTACGGGTTCGAGCAAGACCACGCTTGTCCAGCTTATTCCGCGCCTTTACGACGCTACGGTCGGCACGGTAAAGGTAGGCGGGAAAGACGTTCGTGAATACGATCTCGAAAGCCTGCGCAAAAATATAGCAATGGTTTTGCAGAAAAACGTATTGTTCTCTGGCACTATAAAAGAGAATATCCGTTGGGGTAAACCCGACGCTACCGACGAAGAAATAGTTGAAGCGTGCAAACTTGCTCAGGCGGACGAATTCATTTCAGCGATGCCCGACGGTTACGATACTTATATAGAACAGGGCGGTACCAACGTTTCGGGCGGACAGCGCCAGCGTCTTTGCATTGCCCGCGCGCTTATAGCGAATCCGAAGATAATTATTTTCGACGACTCCACGAGCGCTGTCGATACCAAAACGGACGCGCTTATACGTAAAGCGATGCAGGAAAGCCTGCCCGACGCAACGAAGATAATCATAGCTCAGCGCGTTTCAAGCGTGGAGAATTCGGACAGAATAATTATTCTCGACGGCGGAAAGATAGTCGCCGTCGGATCTCACGACGAACTTATGAAGACCTGTGAAATTTACAGGGAAGCATATTCCGTTCAGAATAAATCCGATAAGGAGGACGAATAAGCATGCCTTCGTTAAACAGTAAAAGCTCGGGACATATACCCGACGGCCTCGATACGCAGGATATAGAAGATATAAAAGATCTTAAAAGACGGCTTAAAGAATATAAAAAGAATCAGAAGAACGAACCGAAAGTAAAGACTTTCAGCCGTATATTCGGTTATATTTTCAAAAACTACAAAAAACGTTTTATACTTGTCGTTATTTCGATACTTATCGGATCGGTGGGAACGGCGATGATACCCGTTATTCTTACCGTGCTTACCAACAATTTCATTAAAGGCGGCGCGGACGGTCTGGGGACTCTCGAAGGTCTGCCCATGTTCGTTGGAATTATAGGCGCGCTTTATATAGTCGCAGTAGGTTTTTCGACAACTTTTAACATACTTATGGCGCGGATCGGTCAGGGCGTGCTGTATCAGATCAGAAAAGATCTGTTTACGAAAATGCAGTCGCTTCCGATAAGCTTTTTCGATACTCATCTCAGCGGCGACATAATGAGTATATATACCAACGACGTCGACGCGCTTCGTCAGTTTATCGGGCAGACGCTACCGCAGCTCATAATCGCTGTAATTACGCTTTTCGCGCTTATCTGCGTAATGCTTTATTACAGCCTGTGGCTGCTGCTTATCGTGTTTGCGGTTGTCGGTATCATGATTTTCGTTGTGACGCGTATAGGCGGCATGTCATCTAAGTTCTATATACTTCAACAGGCTTCGCTCGGTAAGGTAGACGGTTATATAGAAGAGTCTATGCACGGACAGAAGGTCATTAAGGTATTCTGCCACGAGGAACAGGCGAAAAAAGATTTCGACGAAAGAAACGACAGACTTTGCAAGCATGCAACCGCAGCTAACTCATATGCCAATATACTTATGCCTGTGTTGCAGAACATCGGTAATATACTGTATGTTCTCGTCGCTATAGCAGGAGCGCTTATGATAGCGCTCGGTGGTCATAATATAGGTATAAGCTCGCTTTTCGTTAAACTCGGATTGGTGGAAGAAGTTGGTACGATTGCCGTCGTAGTCGGTTTCCTTTCGATTGCGAAATCTTTCACGCAGCAGATCGCTTCCATATCTCAGCAGGTCAACTTCGTCGCTATGGCGGGAGCGGGCGGCAAGCGAATATTCACCATGATGGACGTACCGCCCGAAGAAGACAACGGCTATGTCGAACTCGTCTGGGCGAAGAAAGACGAGGAAGGCAATATTTCCGAAAGCGATGTGTATACGGGGCTCTGGGCATGGAAACATCCGCACAAAGCGGACGGTACGGTAACATATGTGGAACTTAAAGGCGATATAGAAATGCGCGAAGTCGATTTCGCATACGTTCCCGGAAAGACGGTTCTTCACGATGTGACTCTTTATGCCAAACCCGGACAGAAGGTCGCGTTTGTAGGAGCGACCGGCGCCGGTAAAACAACAATAACCAATCTGCTTACGCGTTTCTATGATATCGAGGACGGTAAGATAAGATACGACGGCATCAATATCAATAAAATAAAGAAACACGATCTCAGACGTTCGCTCGGCATAGTGTTGCAGGATACCAATCTGTTCACGGGTACTATAAAGGATAATATCCGCTACGGCAAGCTCGACGCGACGGACGAAGAGGTTATCGAAGCGGCAAAACTTGCCAATGCGCACGACTTCATAATGCGCCTTCCCGACGGCTACGATACCATGCTGGAAAGCGACGGAGCAAATCTTTCGCAAGGTCAGCGACAGCTCCTTTCGATAGCGCGTACCGCATGTGAGAATGCTCCCGTTCTTATTCTTGATGAGGCTACGAGCTCGATAGATACGAGAACCGAACAGCTTGTACAAAGCGGTATGGATAAACTTATGTCGGGAAGAACGGTATTCGTCATCGCGCACCGTCTGTCTACCGTCATGAACAGCAACGTTATAATGGTGCTCGATCACGGACGTATTATAGAACGCGGCACGCATGAACAGCTTCTCGAACAGCAGGGAACTTATTATAAACTTTATACGGGCGCGTTCGAACTCGAGT
>CASFAN010000007.1 GCA_949292715.1 uncultured Eubacteriales bacterium
TTCTTGTGATTACAGGTGCGCCAGGAACAGGAAAAACTACAATATCTTCTATCATTGCAAAAGAATCCGACATGGAAAAGTCTGTGCATATGCATACAGATGATTTTTATCATTATCTTAGCAAAAATGCCATTGCCCCACCTCTGCCACAATCTAATGCCCAAAACTTGGTAGTGATTGAGTCCTTTTTGGAAGCCGCAAAGCGTTTTGCCCGCAGTGGATATGATGTAATTGTGGTCGCTGCAAAAATCACATTCGGCGTAATCTTTAAAAGTACATCCGCTATGCGGAGCATGTTTTGACAATACTCTTCGGTAGCCGAAAACTATCCATCGCCGAGTAGATAACGTTCCACAATCCGTTATTCCTATGAATTACGTTGCTGCCTACGATTTAGTCTTTATAATCGAAAAGTATACGGAGCGTGTACTTTGCAAACCTGCATTTATCCTCGGGTTGAAAAACATCTTTCCCTCATTTCCCAACATTTCGACAACTTTTTACGGTAACCGATCTGTCGAACAAAATCAGCTAAAAGCGTTATTTTTTATAGTTATTTCCTCTCTAATTTTATTCCTACGACGTAAGTCGAACCTTTGAATGTATACGGACTGCCTCCGTCGCCGCTCGCGCAGAAAAGATAAATCGGCTCGCCGTTTTCATCGAACAATATCGACGGGCGTTCCAAGTTACACTGAGTTGTTTTTCTGCCGTCCGCCCACTCGAGAGTTCTCGAGTATACTTTCGGATTTTCGGGTATTTCAAAGTGAATGCAATCGTCGCTTTCGGCGTAAAATCCCGCGCCCCATTCGCCCGTTATACCGCTGTCGCCGTTTTTGGAGTCGTCCTTTGCAAGCATGCAGAACTTTTTTCTTTTATCGTCGTACCATAAAAACGGATCTTCTATATGCTTGTTTTCGTCGGCAAACTCTAAAATAGGATTTTCGGTAAGCCGCTCGAATTTTCCGTCCGGTTTGTCGGCTACGGCAACACCTAACTGCAACGGTTTTCCGAACGCTCTTCTCGACTTGTATATCATATACGTTTTACCGCTCGGAAGTATCGCGACAGACGGATTTGTCGTTATCGTACAGTCCCAATGCGAGCAATCGCGAGGCTCCAAAAGCGGCTCGTCGCGGCGGATAAACTCACCTTCGACATCATTCGCAACGGCAACGCCTATACGCTTTCTGTTCCACGTCTCTAAAGCATAATGTTCGTCTATAAGTCGATAATCGCTCGGAATATCACCCCCATAGGTCGTTCCCATATAGTAGAGATAATACTTCCCGTTCCAGTATTTTATACAGGTGTTATGCGTGTTCATTCCGTCGAAAAACCGTCTGCTTCTGCGCGGCAGAACAACGCCGTCAAACTCGAATTTTTCGTCGGGACTATCCGCTTTGAAACGGCATATTTCGCTATTGAAAAGCCAGTTCCAACCGAAGCCTATATTCTCTTTCCAGCGCGACGCGAACATATAATATTTACCGTTTGCCTTTATCACCGAGGAATCCCAGACGTAATATCCGTTTTCTTTCAATGCGACATGCGCTTTGCCTGTTTTATAAATAAATTTATTCATCGTTATATCCATACGGAAGATTCTTTGAAGATTTTGCCGTCAAAGATAACCGTTTTAACTTCGTATTTTCCGAATGAAAAACTCGCTTTTACGTTTCCGCAGGCGATTTCGCAATTTATCGGACAAGCCGAATTGTTGAAAAGCCGCAATTCGTAACTTTCGCCTGCCGCCCTGCACGAAGAAAGCGAAATCGATTTATCGCTTAAAACAAACGCTTTTGCTTCTTCCTTTTTGCCGTTCGGGTAGTAATTCAACCCCTCTTTTTTCGAAGTAAATTCAAGGGCGGCATTCTCTATTTCCGAAAGTTTGCAGTAACCTATCCTGAAATTAAAGGTATGCTCTCCGCTTTCTACAAAAGGAATAAACCTGTCCTTTTCGAGAAGCGGTCTGTCGCCGATAGGGTGCGCGCAATAAGCCACGCCTCGAAGAAGAGTTATATACAAATCGTCGCCGTCCATCGAAAAACCGTAAACGCCGTCGTTGGCGATATACATCGCGTTTTCGCAGTCCGTTACGGCAACGAACCTCTGCGCGGTTATCTCCTTGCCGTCCTTCGCGAACTCGTCCGAAGCGTAAGGAATC
>CASFAN010000008.1 GCA_949292715.1 uncultured Eubacteriales bacterium
GCTTGACAAATTTTTTTATGATGATATAATATAATTAATAATGATTATCATTAAGAGATGATCGGATAAACGAAATCACGAAAAGGAGAATAAAAAAATGAAAAAATGGGTTTGTCAGGTATGCGGATACGTACATGAAGGGGATACCCCTCCCGAAAAATGCCCTCAGTGCAAAGCTCCCGCTTCCAAATTCACGGAGCAGAAAGGCGATATGACCTGGGCGAGCGAGCACGTGGTCGGAGTTGCGAAAGGCGTTGACGAAGAGATCATTCAGGGACTGAGAGAGAATTTCAACGGCGAATGCTGCGAAGTAGGTATGTACCTCGCAATGGCGAGAGTGGCTCACCGCGAAGGTTATCCCGAAATAGGACTTTACTGGGAAAAAGCGGCTTACGAGGAAGCGGAACATGCGGCTAAGTTCGCGGAACTTCTCGGCGAAGTAGTCACCGATTCCACCGAAAAGAATCTTTCGATGAGAGTGGAAGCCGAGAACGGCGCTACGGCAGGCAAGACCATGCTTGCGAAACGTGCTAAGGAACTCGGTCTCGATGCCATTCACGATACCGTACACGAAATGGCGCGCGACGAAGCCCGCCACGGCAAAGCGTTCGCAGGACTGCTTAAAAGATATTTCGGCAAATAATATTTTTACAGAATTAAATAAAAACAGAGTGACTGTCCGTAAAATGGGGCAGTCACTCTGTTTTTCGTTCATATTCACGCGCCAGCACCCGCGCAGATACGCGATGCGAGCAGCATAAGGTCGAGCACGTCGCTGCCCGAAAGGGAATAAAACACGACTTTTCCTTGCTTTTTGCATTTAACTATACCCGCCGCGCGGAGCAACCGAAGCTGATGCGAAAGCGTGGTCTGGTTTATGGACAGCAGCGACGACATGTCGCCGACGCACATTTCGCATACGGACAGAGCAGAGATTATCCTCAGTCGTCCGTTATCCGCAAGCGCGCTCAGCACTTCGGTCATTTCGTCCAGTGCGCTCGTCTGCGGCATGTATTTAAGTACGAGCGATTCCGTGTGCGGATCGAGCAAAGTGGTCAGACGTTCTCTGTCGGGTAAAAATGTTTCTTTCATTATCATAAATAAATAATAATATATTCACGCTGTCGTATATTGCCGCATATAAAAATATCGTGACGAATAACGGCGACATTTTCAGACTTCTTCTGCTTATGCTTCTCGTTCTCAACGATAAGGGCGAGGGGTGCGGAGTGACGGGCACACTCAATACCATGATGATAATGGCTCTTCTTGCGGGCGACGGCGGGAGCGGCAACTGCGGCGGGAACAACAACGGCGTATTTCCGAGCTGATATACGTCGGTTGGGATAAGCGGGGCATGCGTCGCGCAAAGAGGGCAGTCCTTTTTTTCCGTGCCGCTTTGCATTCTGCCGCGCGTAAACCGTTGCATTTTTCCGCGGGAATTGCTATTATATATCCATGGAACTTAAAATCGGAAACGACTGGGACAGCGTTCTTGCCGAAGAAAAGGACAAGCCGTACTTCGCGGAGCTCGAAAAATTCGTGGAAAAAGAATATGCGGAATATACCGTATATCCTCCGCGTTCGCTTATATTCGCGGCGCTCCGTTACGTGCCTTTCGAGGACGTAAAAGTAGTTATCGTCGGACAAGACCCTTACATAAATCCCGGACAGGCGAACGGTCTTGCGTTTGCGGTCGGCAGCGGAGTAAAGCTTCCGCCTTCGCTTGTAAACATTTACAAGGAACTTGCCTCCGACATCGGCGCGGACATGAGCGGAGCCGCAGGCGATCTGACGGGTTGGGCGCAGCAGGGCGTTCTGCTCCTCAACGCTACTCTTACCGTACGTGCGGGACAGTCTGACGCGCATTGCAATTGCGGATGGCAGACGTTTACCGACAGCATAATAAAAAAGCTCGGCGCGCGCGAAAAGCCGCTTGTGTTCATACTCTGGGGCAGCAAGGCTCAGAAAAAGGAACAGTACATAGCGCCGCGTCACTGTGTGATAAAAAGCGCGCATCCTTCTCCGCTCAGCGCATACAACGGTTTTTTCGGATCGCGCCCTTTTTCGCGTACCAACGCGTTTCTTGAAAAATGCGGTATGACTCCGATAGACTGGACTGAAGTGACCGCTTACGAAAAGCCGGCTTATTATAATTCCAACGGGAGCATAACGAGGGGCTGATATGAGAAGAAAAGCATTGAAAATTTTTGCGGCGCTTTTCCTTGCCGTAATAACGCTGTTCACGGTATTTGCGTCCTCATGCGGAAAACCCGATTACTCCGTAATGCCCGAAGCGGTACGTAAAGTGTTTGACAATACTTTCGTAGTCAACTGCGTTGAAACGAATCAGACGGCAACGGGCTTTGTATATACATATTACGAGGGCGACCCGATAGCGATAACGAATTATCATACGATAGCCAAAACCGCGGCTCCTTATGCCGCGTCAGAAACGGAAGCGGTTTTTTATGACGGGAAAAGTTACGCCGCGGAAGTTATGGGCTGGTCGGAGTATCACGACATAGCGTTGCTCCGACTGGACTGCGACGGAGAATTTTACGATTTTGCCGCGAATAACGCGTTCGCTTCGGCGGAGAACGGAGACTTCGTATGTTCGATAGGCAACGAGCACGGCAACGGAGAACTGATATACTCGGCGGGCGAATTTCTGAAAAGCGACGGAGCGGTATATACCGATAAAAAAGGCAGATATTCTTCGTCGGGCACATCATATAAATACGTGCCAGTGCATACGATATCGTGCAGCGTGGAAGAGGGTATGAGCGGGTGCCCGATTGCCGACGAAAACGGAAACATCGTTGCCGTAGGTACATATCGGGAGGACGTCAGACTCAATAAGAAATACTTTGCGGTACCGATAGAGTTTGCAATTGCGACGGCTGAAAAAGTGCTTGAAAATTATACGCCGATGATTGGTGCGGGCGAGGTCAGTCTGTTCGGTTACGGGGAATATTCGGCATTTCTGACTTCCGAAACGAAGGAGCTTGCGGTGCTCGGCAATTATTATTCGTGGTCGGGCAGTACGAAAAAGCTTGCGTCGGACGGATTCACCTGCGTATACGACGTTACGTCGAAAGGTTTCGTCGTTACTTATTCGGGTACGGAATGTCCGCTTAAAACAGGCGACATAATAACCGCTTTGGACGGAAAGAAGTTTGACGGTACGGTCGCATTGCTGTCCGAGCTTTACGAAAACTACGAGTGCGGCGACGGAGCGGCGGCGGTATTTACTTTATCCGACGGGAGAGAAGTGACGCATAGCGGAATAACCGCGAAAATAGATTGAAAACGTTGCTTGCCAACGCTTGCAAAATGCAAGCCGAAATGTTATAATAACTTAAACGAGTAAACAGGGAGGACTGTTATGTTTGATAAAATTGTGGATAAATTGTCCGAATATCTGAAAGTGGATAAATCCAAGATTACCATGGATACCAACATCAAAACCGATCTGAATGCGGATTCGCTTACCGTAGTGGAACTGCTTTTCGAATTGGAACAGGAATACAACATTACGATACCCGACGACGTTATGGAAAGTCTGGAAACCGTCGGCGGGCTCGTTGAATATCTTGAAAAAGTGATCAAAGAGTAAAATCGTATCGATCGATACATAGATTCCACCCGCCGCTTGCAGGCGGGTGGAATTGTTTTTCTAAGGGTTATTGCGATATATCGCGGAAAATATAAAACTTTGCTTAAAGCGGAAAAACGGTTGAAAAGTTCGCATTTTAGGTGCAATTTTGCCTGCTTCGAGCCAAAACGATTGACAAAAAACGCGATATAGAATAAAATCAAAGGGTTAAACAAAAGCTCGGCAAACGGAGTTGATATGTACAAAAAGGTAGACAGCAGTCTGAATTTCGTCGACCGTGAAAAACAGGTCACCGAATTCTGGAAGAAAAACGAAATTTTCGAAAAAAGCATGACTTCGCGCGAAGGCGGGGAGGAGTTTTCTTTTTACGACGGTCCCCCCACGGCTAACGGTAAACCGCATATAGGTCACGTTCTTACGCGCGTTATGAAAGATATAATTCCGCGTTACAAAACGATGAAGGGTTATCACGTTTTGCGTAAAGCGGGTTGGGATACGCACGGTCTGCCCGTCGAGCTCGAAGTGGAGAAAACACTCGGAATGGACGGAAAGGAACAGATCGAGAAATACGGTATCGAACCTTTCATCAAAAAATGCAAAGAGAGCGTGTGGAAATATAAGGGACTCTGGGAACGCATGAGCGACATGGTCGGCTATTGGGCCGATATGGAAAACCCTTATATAACTTACGACGATAATTATATCGAATCGGAGTGGTGGAGTCTTAAAAAAATCTTCGACCGCGGTCTGATTTATAAAGGCTATAAGATAGTGCCTTACTGCCCGAGGTGCGGGACGGCGCTCGCTTCGCACGAAGTCGCGCAAGGGTACAAAGACGTCGAGGATATGTCCTGCACCGCCCGTTTCAAGGTGAAGGGAACGGACAACACTTATATTCTTGCCTGGACGACGACGCCGTGGACATTGCCCTCCAACGTCGCGCTTTGCATGAATCCGAACGAAGATTATTGCGAAATAGAGAGCGGCGGAAACCGTTATATCCTTGCAAAAGCGCTCGTCGACAAGCACTTCGGCGAATATAAGCTCGTCGGCACGAAGAAAGGCAAAGAGTACGAATATACCGAATACGAACCGCTGTTCACTTTCTATAAACCCAAAGAAGGCGAGAAAGCGTATTACGTCGTATGCGACGAATACGTTACGCTTACGGACGGCACGGGCGTAGTCCATATCGCGCCCGCGTTCGGCGAAGACGACAGTAAAGTCGGAAGAAGATACGGACTGCCGTTCGTACAGGAAGTTGCGAGCAACGGTAAGTTTATCGAAGGTTGCGGCGAGTTTACGGGAATGTTCTGCAAGGACGCCGACGCCGCGATTATGAACGATCTCGAAAAGCGCGGATTACTTCAGAGCCGTCTGAAATTTATGCACAGCTATCCGTTCTGCTGGCGTTGCGACACTCCTCTTCTGTATTACGCGCGTTCGAGTTGGTTTATCAGAATGACCGAAGTCCGCGACGAACTTGTCGCCAACAATAATACGGTAAACTGGATTCCGCCCGGAATAGGTTCGGGAAGAATGGGTAACTTCCTCGAAAACGTTATCGACTGGGGACTTTCACGCGAAAGATATTGGGGTACGCCTTTGCCTATATGGGTATGCGACAAGTGTGGCAAGCTCGAAGCGGTGGGCAGCCGTGCCGAACTGCGCGAAAAAGGCGGACTCGATCACGATATAGAACTGCATAAGCCTTACGTCGACGGCGTGACGTGGAAATGTTCGTGCGGCGGAACAATGCGCCGTACGCCCGAAGTCATCGACTGCTGGTACGACTCAGGTTCCATGCCTTTCGCACAGTATCATTACCCGTTTGAAAACGCGGATCTTTTCGAAAAGACTTTCCCCGCGGATTTCATAAGCGAAGCAGTGGATCAGACCCGCGGTTGGTTCTATACGCTCGAAGCGGTGTCGACGCTGATGTTCGGAAAATCTCCGTTCAGGAACTGTATCGTACTCGGACACGTCCTTGATAAGAACGGCATAAAACAGAGTAAACATCTCGGTAACGTAGTCGATCCTTTCGAAATACTCGGCTCGCAGGGAGCGGACGCCGTCAGATGGTATTTCTATACGATTTCCAATCCCTGGCTTCCTTCGAGGTTCTATTCGGAGGCGGTAAGCGAGGTACAGAGGAAATTCCTCGGTACGCTTTGGAACACTTACGGATTTTATGTGCTTTACGCCGATATAGACAAATTCGATCCGACGAAGTACGAGCTTGACAAGTGCCGTTTGTCTCTTATGGATAAATGGATACTGTCGCGGCTGAATTCGCTTGTAGCGTACGTCGATAAATGTCTCGGCGAATACAAAATCACCGAACCCGCGAGAGAGATTCAGGACTTTGTGGACGAACTTTCCAACTGGTATGTACGCCGTTGCCGCGAAAGATATTGGGGCGGCGGTATGACGGAAGACAAAGTTGCGGCGTATATGACGCTTTATACCGTTCTCGAAACGCTTGCGCGTCTGTGCGCTCCGTTCATTCCTTTTATGAGCGAAAGCATTTATCAGAATATCGTTCGCAGCGTGAATAAAAACGCATGCGAGTCCGTACATCTGTGCGAATATCCGAAAGCGGATATGTCCAAAGTGGATAAAGAGCTTGAATCGGGAATGGAAACCGTGCTTGCTGCGGTAAACCTCGGCAGAGCGGCGCGTAACGCGGCGAATATAAAGAACAGACAGCCGCTTTCAAGAATTATACTCTGCGGCGGAGTAACCGCGCTCGAAGGCGGGCTTGCGGAAATACTCAAAGGCGAGCTTAACGTCAAAGTCGTGGAATTCGCCGAAAGCGCGAAAGAATATCTGTCATACGACGTAAAACCTCAGCTTAAAACGCTCGGACCGAAGTACGGAAAATTACTCGGAAAAATACGCGAAAAACTCTCTTCCGATCCCGCGTCTGCGGTAAGCGCGACGGAAAACGGCGGAGAATACGTATTTGACGTCGACGGAACGGAAGTGCGTCTTACGTCGGAAGATCTGCTCGTTTCCACGGCGGCAGGCGGCAGATACTCTTCGCAATCCGACAAAGGCATTACCGTTGTACTCGATTGCGAAATAACGCCCGAGCTTAAAGAAGAAGGCTTTATGCGCGAGCTTGTGAGCAAGATCCAGACTATGCGTAAAGAAAGCGGCTTCAAAGTAACCGATCATATAATCCTCGGCATAAGCGGAAGCGAAACGGTATGCCGCGTTGCCGAAAAATACGCCGAACAGATAAAAGCGGACGTACTTTGCGACGGTTTTGCGGACGGAGGCGAGTTCACGAAAGAGTGGGACGTCAACGGAGAGAAAACGACGGTAAGCATGACCGCAGTAAAAAAAGCATAAAAATATAGAACGACTGCATGTATTTACTAATGTTGCATTAAGTCAGCAAACGGAGCAAAATTCAATTTTGAATTTTGCTCCGTTTGCGGTTAAACTTAATGCAGCATCCCCCGTCTTTTCGGTCAAAAACCGTATAAGGCGGAAATTTTGTTGCAATCGGTTTTCGCGTGTGTTATAATAACACCGCGATATAGCGCAGTCGGCAGACGCGCGGGGTTCGCAAATTGCGTCAGCGGGAGGCTTTAATGCAACGCAGGATAAGGATGACTCCTACAAGATTGCTTGTGCTGGGTTATCTTGCCATTATACTGATAGGCACGGTATTGCTGCTTTTGCCGGTAGCAACCAAAGGCGAGGGAAGCGCGTCTTTTATCGACGCATTGTTCGCCTCTGTTTCCGCGTCCTGTGTGACCGGACTCGTGCTTCAAGATACTTATATGTATTGGTCGCTTTTCGGTCAGATAGTTCTGCTTATTCTTATACAAACGGGCGGCATAGGCTTTATGACCGTGGTGTTTGCGTTCTGGAAACTCGTCGGAAAGCGTATAGGACTCAAGGGCAGAACGGTAATGCAGGAGTCGGTCAACGCGCCGGCACTAAGCGGTATGGTAAAACTTACGGGAACGATACTGCTCGGTATGCTGATATTTGAAAGCATAGGCGCGTTTGTGCTTTGTTTCCGATTTGTGCCCGATTTCGGATGGGGACGGGGTATATACTTTGCGATTTTCACTTCGGTGTCCGCATTCTGCAACGCGGGTTTCGATTTGATGGGCGCGGCGGGAACCGAGTTTGCTTCGCTTACGGCATATTCGGGCGATCCTATAATCTGCATAACGGTACCGCTGCTGATAATAATCGGTGGGCTCGGCTTTTTCGTGTGGCAGGATATGCGCGAAAATCGTTTTCATGTCCGTAAATACAGCCTTCATACCAAACTTGTGCTTGTTACTACCGGCGCGCTTATACTTGTTTCGTGGTTGATAATTTTTATAGCGGAAGGGGATCTGCCCATCGGAGAACGCGTACTTTCGGCATTCTTCACTGCGACGTCTCCTCGAACCGCCGGTTTCAACGTGCTTCCGCTCAGCGGCGAAGGCAGCGTAAAAACGGTAACGATATTTGTAACGATCGTGCTTATGCTTATAGGCGGTTCGTCGGGATCGACTGCGGGCGGCATAAAAACAAATACGTTTGCGGTGCTGATGCTTTCCGTCGCGTCTTGCCTGACGGGCAAGCGTTCGGTGGAATGTTTCGGCAGACGGCTGGACGAAGATAACGTCAAGACGGCGACGCAGTTCGTCACACTGTATCTGCTTGCGCTTATTCTGGGAATAGTATTAATATGCCTTTTTGAAATACGCAGCGATTTCGGACTGACAGAGATTGTGTTCGAGGCGGTTTCCGCAATAGGCACCGTGGGACTCACGCTCGGTATAACGCCGCAGCTTACGATAGCGTCGCAGGTCGTGCTGGCGATATTGATGTATCTCGGCAGGGTAGGCTGTCTGACGTTTATGATGTCGCTTCACACGCCTTCCGCGCCTACTGCTTCGCTGCCCATGGAAAAGGTGAGAATCGGATAACGCGCACGGTAAGCGTGTAAAAAGATATTTGTGAAAGGAGATTATTTATGAAATCTATACTGATAGTCGGACTGGGAAAACTCGGAACGTATATGGCGAGAAAGTTCGCCGATCTCGGCAATCAGGTGCTTGTGCTTGACAAAAACGAAGAAAAAATAAACGAAATTCTGCCCGAAGTGACGGTGGCGCAGATAGGCGACGCTACTAAACCGTCCGTACTCGAATCGATAGGCGTGGATAATTTCGATCTTTGCGTGGTAAGCATAATCGATAACTTCCAATCGTCTTTGCAGGCGACGTCGCTGCTTAAAGAGGCGGGCGCAAAGTATGTGCTTTCATGCGCGTCCACAGAGATACAGGAAAAATTCCTGCTCAGGAACGGAGCGGACGAAGTCGTTTTCGCGGAAAAAAGCGTCGCGGAAAGGCTAGCCGTAATGTTCAGCGCGAACAATATTTTCGATTACGTGCAGCTTACTCCCGATTATTCTATTTACGAAATACCAACTCCGAAGTCATGGGCGGGCAAAACCATAAGAGAAAAAGACGTGCGTTCCAAATACAGTATCAATATTCTTGCAGTCAAGCGCGACGGCGAGATAACTCCGCTTCCGAGCGCGGATCATCTGTTCGATACCGAAGAACGTCTTATAGTGATGTGCCGAAAGTCGGATATAAATAAATTCATAGACTGAACGTAAACATAACGGCTTTGCGCCGCATACGAAAAGTAAGGAGGTCTGTTATGAGCGTTTATGATTTTACGGTAAAGAATGCGAAAGGCGAGCAGGTAAGTCTGTCTGAATACCGCGGCAAAGTTTTGCTTATCGTGAATACGGCGACTAATTGTCATTTTACGCCGCAATACGCGGGATTGCAGAAGCTTTATGAAAAGTACCGCGAAAAAGGGCTGGAAATACTCGATTTTCCGTCCAATCAATTCGGTGAGCAGGCGCCCGATTCCATTGAAGAAATAGAAAAATTCCGCAGCCTGAAATATGGCGTGACGTTTCCTCTTTTCGAAAAAGTAAATGTCAACGGCGACGGAGCCGAGCCGCTGTATACGTATCTGAAATCCTGCAAAACGGGCATATTCGGAAGCAATATTAAGTGGAATTTTACAAAATTTCTCGTGGACAGGAACGGCGCGGTTACCGATCGTTTCGCGCCTATGACCGATCCCGCAAAGATCGAGGATGAAATAATAAAATTGCTGTGAGCGCGTTTTGCCGCGTGTTACGGCGGCAGGAAAAACTGACATGCAAACGGAAAAATGGACTGATTACGAAATAATAGCAACGGGCGGCGGAGAAAAGCTCGAGCGATGGAAGGATGTCGTACTTCTTCGTCCCGATCCTCAGGCGATATGGGACGCGCCTTTCGAACTTTCCGCATACAAAGGACTTAACGCCCGATATATGCGTTCTTCGGAAGGCGGCGGAAAGTGGAAAATACTCAGACCTTTCCCCGCGGAATGGACGGTAAGCTACGGCGATCTGACCTTTCTCGTGAAACCGATGGGCTTTAAACACACGGGACTTTTCCCCGAACAGGCGGTCAACTGGGATATGATGCGTTCGCTCGTTGCGGCGCGCGGAGGAAGACCTAAAGTACTCAATCTGTTCGGTTATACCGGCGGAGCGAGCGTTGCGCTTGCGAAAGCCGGCGCGCAGGTGACTCACGTCGACGCGGCGAAAAATATGGTCGAAAGATGCAAGAGCAATGCGCAGCTTTCGGACTGTCCGTCGGACGGAATACGTTATATCGTCGACGACTGCAATAAATTCGTCGCGCGCGAAATAAAACGCGGAAACACATACGACGCCGTGCTTATGGATCCTCCGTCTTACGGCAGAGGTCCGAACGGAGAAATGTGGAAACTCGAAGACAGTATATGTTCGCTTGTGGAGATGACCGTAAAAGTACTTTCGGACAAGCCGCTTTTCTTCCTGATAAATTCCTATACCACGGGACTGCAACCTACGGTGCTCGGAAATATACTTAATCTTTATCTTCCCGAAGGCGACGTGTCGGCATATGAAGTCACGCTTCCGACGGACGACAAAAAAGTCAGACTGCCGTGCGGCTGCTCGGGATTATGGCAGAGCCGCGACAGCGTAAAGAGGTAATAAATGGACTGCAAGGATATAAAAATACTTTACGAAGACAATCATCTGCTCGTTGCGGTAAAGCCGCAGGGAGTGCCCTCGCAGAGCGACAGCTCAGGCGACGAAGACATGCTGTCGTTGCTTAAAAGCTACATAAAGGAAAAGTACGACAAACCGGGGAACGTTTATCTCGGACTCGTTCACCGTCTTGACCGTCCCACTGGCGGAGTAATGGTTTTTGCACGTACGAGCAAAGCCGCGGCACGGCTTACCGAACAGATAAAAAACGGCACTGTCGAAAAGAAATACCTTGCCGTTCTTTCCGCAATGCCGGGGGAGAAGAAGGCGCGGCTTACTCATTATCTGCTCAAAGACTCGTCGACGAATACCGTTAAAGTCGTTCCGATGACTACGGAAGGCGCGAAGAAAGCGGTGCTCGATTATAACGTTATCGAAAAGGACGAGGAGGACGGAATTTGTCTCGCGGATATTCGATTGCATACGGGCAGAGGACATCAGATCCGCGTTCAGATGTCGACGATAGGCTGTCCGCTTTACGGAGATATCCGTTACGGCAAAAATCAGCCGTACGGCGGGCTTGCGCTCTGGTCTTACGAACTCTCTTTCAGACACCCCGTGACGGATAAGCGCATGGTGTACAGAGTGTTCCCGCCCGAGGTTTTCCCGTGGACGGCGTTTAACCTCGAAAGGCATATAGGAATGGTCAAGCCTATCGGACAATAACGGCTGCCCGAACAGGTGTAAAAACGCGCGGTTTTTGTGAACTTCGCGTTTTTTTCTGCGTATTTACGCTTTGAATATAATATATTCGCCGTATCGGAATACCGCGGCATGTTTTGCCCGCGTTTATAATAGTTTCGCAATTATAATATTTGCGTGCAAGCGTTTGACAATGTTTGCCGCCGTGAGTTATAATTAAACGTAATATAAAATATCGGAGAGAGAACGGATGAAAGTCAGAAATTTGCTCGGCGAACGTCTTAAACACGTTTCCGACGAAAGCCAGATAGAAAGCCAGATACTTATGACCAAAGGCGGGTACATGAAACCCGTGGCGAGCGGTATTTATTCGCTTTTCATGCCCACTCAGCGCATAAGCAAAAAAGTACAGGCGATAATACGCGAGGAAATGGACTCTATCGACGGACAGGAAGTGCTGTTTCCCGTCGTTATGCCCGCGTCGCTCTGGCAGACGTCGGGAAGATATACGAGCATAGGCAGCGAAATGGTGCGTTTTACCGATCGCGGCGACAATAAAATGGTGCTCGGAATGACGCACGAAGAAGCGGCGGTGCACCTCGCCAATAACGTTGCGAAATCGTATACTCAGTATCCGTTCATGATATATCAGTTACAGACAAAGTTCCGCGACGAGCCGCGCGCGAGAGGCGGACTTATCCGCGTTCGCGAATTTACGATGAAGGACGCGTATTCGTTCCACACGTCGCAGGAGGATCTGGAGAAATATTACGAAAGGGCTTATAAGGCTTACGAACGTATTTTCCGCCGCGTCGGCGCGAAGAACGTCATTGCCGTGAAATCCGACTCGGGAATGATGGGCGGCAAGATTTCTCACGAATTCATGCTGCTTTCGGATATCGGCGAGGATACTCTCGTTATCTGCGATAAATGCGGCTATCGCGCGAATATGGAAGTCGCTGAAAACATAACGGAAAACGCGGGAAGCGAGTCCGCGCCTCTTACCAAGGTAGCCACTCCCGAGCAGAAGACGATAGAAGAAGTGTGCGCGCTTCTCGGCAGAAAGAGCAGCGGCGTTGCGAAAGCGGTGGTGTATCAGGAAAACGATACCGATAAATACGTTATCGCCTTTGTGCGCGGCGACCTCGAAGTAAACGAAACGAAACTTCGCAATTATCTCAAAAAGGAAATACATCCCGCCGTCGGAGTGGATCCCGAAAGCGGCATCAAAGCGGGCTTTATCGGACTTTACAACCTTAACGCGGACGCGACGGTGGTTATCGACAGATCGCTTAAAGGCATAAAAGATCTCGTTACGGGCGCAAACGAAGAAGGTTATCACTATACGGGCTTCGACATAGAGCGCGATTACGGCAAGACCGTCGAGTATGTCGACGTGGCGAAAGCGACGGAAGGCGGAATATGCCCCGTTTGCGGAGCGCACGCGCTTACGATAAAACGCGGAATAGAAGTGGGAAATATATTCCAGCTCGGCGACAAGTATACGAAGAGCATGGGAATGACGTATCTCGACGCCGACAATACTGAAAAGAATCCGATAATGGGATGTTACGGCATAGGCGTGGGCAGACTTATCGCTTCCGTTTGTCAGGAGAGCCGCGACGAATACGGACCCATATGGCCGATGAGTATCGCGCCTTGGCAGGTCGAAGTATGCAATCTGCGCGTAACCGACGAAAAGGTAAAGGCGGAAGCCGACAAACTCGTCGAAGATCTCGAAAAATCGGGAGTAGAAGTGCTTTACGACGATCGCGAAGTCCGTCCCGGCTTTATGTTTGCGGACGCCGATTTGTTCGGAGTTCCCGTGCGTGCGGTTGTAAGTCAGAAAACCGTGGAGCGCGGTGTTGTCGAAGTCAGCACGCGTGACAAAACGCTTAAAACGGAATTTGTGTCGGGAGAAGCGGCTGAAAAAATTTCCGCGCTCGTAAAAGAAATGCTTGCCGCATATAACGCGTAAAGCGCATACAATGGTTATATAACGAATTACGGAATCTCAAAATGAAAGAACAGAACAGATTATTCACTTCCGAAAGCGTAACGGAAGGACATCCCGATAAAGTCTGCGATCTGATTGCGGACAATATACTCGACGCCGCGCTTAAAGCGGACGAAAACAGCCGCGTAGCCATCGAAGTCTGCGCTTCGACGGGTTTTGTGCTTGTGTTCGGAGAAATGACGTGCGCGGGCAACATTGACATTGAAAAAACCGTGCGCTCCACTCTGCTCGGCATCGGATACGACTCCGAAGAAAAGGGCATGGACGGTAACACCTGCAAGGTGGAAGTACGCGTCGACAGACAGTCGCCGGATATAAGCGCGTCCGTCACGCGTTCTCTCGAATGCCGCGAGGGCAGCTGCACGATAGAAGAGAGCCTCGGCGCAGGCGATCAGGGCATGATGTTCGGTTTCGCATGCCGCGAAACGGATGAACTGTTGCCTTTGACGGTCGTGCTTTCGCACAGACTGACCGCGCGCCTTACGGAAGCGAGAAAAAACGGCGAACTGCCTTTCCTGCGTCCGGACGGAAAAGCTCAGGTAACCGTGGAATACGACGGTTACAAACCCGTCCGCGTGGATACAGTGGTTATCAGCGCGCAGCACGACGAGAACGTGAGCAAGGAAACGCTTGAAGAATGTCTGCGTTATGCCGTAGCGGACGTTGCGCTCGGCGATAAGTGGACGGACGAGAACACCAAATATCTGCTCAATCCTTCGGGAAGATTCGTGCTCGGCGGACCTGCCGGCGACAGCGGACTTACGGGCAGAAAGATAATCGTCGATACTTACGGCGGCGTTATTCCTCACGGCGGCGGCGCGTTCTCGGGAAAGGATCCCACGAAAGTGGACAGATCCGCAAGTTATTACGCGCGCTACGTCTGCAAAAACATGGTCGCTGCGGGCGCTGCCGATCGCCTGGAATTACAGGTGGCTTATGCGATAGGCAAAGCAAATCCCGTTTCGCTCAGCGTAAATTCGTTCGGAACGGGTAAGGTCAGCGACGCGCGTCTTCTGGAAATCATAAAGAAAGTATTCGATTTCCGCCCCGGTCAGATAATAAA
>CASFAN010000009.1 GCA_949292715.1 uncultured Eubacteriales bacterium
GGTTAGCGGTGCGCAATATATAAACGGAAAAAGAAAAACGTTAAAAACACTTGAAAAAAACGTCGCTATATATTATACTTGAATAATAAGCGAAAGGAGATCGCATTATGACCGACTTTGAAAAATACGTTGACGACAGCGACGAATGCGTTTATGCGTTCCGCCGGGCATGCGAAGATATGTCCGACGTCAAATTCATAACGGCAGAAAGAAAGATAAGCGAACTGCTTATGCTTATTGCCACTTCGTCAAAATTACAGGCTATCGTTGCGAATGCGTCGAGGGGGTTCGATTTCAAAGAGGCGTTCGTAAAGGCGCGCGTCAAGGCAGGCAAACGTTTTTCGCTTCTGCCGCCCGTAAAGCCGCGTGAGCTTATTGCGTTTGCAGTCAATCTTCTTTTTGCTTTCGATACCCGTGCGGTTGATTTGCAGGATTTTCTCGAAGAATATTATTATTCCGGTAACGGTATCGGCTTTGCATTCACTGCTTTTTCACGTAACGTGATCGTTCCGCTCGGCGACGCAGTAGTTGGCGAGCTTCGCGCATTCAGCGAAAACGCGCGCGTAAATACTCCTGCGTCAAGCGAACCTGTTTATGAAGTCGAGCCTTATATTCCGGAAGAAGCCGTTGCCGACATAGTGAACAGGATCGCCGATATCTGCGACATAGCGGAGCAGTCCGCGGAACTTACGCAGGAAGAACGCGAGGAAATATACAGTATAAGCGGCGGGCTTGCGGACAGCGTTCGCAAACAGGATATACGCATGGTACGCACGCTGACCGTCGGACTTCGAGGGGTAATAAGATCGTGCGGAATGGCGGATTATCTCGGAGAAAAAGCCGACGAGCTGGAAGAAACGTTAAGGCACTTCGGAGTGTGATATGATAGAAACGGTAGGCAAGATAGGTTCGATGGCGCTCGTGGATAAAAAACACGGCGATATCGATTACAATAAATTTGCGATGATCGGACACTGGCTGACGCCCGGCGTAGTGTGGGTAACATCCGGCGCGGTGGAGATAGGCAGACTGGATTATATGCGCAGAAGCGGCAACGAACTTGTCGGAAGCGACGAGGACGTAAAAGCGGATTATTCAGCGCAGGGGCAGGCGATACTCATGGAGACTTATCGCAGATTCATAGACGCGAGGTATTCCGTAAGGCAGGTGCTCGTCGAACACGCGCATTTCAATAACGACGTTAGCCGCGCGCACATACTTTCTCTGCTTCTCCGTGCGAGCGAACAGCACGCTGTGCCTATCGTAAACTACAACGACGCGGTTGCCGTCGAGGAACTGCGCAAAACCGAGCTTGCGAGTCTGGAACGCGAAGGTAAAGCTCCCGTAGAACTTGTCGATAACGACGAAACGGCGGCGCAGATAGCTTGCCTTACGGGCGCAAAACGTTTGCTTATACTTTCAACGCTCGAAGGCGTTTATCGCGATATCAACGATCCGTCTTCGCTTATTCATGAAATTACGGGTTCGCGCGAGGAAGTGCTGAATAAAATAGAGGAATATAAGAGCCATTGTCACGGAGCGAGCCGAAAGGGCGCGAACGGCGCGGCGGCCAAACTCGAATATATAAAACCGTGCGTAAAAGCGGGAATCGAAGTAATCATAGGCAGCGCGTCGCACGATATACGCAACGTTATAAACGGCAACGTACCGAGAACGAGAATATTCGCGGAATAAAAAAATTATTTATTTTAATGCTCATATAATAAGAAAACGGCATAATAATTATATAAAGCACGCGTCAAGCGGCAAAGGAGGCGAAAATGATAAAAGCAATTAAAAAAGCGCTGTTTTTCATTGCGGCGTGCGTCATTTTCGTCATTGTCGCAGTATTCGGTTCAGGCGGAAAGAAAGCCGCGGACATAGCGTTCGGCAAACCTGCAGACGATAACGCGCCCGAGCAGAAAGTAAACGACGGTAAAAACGACATCGTATACGGTACGTCTGTTTTCATGGCGATGAATTACGACGGTACCGAACCTTCGCAGACTCTCAGCTATTCGCATGAAGACATTGCGAACGGAACGGAATATTCGTCTTCGGCGGCGGACGCGGAAGGCGTGGTCGCTTCCGTATTCGATGAAGGCGAACAGCCTTACGAACTTAAAGATTACACGTTTTACTCTGTTTCCGATTCTCTTTCGGAAAGCGATACCGCATTCGGCGCGGCTACGGAAGTGGAAGTGCCCGATGTGCTCGTGACGGAAGCGAGCGACATGCAGTCTGAGAATAATTACGACGGCGGCGATCCCATAGCGTATTACGCGCCTTCGGATAACGTGTTCGATACCGACGATATAGCCGAAACAAGCAGCGACGACGGAGACCTTACCGTGTCGTGCGAGTTCGGATTTGCAGGCGTCGATTATTTTACGGAAGATTGAAAATCGTCGATTAGTTATTGAATTTTATCAGTTAATGTATTATAATTCATAATCCTATATGTTTTTGTAATTATTGCAAGCTCGGCTGTAGCAAATGCTATGCGACAGACGGGCTTTCCGTTTACGCGGTTAAAATTCACGTTTACGCAATAACCATTGAAAAATCGCGTTTAAGGTATTATAATTGATGAAAATAAAGCCGCCGCGTGCGTTTATTCAAGTGTACGTCGGCGCATAAAAAAGGAGAAGACGATGAAAAAATTTTTTGTAGCCGTTTGTGCGGTACTGCTGTCCGTATGCGTTGTTTTGGCTTGCGGCAGCTGCGGAAAGCCCGATCCCGTCGTACCGCAGGAAAAGGAAATTCTTGTCGGATACGATATATCCGGAGTAAGCGTAAAAGCGGACGGGAAATCGGATATTACTTACGGAACTTCGGTATTTAAAGCAATGGAGTATACGGAAGGGGAATATTCGATGAAATACCGCGTATGTTTTCCCGAGGATTACGGAAAAACAGATAAGGATTATCCTGTGCTGATGTTCTTTCACGGCGCCGGCGAACGCGGGGACAATAACGAAAAACAGATAACGACGTATACGGGCTTTGCGCATATGTTCACGTCGGACGCGGACAGTCCGCTGCTCGACGCGATAGTGATTGCGCCGCAGTGTCCCGCGGGCGAAAAGTGGGTAAACGTTCCCGCATGGACGGATTGCGAATATTCGACAGAAGCGATAGCGGAAAGCGATTCGCTCGAAGCCGCGCTTAAATTGCTTAAATATTATGCGGAAAACGAACGCGTAAACGAAAATGCAATATATTCGATGGGACTGTCGATGGGCGGATATGCAACGTGGGATATAGCCGTAAGACACGGCGAATTGCTTGCTGCGATTGCGCCTATATGCGGCGGTTGCGATACGTCCAAAAGCGCGTTGCTTAAGGATATGCCCGTATACACCTTTCACGGATCCGCGGACGGAACGGTTCCGCCTACGGGTACGCGCAATATGGTTAACGCATTGCGCGAAGCGGGTAACGAAAACGTTAAGTATGTTGAGTATGAAGGGCAGGGGCACGGTATCTGGAATACGGCAATGGAAAGCGATGTGATTACATGGATGTTTTCCAACGTAAAAACGAATTGAGAGTGCTTATCCGAAAATAAAAAGGGGCTGCCAGCATTCAGCAATGCGACAGCCCCTCGCGTATAGTAGAAAAATATCGCTTTTATTATAACATTATATAAAATATAAAGATATTATACGAATTAAAGTAACTATAAGACTATACAGCAGCAATGCGGTTGGATTTTTGAGGAAAAACGCGTGTTTTCGGAGCGAGCGAAGCGATAGCGGTCGCCATAAGGTGACCCTATGGCGACCCGAAAA
>CASFAN010000010.1 GCA_949292715.1 uncultured Eubacteriales bacterium
TGACGAGTTACAACAAAATAAACGGGGTATGGAGCCATTACAATTACGACCTTGTAGAGAGCGTGCTCCGTAACGAATGGGGCTTCGACGGCGTGGTCATCACGGACTGGTGGATGAGGAGAGCGGAAAGCCCGGAATTCAAGGGAGTAAAAGACAACGCTTACCGCGTTCGTTCCGGAGTGGACGTGCTTATGCCGGGGAATATCCGCGGAGTACCTTTCGAGCACAGCGCGATAAGAAGGCTCGGCAAAGAGGGCGGTATCACCCGTTACGAGCTCTTACGCACCGCGCGGAGGGTGCTCAGGCTTTGCGCTCGCAAAGAGCGTGAGAAAAAAGCTCGCGGTTGATACGAGGTAAATATGTATTCTATCCGTAACCTGAGAGTATCCGACAAAGAGGACGTAAGACGTATCTGCATAGAAACCGCTTCCGCTTCCGCTACCGATACTCCTCTGAAGCGCGCCGTATTGTGCGATCTTTATTGCGATTATTACGTCGAATACGCTACCGATACTTCTTTCGTAGCCGCAGACGGCGACGACAGAGCTATAGGATACGTTTTCTGCGCTCCCGATTACCGCGAATACGAAAAAAACTACCGCAAATATATCCTGCCCGTTTTGCGTAAACACAAGTTTTCGCGCGCTTTGACGAAGAATCTGGAGCTCGTATTCGAGCGCAAACTCGCCCGCGGTATGCCCGCGCATCTGCATATAGACATTCTTCAGGAAGCGCAACGGCAGGGGGTAGGACACAGGCTCATGAACGCGCTTATGTTCCGTCTTAAAGAACTCGGAGTGCCCAAGGTTTACCTTGTCGTGGGTGCGTCGAACGTGAAAGGCGTTTCGTTTTACGAAAAATACGGCTTCGCCGCGGTAAGAGAGCTTCCGGGCTCACGGCAGTACGCCATAGACGTAGAAGAAAAATGCGCCGAACTTACCGCATGCGGAATCGTTTAGGAAGCCGCCGGCGCGAACTGAAATCATTTATCATCGCCTGCCTGTAAAAAAAGCCGCTCCCCGATGGGAGCGGCTTTGCGTTCGGGTAGGAAATTTAAGCTTTTTTCACCTCTGCGCCGAAGGGCATAAGAGAGAGAACGGCGAGCTTGAAGCACTGTTTACCGAAAGGTATACCGATAATGGTTATGCACCACAGCGCTCCCGCGATAACGAACATGAGGAATAATTCCAAACCTCCGAATATTATCCATATAATGTTCAAAATCGCGTGCTTACCGAAGTCGGTGTCCGCTATTTTGCCGAAAGGCCAGAATATCAATCCCGCGATCTTGAAGCATTGCTTGCCGAAAGGTATACCTATTATCGTGATACACCATATTATGCCTAAGGCAACATAGCTGAGACCGCCCAGCAATCCGGTGATAAGGAACCAAAGAATGTTTCCCAAAGTTTTCATAAAATATTTCCTCCTTAGAAATTATATATCGATTATATCGTTATTCGAAGCGATAGTCAATATCAAGTACTCACTTTATAAAATTTTCCCGCAGAACTTTAACGCTTGCGTCGAGTCCCGCCACGGTTTTCGTTTCCAATACGGCGCGGCAACCGAGATTTTCAGCCGCCGCGAGATATTTTCTCCAATCCGCCCACTACGCCGTCGCCGAATAATTCGTCAAACTTTTCACGGTCTTCGACGGTTATAACTGTATCACTATAAAACATTTGTACCGTTTTACTTATATCACTCGCATCCGCTTTATCAAAAAACAGCCATAAAATTTTCCCCTCTATGACACCGTAAAAAATACTGCTTTCATCATCATATGTTATGGTAATGATGTCGTCTTCCACGGTATAAGTGCCCGATTTTTCAAAAATACCCGTTCCGTCTGCATTAAATATGAAAGCAGCCGATGTTTCGGGTTGCCAACCTGTCGGGCTTGATATGACCATATAATAAGTTCCTGCGATACCTGAAGGTGCGATAGCATTTACCGTAACAGCACAAGTGGCAGTTTTATCTCCCGCTTTTGCCGTAACGGTGGCAGTGCCAGCCGCAACTGCCGTAACCTTACCGTTGTTAACCGTAGCAACAGCCGTATTGTCGGACGACCACGTTACCGCTTTATCCGTCGCGTCGTCGGGCGCAACCGTCGCCGTAAGCGTTTCTTCGCCGCCGACTTCCAACGTCAGTTCGGTTTTGTTGAGCGTTACGCTCTCTACCGCTACTGTTTGCGTGCCGTTGTTACCGTTTTCATTTGGGGTTTCATTGTTGTTGCACGCAACAAGCCCAAATGCGCAGACCATTGCACATAAAAGCGCAACGACCACAGTTAAAAAGCCTTTTTTCATTGTTTATCCT
>CASFAN010000011.1 GCA_949292715.1 uncultured Eubacteriales bacterium
CTTTCCAACAGCGTTGCCGTAGCGGCTTACGAGGTATTGCGCCGTTACGATTATTTCGGCGAGCGGTAATATTGCGCATCGCGCAATATATTTCGCGCCGATTGTTATATTTCGCGCGCGTAGCAAGCGATAATATAACAAAAGTGCGCGCTCATATAAGCGCGAACGCCAAAGGATTCATTCGGCGGGCGGGGCTCTGCACACCCATCAAAACTAAAAGTACCTCGAAGTCCGCAGACTTCGGGTACTTTCACTTTTTCGGGTGCAAACCACGCTAACGCTGGTGCGTTAGCTCGCCCGCCTGATAAACGCGGGCAACAATGTTCGCATAAATGCTCTGCATTGTTTCCCGCCCCTTTTCGCCCTCGTTCGCTCACCGCTCGCGAGGGAATCAAAGGTCGTGCGCCCGAAGTGAATTCGTGCTTACTCCCACGTTTCAGGCGCACAAAGTGCGCCATATCTATCCGCAATCGCTGCGCCTCTTTCTATGAGATACTCGTGCTTATTTTATAAAGTCGCTTTATTCAATTGATAAAGTTTGCGATAGAAATGAATTCGTGCGATTTACGGATTTTTTATTCTTCGTTTTCGCTTTTATTTTTACGGAATCGGAAGAAGTGTTTTTTTACGGGTTTGCTTTCCGCCGAAGCGTTTTCGTTTTTGCCGAAAAACATGCGGAAGCCGCGGCGTTTCGGCTTGTCGGGATCATGACGTTCCGACACGTCGGATTCGGGTGCGGGAAGCGCTATTGCTTTCGCGCTTGCGCCTGCGGGAAGCGCTGCCGTAGCTTGCGTATCGCGAGACTGTTCCTTTTGCCGTTTTTTCTTAGGTGCGGCTACGGCTTCGTCGGCGGCGCTTTCCAGCGCACGGAGTTTGCGCGGAAGCACGAGATGGCAGATTATTATTCCGCCGAGGTAGAATACGGCATAAAAAACCCGCACGCTGTCGGCTATAAGCAGACATGTCAGAAGCATGATTCCCGCGCCTATAACTGCAATAAGAACATCGGTTATTACGGCGAAAGACTTTTGCGGGATCATGCGTTTAAGTAAGCTCATTCCGGTATAGGCGATACGGGTAAGCGCGCCTTCCGCCACGAGCGCGAAGAATATCAGAATACCGTTTACAGTACTCATTTGAAGATCCTCCTTAATAACGGTTTTTTTGCAGAGGCATATTCCAGCTTGTCGACTTTGCCTTCGAAAGAAAGATTGCCGTCGGCAACCGAAAACGAATTGATTTTCAGTTCGCTGCCTCTGACTGAGAGCGGACCTTCGCTCGTGACCATATTGATCGCGGCAGGGGAAGAGTCCGTAACTTTTTCCACGCCTGTGATCAGGGCGCGGTTACGCGATTCGAGAGTAATGCTGTGCCTTTTCTTTTCCACGCGATAATATATTCGCGCGTTTCTCTTTTTATGACAAATATGCAATATCCGCGTTACTTGACAAAAGTCGGGCTTTGCGTTATAATAAGCCGTAACTATAAGTCGACCGCCGTTCGGGCGGAGACATAAAAGAGGTGAAACAATGGAAAAAATGACGGCAAAACAGCGTAAAATAGCTGTTATATGCACTGTGACCGGAGTCGTGGTGCTTCTTGTCGCACTTATTGCGCTTATATACAATCTCGTATCCATCGGTACGCTTTCTTCGAGGCGCAGCGAGCTCGAAGCTCAGAGCGAACAGCTTGCCGCGGCGATAGAGGCTAACGAAAACGAATTCGAGTATATGCAGTCGAGCGAATATATCGAAAAATACGCCCGCGAACACCTTAACATGAAATATGAGGACGAGGAGGTCTACGTTCCCGATTGAGTATAGCGGTGATAGACGTGGGCAGCGGCAGTGTGCGCATGCTGCTCGGCGGAAAGAAAACAACGATAATGACAAAGCTCGGGGAAGGGCTTAACGCAAGCGGAAGACTCGGTGAAGAACCCGTCAGGCGTACGGTATCCGTAATGAAAAACTTTGTTTCCGAAGCCAAAGAAGCTGGCGCCGAAATATATGTTTTTGCGACCGAAGCCGTCAGAGCGGCGGAAAACAGCGCGGATTTCATTTGCGCGGTAAGACGCGAATGCGGACTCGATCTCGACGTTATAAGCGGCAACGAGGAAGCGGAAATAGCTTTGCTCGGGGCTGCGCCTTCGGGCGACGCTACCGTTGTGGATATCGGCAGCGCGTCTGTGGAGATAATAAGCGGCGTCGGCGGTAAACCCGTTTATCTGCTTTCTTTGCCGATAGGAATGGTAAGGCTTACCGAACAGGCGGACGGCAATCCCGAACTTATACGCGCTTATGCGGCAAGCGGTATCGCCAAGTACGGCGACGTAAAACTGCGCGAAAACCTTATCGGCGTCGGCGGGACGTTTACCTCGCTTGCGGCGATGAAACTCGGACTTGACGTGTACGACCCCGAAAAAGTGCAGGGGACGCATTTGACCGTCGGCGACGTAGCCGCATTGACGGAAAGCCTGCTCGAAGCGGGAAGTCCTGAAAAGATAAAAGAAAAATATCCTCTGTTGCCCGACGTAAGATGCGAACTTATCACGGCAGGCGCGCTGTTCGTTTCCGAACTGCTTTCATACCTCGGCGCGGACGGCATTACGGTAAGCGAATCGGATAATCTCGACGGCTATCTGCGATATAAGGAAAACGGCGGCTGATAAATATAAACATAAATAATTCTTAATCGGATTTATTCGACGGGACTGTCGCTCCAAACGGCGCGACGGTCCCGTTTTTGCAATGTTTACTGAATAATTTTTGCAATTGACATTAAATGGGTAAAGTGGTATGCTTACGTTAAATTTCCGTATCATAATGACGAACGGATATTTCAAAAGGAGCGAAAAATGAAAGAATTCCAGGCAGTAAAAGATTTTATCGCGTCGCACGATATGAAAACGCTTGCGTGCGGCAGATACGACATCGATGAAAACGATTATGTCAAAATAAGCGAGATGGAAACCAAACAGCCGGGCGAACTGCTTTTCGAAAAGCACGATAAGTACATTGACGTGCATTATCTAATAGACGGCGACGAAAGAATGCTTATAGGCGAGGGTAAAGCCACGCTTGCCAAAGAGTATAACGAAGTAAAGGACTGCGCTTTCTACACCTGTGAAAAATACAGAGAAGTTATAATCAAAGAGGGCGAAAGTCTTGTGTGCGATACCGATTGCCTGCACGTCGGAGCGTTCGTTACCGACAAACCGCGTAAAATCAAAAAAGCGGTATTTAAGATCAAAAAGTGAAAACTGCGTTAAAAATTGTGTAACGGTATTGACAGAATGTACCGACGGTGTTATATTGTGTTTGTAAAGCATATATGATCGGTTAAACGATTTTTTGCTTATTGAGTTATGAGGTGAACGGAGATGCGAACAAACGGTATAATTACTGTTGATTTTTTATCGTGCCCAAAAAGGAGCGTTATTGTGACGAGCAATAATGCTCCTTTTCGTTATGGAAAAATATTTGTTTAATTTCCGATTAAATGTCTGAAAAAAGCGTTCAGAAACGTTTTATATATGTACATATGTAATCGCGAAAATATATATGGGAGGATAGATACGGAATGAAAGAAAAAAAATGTAGGAATGTATGTGCTGTCGGTATGTCTTAAAAAGCTTGCCGCAATAGCGTGCGCGGCGGCAGCAGCCGCAACGGTTCTCGTTTTGCCGTTTATCGTTGCGCTTGTCTGAATCGGAAAAGGGGAAACGATGTAAGCAAATCGTGCATGAAAAAATAACGGAGGTAATGTTATGGATCAGCAGAATGAGAAGTCCGTTAAAAGCTCGAAAACAGCGAGAGTATTGAGAATAGTTATAATATCGGTAGTAGGTTTTTTATTGCTGTCGGTGTTGTGTGTATCAATATTTGTTATGAGTTTCAGGAGCATCGGAGACGATATTAAATCATCGGGAGATTTTGAGTATATTGTTGACAAAGACGAGATTACCAACGAAAAAGTTGTTGCGGTCGTCGGGCTTACTTATGACGGCATGAATCGGGAAGTAATAGACGTTCCGCGGGAAATAGAGGGGAAACCCGTTCGTTAT
>CASFAN010000012.1 GCA_949292715.1 uncultured Eubacteriales bacterium
GCGTCGCCTAAACTGCTTTTTGCCGCATATTCGAGCAACTCGGTGGGTATATGCCAGTAGTTTGTCCAGATATTGTAACTGTCTCTGTCGCGTGAAGTTACGTCGCCGCTTATGCCGGCTGCTTTAAGCAGTTTTCTTATCTCCGCGTCGTATTTGCCTTCGGAGGCGAAACGCGCGCGCACGGAGTCTTCGCTCGTTATGCCTTCGTCCGCGCACTCTTTAAGCAGTGCGCTCATCTTTTCGCATGATTTTTTTTCGTGACGGAAACAGTAGTCCGCAACAAGCAGAAGGGAAGACGCGTTAAAACCGAGTTTAAGCCATTCTTTTACGTACGTTTCCGCGTAATAATCGAGATGATTGTATCTGACGTCGAGTTTTATAAGCAAATCTTTTGTGAGCGAAAGCAGATTGTCGCGGTTGCGCTTATATTCCTCGATATCTTTCAGTTCCGTAAGTCCGTCCGCATAATATCTGGTAAGGAGGGTATCCAATCCTTTCATTTCGCCGTAAACGTTTTCCGCTACGGCGAGTACCGCCGCCGGCTTGAATCCCATTTCCTCCGTCCACTTGCGATAGAGGCGCACATCCTCGAAATCCTGCGCTCGGCGAACTTTAAGCGCTTTGAAAACTTTTGCTACGTCTGCGGAAATAATGTCATAGGAGGACAGCTTCGCTTCCACTTCGTCCGTAGTACGGCAACCTTCGTTTGCGAGATTGCGCGCAACGGTGACTATGTATTTCCAACCGACCGACTTGCCTTTAAGTCTTGCGCAGTATGCGATAATGTTCAGCATCGCTTCCGTCTCTATGTGACAGTCCTCGACGACCGCGTAATATTCGTTGAGTTCGCTCGGAAGAAATTCGCGGTTAGGGAACATTTTCATCAACATTTCGTTGAAAGCGGTATACTTTTTCTTCGAATAATTCTTGTGCGAAGGGCGGACATAACGCACGGGCGCGTATTCGATCTCGAAAGGCGGAACCGCGCTTATTCTTACAAGTCCCGTTTCTTCCCAGTACCTGAATGCCTGCATAACGTCGTCTTCGGTCATTCCGAGCAGCTTTGCCATTCTTTCCGGAGTGTTATCCGTGCTTGAATTGCCCTCGGCAAGCATTTTTCCGTATATGTATACTTTTGTATAGTTCTCGGGAGCGAACGGCATAAATTCGAGTATGAAAATATTATCGAGTTCGATACTCGATCTTGCCGAAAGTTCGCTGCTCAGTCTGGTAAACGCCATATTTCCTCCGCCGTGTTTTCTCGTGCCGCATTAAAGCATAACGGCAGTACATATTATAATATCACATACCGCGTTTTTTAACAAGTATTTTAAGGGCGAAAAGAAGTGTAAAAAGGGGTTGTTGCGTTAAGCGACGCAAAAGAGCGATATTTTTTGTAAAATCTCGCTCCTTTGCTGACGCAAGCTCTGCCATATAGACGCAATATCGGTTGTCTTTTTATATTTGCGCACCGCTAACGCTCGCCGTTGGCGTGCGCTATATATACCCGCGCTTGCGGTATCTTTCGGGCAGATACGCGCAAAATTTCCCTCGTCACCGTGAGGTAGACTTCGGGAACGTGCGGCGGCGTTGCCGCCGTACAAATTTTACGCGTCTGCGCCTCGAAATCTCTCCGCAATCGCTGCTGTCTCTTTCTGTAAGTTTCTTTATTTGTGTACGGCTACGCGTTTTTCCTCCAAAATCCAACCACATTGCTGCCATATAGTCTTATAGTTACTTTAATTCGCATAGTAGCCTTTATATTTTATATAATGTTGTAATAAAACAAGTGCTTTCGGCTATAAAGCACGGGGCTGTCGCATTCCTGAATGCGACAGCCCCGTGCAGGAGATTGGTGGGTTGAATCTATATTGTAATTAATCTTCTTTTTTGCCTAATTTCATAAACCCTGCAACCGTTATGAGAATCGCAACCACGAGGAAAATCACCATACTTGCCATTCCCGTAGTAAAAGCTTTCCAGCCAATGGTGTTCGACCAGTCATACGTAAACAGCGAAGCGGCAAGGCTGACTCTGTTTACGAGCGCAAACGCAAACGACAGACACGAAAGCACCAAAGCAATAAAGAGAAGCGCGGATACCCATGCTTTATTGCCGAACTTACTTCCGAAATACGTACCTGCAACAAGCAGTATCAATATAACCACCTGAGCGAATATTACCGCTCCCGATCCCGTCATTTCATAACTTTCTACTCCGCTGCTTATAGCAAAGACTATAAGACCGGCAAGCGCGATTACCGCGGCAAAAGCCAATATAAAGAACGAAGCTCTTTGTTTTTTAAGGAATCCCATTTTATTTGACCTCCTTTTTCTTTATAGCGGAAACTACGTACAACGCAAGCGAAGCAACCGTAAACACGCCGAACACAATGATTGCGGCAATGTACAGTCCTCTCCACCATGTCATGTTCCAGACAGCTTTTGTGGAAGAGTTAAAGCCGTTCATAAGGTTACTCTGGCAGAACGCCCACAGAACGTTATGCGCAGCTTTCTTGAAAGCCGTCAGCATTTCTGCGTCGTTGGCATACAGTTCGGGAGAAGGAACTACGCCGTCCGCCATGCTCTGATATTTGCTGAAACCGCTGTCGGTGTAACCCGCACGCACGTCGTATCCGGTAGTGCCGGCATAAGCCACCGCCGTATAAATATCGAAGTCATCGGATATATCGGTAACCGCATAACCGTGGAATCCCCATTCGTCCTGAAGAATGTCGGTCATAAGTCCGCGGCTTGCGGTACATTCGACCGCACCTATTTTGCTGAACGAGCACATAAGTCCGATCATACCTACGTCTTCGCCTTTTTTTTCGTCATACTTTGTAGCTTCCACCGCGATCTGGAATGCGCGAAGCTCAACCTCTCTCGCTCTTTGCTCGGTCATAAACGGAGCTATTCCGTTACGGTTGGTTTCCTGATCGTTAAACGCAAAGTGCTTAGGCGCGGCAATAAGTCCGTATTCGAGTGCCGCGAGCGAGAATTCCATTGCGATATTACCGCAAAGAACGGGATCTTCGCTGTAATAGTCGCCGTTACGTCCGTTATAAGGATGACGATGCGTATTGAGACCGGGTCCCCAAAGAATGGGGAGGCTTACGATAACCGCCTGAAGTCCGATGATTTCGCCGAGTTCATACTGAAGATCGGGATCGAACGACGAAGCAACGAGCGGTCCGCAACCGAACACTTCCAGTTCATAATTTGCATTGGGATCGCTTTCTTTTACTTCCCAAGGGGCTCCGTTTACTCTTGCCTGATAAAGCTGAAGGTCAACGCCGTTACCGGAGTTTTCGGTAAGAGACGCGGACACAAAGCCTACCGACTCCATCGTACGGAAGTTGTTGCCGCAGCAAGCGACAATGCCCATCGCGTCTTCGAGCGAAATCTGGTCAAGCAGATCGTTCCATGCGGGATCGTCATAATCGAATCCTGCAAGATCCGCAAAGTGCATTCCGTTGTCTACGCCGAATTTTATCTCCGACGTATCGTCATCGGTCTTTATTTCATAGTATTTACCGTTCAGATGATCCAGCATCGAAGCGGGAGCGTCCATATTTTCATATTCGACGGGATAAGTGGTGCTCCATTTACTTCTGCTGAGATACGTTACCGTGCCCGGTTCGTAATAATTCCAGTCGGCATATTCAAGATGATTGGAAACGCGGGTCTTTGCTTTGCTGACCGCGAACATATTTGCATCGACGTCATTGTAATCGCCGTCTCTGTTGGAATCGTAAGCATATTCGAATACGGCATCCGCATCGCCGTCATAATCCATGCCGTCCTTGACCGTCTTACCCTGTTTTGCGAGTACGTTATTAAGTGCGTCGTGGGCGCCGTTGCCTATAGCAAAGTAATAATTGCCTTCGTCAAGTATCCATGTGCCCTTCGTACCGTCACCGTTGTCATAACTGCTGTCATAACTTGCGATATTCTGCATGTCTATTTTCATCGTGATGTCCTCATAACCGCCTTTGGCTTTAAGCACATCCGTTTTATCATAGGCAAGAAGCTGAATAGCGCTCTTCTCTACTCCGCCGTTTTTATAAGGCGCCTGTCCGTAAATCTGAACGTTCGCAGCGCCGTCCGTATCGCCGGTATTGGTTACTCTTACTTTCATTTCCACGGTAAACTTGTGGTTAGCATGATCGATCTTAGCCTCAGGAGTTCCGACTATTTCACGAGTAAAAGTAGTATAAGACAATCCGTAACCGAATCCGTATGTAACTTCGGAAGAGTAATCCCAGTTTCCTTCGGAAGCATAAGCGCCTACCGTGGAATTGGCGTTTCCTCTGTTCTCTATTATATCGTTATAACGCGTTTCATAATAACGGTATCCGACATAAATGCTTTCGGGTTCCATAACGTAAGTCTTGCTTCTTCTTCTCGTTATATTGCCTTCTACGTTGGAGAACGTATAGTTGCCCATATTCATCATCGCGGGATGAGAAAGATTGTTTGCGGCATAGAGATCGGCAAGACCGCCCGAAGGATTTGCTTTACCCGTAAGTATATCGGCTACGCCGAGCGTACCGTAATTGCCGGGATGACCTATCCACACGATAGAATCGATATCTTTGTCGTTTTTAAGATCGTCTATCTCCATAGTGGAGGTTGTATTGACAAGCACGATCACGCGATCGAAGTTTGCTTTTGCAAGCTTTATCATATCTTTTTCGTTTGTCGTAAGCTGAAGGGGCTCTTCCGCGCCGGTAAGAGAATTTCCTTCGCCGTCGCGTTTTACGCCTCCGGGTATGTAGTCCGAACTTTCGCCGCTGGGACGTCCGACAACGACTATAGCCGCGTCGTTATACTCTTCAAACGACGCTTCGAGATCTCCCGAAGCACTGCTTTCGAGTTCGGCTACAGAAGGCTCGAGCGGATCGAAATTCGCATTCTGTCTCGGACCCGTCGGAGTAAGCGATTTATAAGTATCGGACGCATGCAAAGTTTCGTAAGCGCCTTGCATCGTAGGGTTAATATTATACCCTGCGCCTTCGAAATCAAAATTGCTCAGAGTCGAATAATCGTTTTTATCGTTGGCAGCAAGATTATCGGGATTCTGAAAATCAGTACGGCTTTCGCTGAGAGCTTCCTCAAACGTAATAACCGGTCCGCGAATAGGCATACCGAACCCTGCGCCCTGAAGCATTACATGGCTTCTCATTCCGAAAAGCGTAACATCGGAACCGCTTGCAAGAGGAAGCGCTTTGTTTTCGTTCTTAAGCAACACTGCGCCACCCGCAGCCTGCTTACGACCGAAATCGATAAATTTTTGTATCAGCTTATCCGTGTTGCAACTTCCGTCCTCGTTGAGCACATCCGAAGAAGGCTTGAATGCAGACCACAAAGTCCCGTCGTCCGTGGTCTCGTAAAGCTGGCTTTTCGTTCCGAGAAAGTCATCGATCTGAAAACGGAAAGCTTCCATTACGAGAGCCGTGGCGATGAACAAGGCAAGGAATATCGTAAAAACAAACGACAAACCACGCCACAAACCTGTTTTGAACATATTTTCCTCCTATCATTTTTTAGGTAACGTACGTCGCGTTTTGCCGCGAAGAACGTTCCTTTTTTTAAGTATACCCCCCCCCGTAATAAAATTTCAATTGTAATTCTTATTCTAAAATATTGCATTTCTTACATTTTTTAACATTTTAGTTCAATCTCGGCACCAAAAAACAAAATCGCTGCCAAAAAATATTTTATTTTAAGATATTGATAAAAAACAGGCGCGGTTTCAAGGGAAGAAACCGCGCCCGAGAGAGGGATGCTCCTACATCGGTCTGTTGGTATACATACGTTTGTAAATGCATGCCGCTGCGGGAGCAAGGACAAAGTAATCGTCGGAAAGCAATTTGTCGGC
>CASFAN010000013.1 GCA_949292715.1 uncultured Eubacteriales bacterium
AATGGGATGCGTTATATACGGTTCGCCGGATACTCTGAACTGCCCGTTGTGCTTCAACGTAGCAAACTCAAGCGCATCCGAAACAAGGTTTTGCTGCTGTTTGGTATAAATCAACTGACAGCGCGCGAGAAGTCTTTGCATATTATTTACCTCCCGAAAGTCTGGTATATAAACGCGAATCGCCGAGAGGACGACGTACGCCTTCGTTCACCGTTAATTTTCCGTCTTTCATATCTATAAAACCGAGTTCGAGGAATACCGAAAGGCATGCGGCGAACTGCACGGCTTTTATACCGTTATTAAGCGCATTCAGTTTTTTATAAAACAAAACAATATTGCGGTTTGCCGCAGCGGGATTCGCTTTTATCACCGAATAATACGTTGCAAATACCGCTCTGTCCGCGCTTATGCCGTTATAAATACGCTCATCCGAATCACACGGTATGTATATTTCCGCAGAACACACGGTATTTAAGCGAGCTATAACGCCAAGGCTCGGAGGAGCGTCGACAAACACGATACGGGAATAATTTTTCAAATCGACATTACACAAATCCGGAGACACTATAATACCGGAATAATTATTAGCCTCTGATTTTGTCATATAATCGCATGTAACAAATTTCCCGTTAAGACCGAGAATTTTTTTCAAAGATACGCTGTCAGCACAGATAAATAAAGTACCGTACACGGACGACGGAAGCAAATCCGCAAGCATCTCCCGATCATAACGTTTAAAAACAGCTTTGTCCGTATTACCGAACAATGCGGAATAACCGATAAAATTAGCTTTGGCGTTTTCATCGTTAATACACGGAACCTGCGTGCCTACCGCTTTTACGTACCCGGAAACTCCTCCGTTTAATCCCTCGCTGAGTTCCAGAACTATATCCTTGTTGCCGTTACCGATCAGAAACTGATTCTTATTGTAAAAATTAAACGCATATGTCTGTAATTGACCGATCTGAACCGAAGTATGCACGGGATTTCTGCAAGGCGAAATACGTATATTATCGGAAACGATTTTAAGCAAAGGTCTAGTATTACTGTTGCCCGTAGGCTCTATCAGCTGTAAAGCATTGAGCAAAGAAGAATTGCATTCGGCTACTGATACTTCCAAATCATACTCGGCATAAGGTAAAAAATATTCTTCGGGCAACGCGGAAAGATACTCGTTCATACGATTTTTAAAAGCAGGTATGTTTTCCTCTTTAAGCGAAAAGCCTGCGGCACCCGTATGCCCGCCGAACTCGGTAAGCAAATCGGCGCAATATGAAAGAGCCTCAAAAATATTTACATTTTTTATCCCGCGGGCTGTACCTTTGTATATACCTTCATCGTTTTTATCTACAATAATGAATGTCGGTCTGTTGTATTCCGCGCTGAGACGCGCCGCGGCAATACCGGTCACGCCTTTTGCCCACTCGGGATTACAAAGTATTATTGCACGGTTATCCGTCAGATTTTCATATGCAAGATCGGCAACCGCTTCTTCATAAATAGTATCGCAAAGTTCTTTGCGCCTTTCGTTGTCATCGTCTATTTCGCTTATCAGAGAAGTAATTTTTTTCTCATCAGGTGAAGTAAGTATTTCAAAAGCGCGATATGCGTCGCCCATTCTACCGGCAGCGTTTATACGCGGAGCTATTTTATATGCGATATCGGTACTTGTAACCGCGCCTCCTATTCCCTGCGATCTGAGCAGTAATTTAAGTCCGAAATTGAACTTTCCCGAAGCCATTGTTTTAAGACCAAGCTGCACTATAAGCCTGTTCTCGTTCAATAACGGCACAAGATCCGCTATTGTCGCAACGGCTGCAATATCGAGGAATTCTTTATACGTATCGTCGCCGGTAAACGCCTGAACGAATTTAAGCGCAACTCCCGCTCCGCAAAGATATTTATCCGGGTATTCGTCTCCGTTTTGTTTGGGATTTACGACTATACAATCGGGAAGTCTATTGCCGGGTTCATGATGATCGGTTACGATAATATCGACTCCGAGATCGCGGCAATGCTCGACTTCCTCTATTCCGGAAATGCCGCAATCGCATGTAACTATAAGATCGGGATTGTGTTCTTCGATAAGCCGTTCAATGGAATTGACGTTCAGACCGTAACCGTCGTTTACGCGGCTTGGAATATGAACTATCACGTCTGCGCCCATCGATTTAAAACAAAGCGACAAGATAGCAGAAGCGCATACTCCGTCGGCATCATAGTCGCCGTAGACGATTATGGTTTCCCCGTCCTCTATAGCCTGTCTTACGCGGGTAACGGCTTCTTGCATTCCTTTCATAAGAAAAGGATTGCAAAGCCCGGCTATATCGGGATTGAGAAATGAATTTATGGCGTCTTTACCTTGTATACCGCGTGAAAAAAGAAGCTCCACCAACCTCGGATGAAGTTTAAGCTCTTCAGAAACTCTTCTTACATATTCTTTGTCCGGAATCATTTCTGTCTTCTTTTTAAGTACGGTATTCATAAAATTCCTTTAATGGATCTGTCGTTAAATCTCAAAATAATCAATAAAGCAAAACTGCAGAGTTATATCCGTTCGCAGAATACTGTCTGCAGTCTCAATTTATAAATAAATCATAAGCCTTCTCATGAAGGCTTATGATTTATTATCGATCATTAAGCGTTATTGCCTGAATCCTTATCTCCCGAATCACCGTCGGCAACGTTATTTACGTTGTCACTGTCGGAAGAGTCATTATCCGAAGGCGTTTCTTCCGCAGTTACTTCGGTTTCCGAAGATTCTTTGTTGACGGACTCGGATTCGGTATTAACATCCGCATTATCCTGTGCTTCGGCTACATTGTCGGAAACGCTCGCATCGTTTGTTTTATCCGCAAAGAAGTTTTCGAGAGTTTCATCGCGATGTTCTGCCACCGAAACATCATTTTCCGAAACCGTCGCTTTTGCCGCGGACTTTTTAGAAAGATGTTCTTTCCAGGTTGCCCACAGAGACGGCGCGATAAGAACGGAAGAGAACATACCGGCAATAAGTCCGGCTATAAGAGGAAGACAGAACGTCAGCAAGTCGCTTACTCCGAATATAGCGCTCATAACAGCTATCATTGCTACCGTGATAAAAGTGGTGAGCGTTGTATTTATCGAACGTACCATCGTATCTCTGACGGAAGCGTTAACGACAGTAATGGGACTAATGTCCGGCTGAACTTTTATGTTATCTCTGATTTTATCAAAGATTATTATCGTATTGTTTATCGAATAACCGAGTATGGTTATCAAAGCCGCGACAAACGTGCTCGCTATCTCTATATGGAATATACACATAAAGAGAGTCATTATTATCACGTCGTGAACAAGACATATAAGAGCAACAACGCCCGAAAGCAATTCGAAACGAACCGCGATATATATAAGCATTAAAGCGAGCGACATTACGATACCGCATATAGCCGTAACTATAAGGTCCGTACTGACCGTAGCCGTAGTTCTGTCGCCTGCCGTTACGCTGCCCGCATAAGGTTCGTCGAACAACGTCTGCTGAATAGCCTCGCAAAGCAAATCTATTATACCGATACTGTCGTCGTCACCCGTTCCGACCATTTCGGTATCAGTATAATCGGGAGCGACAAACTGCACACGAAGCGATTTATTCGCGCCCTCGCCCTGAGCCGAAATATCTTTAACGGTAAGTCCCGAAATATCGCGTTTTTCGCTCATATATTCGGTATAATTTTCGGGATGTTCTATAACATCCGTAATTTTCATTTCGTACTCTGTTCTTTTCTGCGCGTCGTCAAGATCGGTACCGATTTCTACGGTAAGCGCGTAACCGCCCGTGAAATCCATTCCGACGTTAAACACTTCGCCTTTAAGCACTATACCGTAAACTATGCCGGCTATTATAGCAATGAGAAGTACGATAAACGGAATAGTAAACCACTTTTTCTTATTTTCGACAATCCGCATATCAACGGAGTGGAAATCAAACGTTTTCATTATTTGTCACCTCCGTCAATCGGTCCGAAAATATCATCGAAATCTTCATCCATTATGTCTTTCTTCTGAGCAGGCTTGTCAACTTCGGACTCGGAATCCGCAGGACGCTCTGTCTTTTCGGCATTAACAACCGCATCGAAAGGAATCGAATCGTTTTTGTTTGCGGCAGCCTTAGCACGTCTGACTTTTTTGGGCTTCGGAACATACTGAATTTCTTCGGACTCATCGAAGCCGGGACGGCGATGCAAATGATACAAAGCAGGATCCTTGTCACCCCATATCGCAATCGTCCATTTAAGAAGGAATCTTGTTACGATTAAGGACGAGAAGAGCGAAAGCACCAGACCTATCAAAAGCGTCATACCGAAACCGGAAACGGTGCCGGTACCGAATATAAGAAGCATTACAGCGGCTATTATAGTCGTTACGTTTCCGTCGACGATTGCGGAAACCGCTTTTCTGAAACCTGCATGATATGCGGCAAGTATCGACTTACCGTTTCTGTATTCGTCTTTAATTCTTTCGTAAATAATGACGTTACCGTCGATCATCATACCGAGTGAAAGAATTATACCCGCAATACCCGGCAACGAAAGCTGAACGAGCGGGAATACGGCAAGGAAGAACAGCATGAGCACCATGTATATTAGCATAGATACGCACGCCACCATTCCCATCATACGATAGAATACCGACATGAATATCATTATAAGAAGCAACGCTATTATACCGCCGATCAGTCCTGCGGCAAGCGCGTTCGTACCAAGCGTAGGATCGACTATCGAAGTTTCGATAAGGGTAAGCGGAACAGAGAAAGTACCGCTCATTATACGGTCGGCAAGGTTCTGTGCTTCTTCATAAGTAAAGTCGCCCGATATCGTTGCCTGTCCGTTGGGAATCTCTTCGTTTATAGTCGCGACAGAAATGGGATTACCTGTAATTTCGCCGTCTTTAGTTTCATAAATCATAATGTACTTGCCGACGTTATTTTTCGTGGTATCCTTAAAAATAGCCGCGCCTTCGGAATCCAGCTGCAAAGAAACAGCATATTTATTTTCCGAAATCACTGCCGCTGCGTCTCTGACAACGTCACCGCTGAAAATAAAAGTATCGCTGCTGTCGAGCGCACTATCCTCAGAGAGCCAGAACTGCAACTCCGCAGGGTCGCCGATGATCTCGAAAATTTCACTCGGATCGTCAACGTCGGGAACTTCTACGCGGATTCGCGAGGTTCCTTCTCTGACCACCGTTGCCTCGGTATAGCCTTTGGACGTAAGCATGTCCGTAAGCTGAGAAACGGTACCGTTCATTCTGGTGTCTTCGGGGTTCTTTTCAGACGATTCGTAAACCGCATATACGCCGCCCTTGAGATCAAGACCGAGATTTATAGCGAACGCAAATCCGTTATACTTCCAGGTATTGCCACCGGGGCTGTTAAAATTAAACGAAACGAAAGAAGCGACAAGCCCGATTACCGTCACTATGAGCACCAGTATGAATTTAACCAATGATGATGTTCTTTTCATTATAAGTAAACTTTGCCTTTATTTCGCGCACTTACGTACCATAAAATTATATACAAAACGAGCCTTCAAGTCAAACGAATATATATAATATGCGACGAAATTTTTTATTAAATTTATTCTTTTTGAGCGCCGTTTTCAATAGCCGCGATAGCCAAAGCGCACTCTACCCTCTTTTTCATAAGTTCGCAGCCGAGTTTATACGGTTTTTTAATGTCGCCGCAAAGCATAATGGAATTTGCGGCGCAACCTCCGCTACAATAATATTTTGCCCAGCAATCGTTACACGCTTCCTTTTTGGTAAGATTGGTGCACGCAAAAAACTGCGGAAGACGATCGTCGAAAGTTTTGTCGTTCACATTGCCGATAACATATTCTTCAAGACCGTCGAAACGATGGCAAGGATATATATTACCGTTAGGCGCAATAGCAAGATATTCGTCGCCCGCATTGCATCCTACAAGACGCTTTGCCGCACATGGTCCGTTATATATGTCTATATTGAAATGGAAAAAACCGAATTCCCGCCCCTGAGCGCGGCGTTTCAGATACTCATCCGCAAGCAGCTCATACTGCAAGCAAAGTTTTTCCGTCATTTCGTCAGTAAGCGCTAACGGATCGCCGTCTGCAAGCACGACAGGTTCCAACGACACCTGTCCGAAGCCGTAGTCGTTAAGCGCAAGCACGTCTTTCGCAAAATCGGTATTTTTTGCGGTAAAAGTTCCGCGAACATAATAACTCTTATCGCCGCGTTTGCGCACGAGTTTCATCGCGTTTTCGAGGACTCTGTCAAAAGTGCCCCTACCCGCAGCGTCTTTGCGGACATCGTCATGTACGACTTTTCTTCCGTCGATACTGAGTACTACGTTATACATTTCTTCGTTGAAATAATCTATCAGTTCGTCGGTAAGCGCAAGCGCGTTTGTGGTTATAGTAAAACGGAAATCTTTACCTGCCGCCTTTTCAACGCTGCGCGCGTATTTAATCGTAGCCTTTACGGCGTCCATATTAAGCGTCGGTTCACCGCCAAAAAAGTCCACTTCGAGTCTTTTGCGAGAACCGCTCTTGCTTATCAGAAAATCGATTGCGTTACGCGCGGTTTCTTCGCTCATAAAATCAAGACCGCCGTGATACTGACCGTCTCCCGCAAAACAATATGTACAACGAAGATTGCAGCCGTGAGCGATATTAAGGCAGAGCGCCTTTACTATTCCCTTATACACAGGCTCGGGATGAACGGGTTCGGCGGAAAAAAGTACTCCGTCGGAAACGAGTCCGTCTATTTCCTTTTCGGCTTCTTCGATTTCGCTATGCGAATAACGAGAAAAATCTCCCATTGCGTTTGCAAGAGGAGAAATTCTTTTCTCTATCAACTTGGCAGTCAGTTCGTCCGATTCAAAGAAAGATCCGCTTTCAACGTCGAGAACGAACCATCGCCCGAGGCATTTATAAACGTGTACCATACGTTTATTTTTCCGTTACGGTTTTCTCAGGTCTGTGCGTTTTCTTCTGTTCGCAGGACTGATTACCCACGGTGCAGCTTGTTTTGCAAGCGGACTGGCAACCGGTCTGGCATTCGCCGCAACCCGTTCCCTTATCCTTGCAGATAGTGTTGGTCGCAATTACTTTAATATGTTTCATATAAAAAACCTCCGACGGAAACTTCGACCCGCGAAGTCACCGAACATTTTTTATATTATACAGTATAAACCGACAAAATGCAAGTAAATTCTTTTACTTTTCAGTTTCTTCTGATAAGCATTGCGATAACGCCGCCTATAAAGCCCGTGACAACGCCGTTTACGGTATTATTCAGCAACGTAAGATCGAACTCGAAGCCTCCGCCGATAAGCGAAAATATAACGAAAGATATGGCAGCGTACGCAAGCCCGGTAATAATACCTCTTAACCATCCGTTACCCGGAATCCGCAAAGAAATGACGCATCCGAGAAGAACGCAAAGCGATCTTATCACCTGATTGATTATCGGCACGCAAGTCGATGAAAGATTAAAAAATTTGATAACAAAAGCCGCAAGCAAAACGCAAAGCAAAGACGCAACCGTCGCGATAATTACGGCTTTCACGATCTCGATAATATAGCGCGCCGAATCTTTGCCCGTTGTTTTAACCTTATCGCTCATAAATAAAACCTCCGCATAATCTTTACTCTAAACTATGCGGAAGTTCATTTTAATATAACGCTTGTTTTGGCTGAAATTTGTCGTATTCACTACTGCTTTGCATTATTTCCCGTTTTTACCCGATTTTTTACCGCTGAAAACGTCTGCTTCTTTATCTGCGGAAGAAGCGATCCCCTCTACATCGGGCTTGCTTACCGCGGCTTTTTTATCTTCGACAACGGGAGCGCCGCTCTGCGAAAGAATACGATACAACGCCTGCATATCGACCGTAAGCGTAGTAGCTCTGTCAGGCTCACCGGTTTCGATGACGAATTCGGTTCCGCCTGTTGCCGACGGTCTGATCGTAACGATCTTCCCTATAATGCCTCCGACGGTTTCAACCGTGTCCCCGGGCTGAAGAGAGCTTTTCTGTTTTTCGCTTTCTTTCTGCTGCTTGCGCCTGGATACGTTGGACATAATAAGCATAACCACCGCCGCTACGACTATAAGACCGATGATGACGTATATTATTATATTTCCGGGGCCGCCTGAACCGGTATCTCCGGTGGCATCTGAAAGAATAATATTCGTAAGTTTAGTCATGAATAAATACTCCGTAAATGAAATTTTTTATATTATATATCATTGCGGGATCAAATGGCAAGCAAATTACATCAAGCTATTGCGAAATATCGCACCTTGCGTCGAAAATATTATTCAGTCTGCGATAATCGGAGTCATAATCGAATCCTTTAAGCACCGTTTCGCAAGGGGCAAAATCTATAAGACCGCAAAGGAGATCGTCAAATGCGTCGAAATATTTTTCCTCGGCTCTCTCGTTACCTCTTTTTTCGACAAGCCTGTAACGACCGTCCACTCGTATGACCTCCGCACGACTGTCTCGCCGTTTGCTTGCGTCAATAAGAAATCTGAGAAGATCGTTAAAAGTATCTTCGTTAAGCAAAAACGATCCGTGCTGTCCCGCAAGGTCGCACATTTCTTTCCATCGCGCGTAAAATTCTTTCATCCTGAAAGAAAGAAACCCGTCGATATCAAAAAATCTCCTGAACCGCAGACTGTTTCTCATAAGCTTTTCTTCGGCTTCGCGATCGAATCCAGTCAACGCATGAACAAGTAATTTTCGGGAACCCGAACTTATTTTCAGCTTTTCGACTCCCTCCGTCAGATAGTTTTTCTTTTCCCTTCCGAGGAAAAGTTCCGTCAACGCGCGCTTAACGATAGCGGCGGCTTTTTTTTCGGCCTTTCCGTCCGCGCCTATGCAAAGATAAGCAAATCTTTTTTCAGCGCTGCACGCCGTTACGATATCCGAATTCGACGCGGCTTTTATCCTGAGATCTGTTTCTTTTAACCAGTCGATGCGTTTTACACCGACGCTTATAACCGTTTCATACATACTTCTCTAATATTGTATGCATACAAAGAAAATTTACACACCGTTTTCTGATCGAAAAATAGCAAAATTTCTTCCCGTTGCATAAAAATATATATAAATACCCGCTTAAAATCACTTGCATTTTATTTTTAGTTTTGGTATATTATATAAGCGATTGGCAAAACGGTATGGTACCATAGCCAAGCGGTAAGGCGTGGGCCTGCAAAGCCCTGATGCCCCGGTTCAAATCCGGGTGGTACCTCCAATATGCCCGAATGGCGGAATGGCAGACGCGACGGACTTAAAATCCGTTTGTGGAAACACAGTGTCGGTTCAAGTCCGACTTCGGGCACCAACGATAAAATCGCAACGTCCGTAAGCTTTTGCTTACGGACGTTTCATTTTACCGTATTTTACTCGCCTCTTTCGTAACCCGCAGAAGGAACAGTCATGTCGAGCAATATCTCGTTCCTTTCGGCAAGCACGTATCTGACTTCGGCAGCCGCGCTTTCATATACGGTGCGGCTCATGGCTCCGATATCCGGCGCGGCAAGCGGGTGCGCATGCTCTTTAAGCGGATACACTTCCAAACGTAAATTGCCTTTCTTTATTACGGCGCATTCCGCGTCGTTTCTCAATACTTTCGCACCGTTATACGTAGCCAATCTGTATTCCCTGCCGTTTAAATACACAAAAGCAATACAACCCGTAAATTTCAAACCCAAGTAAGGAATACGCGCGACCGAGAGCATAACGGAATTTTCGCCGTCACACCCCTGCGTCCACAAATAAGAGGACGGAAACGAAGTTCCGAAATCTTTTTCTATATATCCGTGTCCGTCGGTAAAATCGTAAACTTTGCCGTCTATCGTTATTTTACCTTTTGCGGAATGCCGCATTGAAAGCACGCCGTGTTTACACTCCATAAAAGGAAATCCCGCAAAAAATCCCATAATATCTTTTTTCGGCGGCGTCAGACCGTCAAATGCCACATCTCCTTTTACGGAGTGACCTTCGTATTCCAAATTCAGACTTATTCCGTCGTAAGAAAAACGGCAATCGGACAATAATACACGGAATTCATCTTCGCACGCACGGAAATTTTCCGATCCGAAAACAAATTTAAGAGGCTTGTCCGTACCTATAATTTGCAACATGGCATAGCGTCTGCCGTCTTTTTCCGTGTGATACGAAGGAATAAAAGAAAGTACTTCTTTCCCGTTCGTTATTTTAAGATACCATCCTTCGAAATATCCGTGCGGATGCTTCCGTCCGCTGAAATACGTCAGCGTTCTGTTTCCGTATACCGCCCTGCCGACAATGAAAAATATAACCGTAAACGCAAGAAATACGATAAGAAAATAATTCTGCATCTCGCCGAAACGCAAAACAAACAAAACCGTATCGGCTGCCGCGGCATAAACTGCGCTCAATATTCCGAAATTAGTAAGTCCGCCGCTTCTGTAAAACTCCGCGAGCTTAAAACAAAATACAAAAACCAGTACAAGCGCGGTTACGATTTCCAGCGGAACAAAAACGAACCGCGTCGCAATCTGCGTGCTGTATACTACGGGAATTGCCATCGACAGGCAAACTATATACAAATACGAAACGGCAAGACGACCTTTTGTTACGTCAGGTCTTTTAAGAAACGATGCGGACACGGTACGTATAAGCATCGATATAAGCAATGCGCCGTACGAAACGAACTGCAACCACAACAAAGTAAAGTTTGTATGAGTCATTCCTCCGACGAGAACGGCTGCCACAGTAATCGCCATTTTGCCGTAGTCGGTTTTTGCCTTATGCTCCGCAGAACGCGTAAACAAAAATACGAATACATATCTGTTTACGGTAACCGACGTGATAAAACATACCGCAAGTCCGACCGCCGTCAGAATATGCGTATACCACTGAACAAAATCAGATGAATTGTAAAATATATAAGCGGGATCCGTAAACCCTTTAACAAGCGCCGCCGTTCTTTCCGCAAACAAAATTACGACATACAGAACAAAAAACAAGTATACAAAATAATCCGCTTTAAACGTTCCGCTATTTATTTCCTTTTTCGTCATTATCGGTGCTGCCTTCTTTTTCGCTGTTTTCCGACTCCGCATTTTCATTTTGCGGTATGTATGGATTAACGTGAACCATACAATGTTTTACGTCGGAGAAATTATTTTCTATAAGATCGTGCACATGTTCGGCAATCGAATGCGCTTGTATAAGAGGGGCGTTTTCGTCTACCGAAATCTCGATCTCCACATATACTTTATTGCCGAATATGCGCGTTCTTATAACATCCAGGCTCATTACGCCTTCCTGCGACACGATAAGTTCGCGCATTTTATCCTCGGTTTTGCGATCGCATGATTTATCGACCATCTTACCTATAGAACTGCGGAAAATATCTATTGCTACTTTAAGCACGAAAAGGCATATTATAATTGACGCTATTGAATCGAGTATAGGCGCGCCGAGTATTGAGCCGAGTATACCCGCAAAAGCTCCGACGGAAGAAAATGCGTCCGAACGGTGATGCCACGCGTCAGCCATAAGCGCGTCCGATTTAATAAGTTTTGCCGCGGATCGCGTATACCAATACATTCCCTCTTTCACTGCGATCGATACTATCGCTGCAATCAAAGCAGGCCACCCGGGAAAAGTATTTTCATATACCTTATTTACGATGTTCATTATTCCCGCGTATCCCATCGCCACACCAGTGCCTCCGAGAACTATTGCGAGAATAATAGCCGCCACACATTCCATACGTTCATGTCCGAACGGATGGTCTTTATCAGACGCTTTCGAACTTATTTTTATTCCGATAATTACTATTATCGTGCTGAAAACGTCGGAAGCGGAATGTATCGCGTCAGAAATCATCGCATTTGAAGAATCGAGAATACCGACGATAAGTTTCCCTCCCGAAAGTATTGCGTTTACTATAATAGTGACGACCGAAACGGTTATCGCTATTTTAGCTACATCGGGGGTTTTTGTTTCTTTGTTAGTTGACATTTTATCACACTTTTATTTCGGTCTCTTGTGCGGATATTTCATTGGCATCGAGAACGGGTCTGATATGCTCGGAAATAAACTCTTCTGTCTGCTTATCCGCACGACCTATGAAGTTAATCGGATTCATTATGGAATCAATATTATCCTTAACCGCAACAAAAGCGTTGTCTGCTTTTATTCTTGCAATAAGATCATTATCTCCGCCTTCCTGCTTTACCACTCTGCCCGCATCCATCGAATGTTGTCTGATAAGCTCGTGCAGTTCCTGACGGTTTCCTCCGGCTTTTACGCATTCCATAAGGATTGTTTCGGTAGCCATAAACGGCAATTCCGCCGCTATGTGTTTTGCGATTACTTTATCGTAAACCACCATACCTCCCGCAATATTCACATAAAGGCTGAGTATACCGTCAACGGCAAGGAATGCCTGCGGAATAGTTATTCTCTTATTCGCGCTGTCATCGAGAGTCCTCTCGAACCACTGCGTCGACGCGGTTATGGCTTCGTTTTCCGGAAGAGTTATCACATATCTTGCAAGTGCGCATATACGTTCGCTTCTCATCGGATTTCGTTTGTATGCCATTGCCGAAGATCCTATCTGATTCTTCTCGAAAGGCTCCTCCATCTCTTTCATATTCTGCAAAATACGAAGATCGTTTGCAAATTTATAAGCGCTCTGCGCGATCATGGAAAGCACCGAAAGCACGTTATAATCAAGCTTACGCGTATAAGTCTGTCCTGAAACGGCAAAAGCGGAAGTAAATCCCATTTTCTTGACGACATATTTTTCAAGCGCCTTTACCTTTTCGCCGTCGCCCTCGAACAAAGTCATAAAACTTGCCTGCGTACCTGTAGTACCCTTTACGCCGCGCAATTTTAAATTATCTATGACCGCGCAAAGATTTTCATAGTCCATAAGAAGATCCTGCAACCACAGACAAGCGCGTTTACCTACCGTAGTAAGCTGTGCCGGCTGAAGGTGCGTAAAGCCGAGAGTAGGCATACTTTTATATTTAATCGCAAAGTAGGAAAGCTTTTTCATAACCTGAAGCATTTTTGCCTTTACAAGCAAAAGCGCCTCTCGTATAAGTATTATTTCGGCATTATCGGTAACGTAACAGCTCGTCGCGCCGAGATGTATTATAGGCATTGCTTTCGGAGCAAGCGCGCCGAATGCGTAAACGTGCGCCATAACGTCATGACGGACTTCTTTTTCTTTAGCTGCCGCAACGTCATAATTTATATCCGAAACATGCGCCTTCATTTCAGCTATCTGTTCGTCCGTGATATTAAGCCCAAGTTCTTTTTCTCCCTCTGCAAGCGCAATCCACAGTTTACGCCACGTCGTGAATCTGTTATCGTCCGAAAAAACTTTGGACATTTCCGCAGACGCGTATCTTGTGATCAGAGGGTTTTCGTATACATCTTTCATTATAACTCCTTAACGCATAAATTTTTCTGCGTTTCCGTAAAATATTTTTTCCGTATCTGTTTCGGTAAAACCGCGTTCAGACAACTCGGACGCAAGACCGACAAAGTCGCGGTAAGTTTGTAAACCCGAAGGTAAATAATCCGTACCGAAAAAGTCACTGCCTATCGCGACGCTATCGGCGCCCGCGACCGAACAAAGATGTTCTATATGATCCGCGTATCTTTCCAATCCGCAATTTTCCCCGTAAACCAGTTTGTCGTCAAGAAAATTCGGAACGGCAGCAACACCTATTATACCGCCGCGCGCAACTACTTCTCTTACCATATCGTCGGTAATATTGCGCGGATGTAATGAAAGCGCGCGCGAAGCCGTATGCGTAACGAGTATGCGCACTCCCGTTCTGTCCGCTTCGTCAAGTGCGGAATAAAAAGCCTTATCCGACAAATGCGAAAGATCCAACGGAATTCCGAATCTTACAAGCTGCCTTACGGCGAGTCTGCCTTTTGAAGAAATCGGCGCTTCGTAACCGCATCCTCCGCCGAGAACGTTCTCCCCGTTCCAAGTAAGCGAAACATAAGCAGGATGTATTTTTTCAAGCAATCGGGAATAATCCGCATTCTCGCACCTTACGCTTCCGAGGTCTTCGATTGCCACCCTCAAGTCAAGTTCGGATAGCGGAATATGTATATCGCATAACTGCTTTTCCGAAGGCGTTTTAAGCGATGTCCAGACCACCAATATAATTCCCTTTACCGCGTCGGTTGTATAGCCGCCTAAAACCGCTTTTACGTCTGCATCTGCAGTAAGCAGATCATTGTGAAGATCGTAAACCATAATAAGATTATATTATGACATTGCTTTTATATCCGTGTTAATAAAACCGTAAATTCTGGTAAAGTCGTTAAATTTAGGAGCGTTTTCGATTTCTTCGGTTTTATAATTAAACAAATACAGCAAATCTTCGGCAGCTTGTTTACTCAGCCTGAGCAATTTTACTCGGTCGCCCGTGCGATGTTTGTCGTAAGAAACAGACTGAGTAAGCGCAATAACTCCCGCACAAACTATGCCGTAAAGAAAATTGCGATAAAAGAAATATTGCTTGTTTTTCTGAATCCTTATATCGGGAAATTCACGTCTTACAGACTGAACGACTTCCGTATAATGATATCTTGAAATTTCAAATATGTCCGCATACATTTCTTCAAGCGCTATATTAAGTCTGTTTCTGTCCGTCCTTTCAAGTTCCGCACAAACAACGTTAAGTTTACGGCAAAGATCGCGTAAAGTTTTTGTATCCGCGGCATCGAAAACCAATTGTCCGTCCGCTGCTTTATAAACACGGGGCTTTACCAATTCATGTGCGAAAAATATTGCGTCCGGTAAAAGCTCGTCCCCTGCGGAAGCACCGCTTCGTACGCCCAAAGAATTGAAAACCGTATTGTATGTGTAATCGAAAGCCGACCGGCAATGATATAGCATATCCGTAAGCCTTGCGCCGCTTTGACAAATATGCAAAGCTCGATCCGTACATTCGGAACGATACTTATCAATCACATTTACGGTAAGTTTGTTGTAGTCGGAATTCTCTTTGAAAATCTGCTCGGGACGAGGCAGTTTATATTCAGCGTCAAGAGAACGTACGAAATGATAATATACTCCGAACAGCGCACGCGCTTCGTCGTATTGCGATTCGTCGGGTACAAACATACGGTTATCCGTATACTTATACGCGACGACGTTCTGTAAGCCGTTCATCACCGTATTGCAAAGCATTATAAGATGCGAACAAACTTCTTTGTCGTCAAGCATTGCAGTGCGTCGGTCGAGCAAAGTAAGCCTTCTGCAATCGCGCGCCATAGCAAGGAACTCTTTTCTTCCCGTAGCTACGTCGTCTGCCTTTGAAAAAAGGTTGGAAACCGTTTCATATAAGGCATTTATAAGCGATTCTGCCTCGGCAAACACGTGCAGCAAGAACCCGCGTTTTATCTGTTCCGGTTGATCGGTATACCCCATTTTAGCCAGCGGAGCCTCAATCAGTCCGACTATAAATTCGGCGCCGCAAAGTTTGCCCGACTGTCGAAGAAACCGTATATTACAAAGCCTGTAAAAATATTCGGCGAAAAAATTGTTTTTATCTATCTCCCTGACTTTATCGAAACATTTTTCCGCTGCTTTAAAATCGCCTTGCTCAAAAAATTCATGAGCTCTTCCGTATTCGGTCTTGGCTCTGTCCACATCTATCAGATTACCGCTCGTCATAAGCTCCGAAAAAGTTATATTTTTACCGCAGAAAGGGCAGACATATACGTCTTCCCTGTTGCTTTCGAGATATAAACTTTTTCCGCACGAAGGGCAGATAGCGTGAAATGCAGACATAAACCGATCCCAGAAATATTTTTACACAGATATTATACTACATCGTTAAGCGCTTGTAAAGAAAAAATGCAAACTCTTGAATTGTTTGCCGTCAACCGTCATCGAATAAAAATAAATTTATTAAAATCAGTACCACGCGTTAAACGCGTGGTATGTACAAGCCCTTCAAGGGCATATTACCGGCTTGCGTCTTAAGACGCACTGAATGTTTCGTCAGCCGCAACACATTCTCTGGCTGCCGCTTAAGCGGCAGTCTTTTTTGCCTATTCTTTCTTGCTACCCGTGAACGGGTCATAATATTCTTTCATGCTTACTTGGTCGCTCATTATATCTTCTTGTAGTTGATTGCGCACATATTCCGCTATCTTTGCTTCATTCCGACCTACTGTTGTTACCTATCTTTATGGACACTATCTAAAATAAGGAGAGATCAAGGCATATGTAAAGCGCATGAGTTCATGTAAACCCATACGCTTTATCGTTATTTATTGAGACTGTTAAGTTTGTATCGTAAGACAGACGCAATATCCACTTTGTACACGATGTCTATCTCGCGTTCCTTGTCTATGCCAAGCACACGCCACGGTGCCAAAATGATATTTTTACCCTGTTTACAACTGTGTTTTTACAGAAGAAAACCGCCTCTTGCGAAGCGGTTTTGAAAAGTTTGAGTTCAATTGGTCAGCTTTTCGCTATATCTCCGTTTATGCAGTGAATAGTATATTTGCCGGTATCGGTATCCCAGTTCATGACATATGTGCCTTTTGTACCAGCATTCAATTCAACTGTATTCCATTCTGTCATTGTTCCATTATAAGTAATATCTATTAATTTACCACAGCCATTAAATGCCTCAAGATAGATTTGCTTTATTCCGCTGCCAATCTCTACCGATTCGAGAGCATTGCAATACCTAAATGCGGCGTAAGAGATAATTTCAACATTATCTAAAATCCTTACATTTGTAAGCGCCCTGCAATCCGCGAACGCCTTTGCAGGGATCGCTGTTACAAGCCCGCCAATTGTTACGTTTGTTAGCGAATTGCAAGACGAGAACGCCCTCGTCTCCATCTCTTTTACTGTTCCGGAGATCGTTACCGAGAAAAGAACCTTGAAATTATCAAATGCTTCTTCACTGATTTTTCCGCTTGTTATTTCTATCATTTCAATACTTGATTTCGGCATAGCCGGTATTGCGTTTGCCGGAATCTTTGCATCTTCCAAAAGGCATCCGTCAAACGCATTCAAGTTGATACTTGTCACGCTGTCAGGGAGTGTTATACTCGTGAGCGAGGTACAATCCTCAAACGCATACTCTCCGATACTTTCAACGCTGCCGGGGATAGCAATGTTCGGCAAACTGCCACAACCGGAGAACGCATAATTGCCGATACTTTTCACGCTGTCGGGGATTGCGACGCTTGTCAAACTGCTGCATCCGGAAAGCGCATAATCGCTAATAGTTTCTCCGCTTGTGATCACAACCGTTTTCAGATTTTCTTGCGGAATATATGCTATTGCGAACGCGGGAATAGTTGCCATTTCTATCGGGCAGTCTGAAAAACTGCCTCTGCCGATACTCGTTACGCTGTCCGGAATCGTTATACTTGTGAAATCGCCGTTAGAAAAAGCTCTTGCATTGATACCCGTCACGCCGTCCGGAATAACGAGGTCTGTCACAAGTTCTCCGTTCAGATATAATTTTTTTGCGAAATACAGAGGATTTGCCCAAGTATCGTTCCACGTAGAGTCACTTTCATGACCGAATGTAATGCCGCACCACGCCGCGAGATTCGTGATATACACACCTTCAAGTGCTTCACATTCCCTAAACGCATCCTTTCCGATACTTGTCAGGTTTTCGGCAATGGCGATACTTTTCAACGCGCTGCAATTTTCAAATGCGCTTTTCCCGATACTCTGAACGCTGTTGCCGAGCGTTACGCTTGAAAGCAAAGAATATCCGCGGAATTCAGAATCTTCAATAGCTTTCCCGATAGTGATCACAACAGTTTTAAGATTTGTTCCCGGAATAGAACCTATTGCAAGCGTAGGCATGGTTGCAGTTTCTATCGGGCAGTTTGAAAAAGTGCTGCGACCAATACTCGTTACGCTATCCGGAATTGTTACGCTCGTAATTGAAGTGAAACCAGCGAATGCATAGTCGCCGATACTTGTTACGCCGTCGGGGATAACGAGATCGGTGACAAGTTCATTGTTAAGATACAGTCTAGCACCATCCGACAGAGCATCGCCGAACTCAATTCCACACCAAGATGCTATATCTGTAATATATATATCTGTAAGCGAATCGCATCCTGAAAATATGCTCGCGGCAATACTCGTTATACCGCTACCGATTGTTGCGCTCGTAAGCGAACTGCAACCGTTGAACGCACGCTCTCCGATACTTGTCACACTGTCTGGAATGGTTACACTCGTAATTGAAGCGCGCCCTCCAAACGCATGATTACCAACACTCGTCACAGGCATACCGTTATGAGAAACGGGGATTTCTATCGCTTTTCCCCGATACCTTTCATCCAATCCGGTTACCGCATAACCATTTCCATACGGCTCAAAAGTCATAAAGTTTTCCGCAGCGGGAATGTCGCTCTCGTCTTCCTGCCGATAATCGGAAACAATCAAGGGCGTTTGCAGCGATGCGATTTCTTCGGTTTCCCAAATTTTATAGTTCTTTTCGTTGTTCAGGCTCTCTATGATTTCTTCTTCGCTGTCCTGTTGTCTAACTACCAGCCTATATTTTTTTACCGTTTTTTTTGTTTGTGCAAACAGTTCATATTCATTACATAATGTTACTTTCGTAGTATTCCCTAATGCAAAATAAATTTCTCCCTCATATTTTAACGTAAGTTGAAAGGACGTTTCGTCCGATTGTACGACCTTTTCATAGATTGCTTCTGCAAGCGAGTCGCTGTTATACGCATAATCCAAAATATTCAAATTATCGCTATACAGTTCCGTCGCCGCGGCATTGACAGAACTTGCGCTTTCGGAATTGTACCCTGCGACAGCATTCAACGCGACAGGCTCTGTAAAAGCAATTTCGCTGACGCTGTAAACGCGGTCAACGGCATTGCTTGCGTAAAACAAAACAATTTTAACGGACTGTAATTCCGTAGCCTGCGGATCGCCGAGATCGACCGTAGCACCCAACACGTTTTCCGCAGCGAAGTTCGTTTCAGCTGGCAGCGCTTTTTCGATGACTTCGTTTACGAAAAAGTTTTTCGTCTGTACACCGTACTGCTCCGCGAGCTGCGAAACATTATCTACGGAAACAGGCTCACTTTTTTCATCGTCGCCGCTGCATGCAGCAAAACCGATAGCACAGCAGGTTGCTATAAGCATGCCGAGCAGCACAAGTAACAGTTTCCTTTTCATTTTTGCCCTCCTGAAATTTGATCGAGCAGGGCATACTTAAAGGGCGCGTCCAACCGAAGACACGCCCTGCACCTGTATCTCCGATTGTTACCACACAAATCCTCGTTATACCGAGATAAGAGATACGAAATGCCATTCGTAGCTCGGTATAACAAAATATAGGATTTGTGTGGTGCTTACAGTATAGCACATGGCAATGTTAAATGCAAGTTTTTTGCCTCAAAATAGAATAAGAACGATATATACTATAATCTTTTCACAGTGTCCATAAAAATATGTGACTGTGTCCACATAGTATCCTCGACACCAGAAATGTCTGTTTCCGTATTTGTACTTCAAGTTTGCGTGTCGGTCAAAGATCATCAATATTTCGGTGCAAACACTATGTGGTATTTGCAATTCCATTTGGAATGTGCTAAACTACTTATGTCACTATTCATAAAACCTCCTGTGGTAATTTTTGTTGCGGCTGACTACTCCGCTTCTTATTATACCACAGGAGGTTT
>CASFAN010000014.1 GCA_949292715.1 uncultured Eubacteriales bacterium
CCGCTTCCGCTTCGCTCGCTCCGAAGAAAATGTCTGCCACCCGAAAAATCCGTTCGCATCTACTGCTTGCTGTACTCTATATATACTCGTTCTTGTTTATAAGGATAAACACTTTATAAAAAAGAACGAGCCGTCATAGTCAAAGACAGCAGCGATTGCGGAGAGATTTTCGGATGATAAGGCGTGTTCTTTTTAGCCGGCGTAAGCGTGCGGCCGCCGCTAGGTGACCCTGCGGCGGTAAAAAAACACGCCTTTGCGCCGAAAAGATTCCGCAAGCGCGGAAATAAGGTGGCGGACGCCAACGGCGAGCGTTAGCGGTCCGCAACCGAAACGGGTGCGCAAATTGAAAAAAAGTATTGACAAAAAAGGCATTATGATATAATATAAAAATACGGATAACGGGAACAGTAACTGCGGAGGGAAAAGTTATGATGATAAGCGTTGCGCTGATCGAGGATGATGACGCGATTGCCGGGGAACTCGTCGGGCATCTCAAGCGCTATGCGGAGGAGAGCAAGGGCGCGGTAACAGTAAATACCGTGCGCTTTTCCGATGCGATAAGTTTTATCGAAAATTATAAGCCGCGTTACGATCTCGTGCTTATGGATATTATGCTGCCCGAGATGGACGGGCTTACCGCGTCGAGAAAACTGCGCGAATTCGATCCCAATGTATTGCTTATATTCGTTACCAATATGTCGCAGTTTGCCGTAAAAGGCTATGAAGTGAGCGCTTTCGATTTCATAGTAAAGCCCGTGCGATACGGCGATCTTTCACTTAAACTTGACAGAGTAGTCGAGCGGCTTTCGGTTGCAGCGGAGAAAAAAGTTCGCATATATTCTCAGGGCGCGGAGCATATGATGCCGATTTCGGACATAAAGTATGTTGAAGTTACGGGACATAAACTGCTGTGGCATACCGCGCACGGCGATTTTGCTATGTGCGGAAATCTCGGAAAACTGGAAAACGAATTGCCGAAATCCGTTTTTGTGCGAATAAACAGCTGTTATATAATAAACATGAAATACGTCACGCTTGTAAAGGCGCAGACGGTGACCGTAGGCGGCGAAGAATTACAGATAAGTCAGTCGCGCAAAAAGAAATTTTTGGGCGCAATGGCAGAGTATATAGGGGACGGGGGGGGGTCTTAACTAATGTACGAACTCAACGCGTTTTTCTGGTACAAAGCGTTGTTTACCGTCGAGCTCATTATTGCCGAAATGCTGATAGTTCTGCACCTGCGAAGGCGAAGCAGGTTTGCGCTCAGGGCGGCGGCAAGCGTTATCGCGTGTATAGGATTTTCGTTGGCGATACCCGTTGTGAGCCACTCCGCGCTTTATACGTCGTTTATATATCTGGTGATTTTTGCGTTCAGCGTCGGCGCGATCAAGTTTTGTTTCAAAGAAAGTTTGAAAACGGCGGTCTTCTGCGGTATTGCGGGATATACCGCTCAGCATGTGGCGTACGCGCTTTTTGAAATTTTCGTCGTAGCCACGGGACTCAGTCAGATTGACACTTCGAACGCCGCGGGATCCAATCCCATAGTGGCGTTTCCTTTGCTTGCGTACGGAAGCGGACAAAGCACCATTGCGTTTAATCCGTTTACCGTAATGTTCTATCTCGGGATATACGGGGTGGCGTATTTCGCGTTCTATAAATTCGTTTCGCCGCGGCTCAGGAGCAGCGACAGCGTACATCTGCGTTCGACGGCGCTTTTCGTGCTCGTCATTTTCATTGTGCTTATCGATATAATAATAAGCGCGGTGGTTTCGGAGTATTCCTCAATAAAATTCGATAAAGTTTATATTGTCATGCAGAACATCACAAACATAATGTGCTGTATGCTGTGTCTTTATATTCAATTCAACGTCGCGCTTTTGCGGCGGCTGGAAAGCGATCTGGCGGCGGTGGAAAAACTGCGTGACCGTGAAGCGGCGCAGTTCGAACTGATGAAGGACAACATCAACCGAATAGACATCAAGTGCCATGATCTTAAACACCGTATACGTACGATAGGCGCCAACAGTTCGATCGATCCCGAGGCGGTCGAAGAAATAGAAAAGCTCATAGTCGTGTATGATTCGCGCGTGCGTACGGGAAACAAAGCGCTGGATACCATTCTGACGGAAAAGAGTCTGCTGTGCAACGACGAGGGAATAGTTCTTTCGTGTATGGCGGACGGAGAGCTTTTGTCGTTTATGACCGACGGGGATATTTATTCTCTTTTCGGAAACCTCGTGGACAACGCGATCGAAGCGGTGATGAAACTCGAACGAGATCTGCGTTCGGTCAGCCTTTCCGTAAAAAGCGCAAGCGGGCTCGTGTATGTCGGAATTTATAACAGATACGACGGACAGATTAAGTTTGAGGGTGGATTGCCGCTTACGACGAAAAACGACAGAGCGGAACACGGCTACGGCATGAAATCGGTCAGAATGCTTGTGGAAAAATACGGCGGAGAAATGAAAATCAAAACGGAGGGCGGTATTTTCGAACTCAATATCGTTTTCCCTCAGAGCTGTATTTAGGAAATGAAACACTTTAATTAGGAAAAAATCATTGATTTTTTCGTCGGCAAGCCTATACTATGCTTATCGGAAGCAGGTATAGGCTTTTGAAATTTATGTAAGGAGAATAATGATGACGAAAAAAAAGATTTTTGCATTTATGCTTGCCGTTATTCTTTCTTTCACGCTGGTTTTTTCTTTTACTGCGTGCGGAGAAGAAAGCGGTAAGGGTCCTATTGACGGCAACAATCCTTCGGGAGGGGGCAGCGAGGATCCGTACTGCATAGGAATTGAAATCAAATCAGAGCCCCAGAAACTGACTTACAACGCAGGCGAGGTGTTCAATCCTTCCGGTCTCGTGTTTGACGCAACTTTCATGATAGACGGAAAGGAAGAGCTTATAACCAATATGACGTATACCGATTGTACTTATACGCATAAGGGCGAAGCGCTTACCGCCGACGTGACGAAAATCGAATTCGATTGTTTCACTTATAAATTTTCCGTTGCGATCAATGTTATTGCAGTCGATTATACCGCGATAGAACTTTCGCTTAACGGTTTGCCGTCCGACGTATTTACGGGCGAAACAATCGATCTTACGCAGCTTCAGGTCAAAGCGCTTACGGCTGACGGCGAAACCGTGCTTTCTGCAGACAGTTATACGCTTACCGATAACGGAAAGGAAATAGCCGCGTCGCAGTATTACGAAATGACGAAAGGCGCTCATAAGTTCGAAGCTAAATTCCTCGACTTAACAGACAGCGTTACCGTTACCGCATGGGACGAAGCGGATATGACGCTTACGGGAATTACCGTGGACACTACCGGAATAGGTAAAACGTTTGTAGTGCAGGAGTACGTCAACCTCATGAAAGCGCGCGTCGTCGGTTTGTACGAAAGCAACGACGGAACGCAGGTTGCACTCGGCAAGGAGATTGACGGTTGGACGATAAAAAAGAAAGACGGCACCGCAATAGAAAATCCGACGGCTTATCAGCTTGAAAATGCGGTGGAGGAATTCATCGTAACGACTCCCGACGGAAGGACTGCCGAATTCAGCCTCAGCGTGGTTTATTACGATCAGCTCGAGGTTGCCCGTCGCGACGGAACCGATTCGGATACGGTTACAAAAAATTCCAACTTCGCTACTTCTTATATAGTAAGGCTTCGCGTGCAGGATTCCGACAAGATGACGGAAGTAAATCCCGCGCAGTATACGATTACGGCAACGCTCAACGATGAACCGATAGAAAACGCGACTACAGAAAACGTGTTTGCAAATTCGGGTACGGTTACCGTTACCGTCTCTTATTTCGGAATGGAACAAGCCGTGACGGTGAAAGTGTTAGAGGGTTATGTGGTATATACCAAAGATCACATAAATACCGCAGATATAACTGCAGAAAACAAGAACTTCGTTGAAATACCCGAAGGTACGGTGATCAAAGCGGATAATCCTAATGATAACGGTTACGAATATATCGGTGACGTAAACGGTACCGACACGCTTATATTCCATATCTGGTCGGAAAAAGCCGGAAAAGCAAATGTAGTTGTAAATGCTTCGAGTACGGTAAAGACAAACATTTCGCTCGGACAGTGGAGACCTACCGAAACCGCAAGTTTGCAGTTCAATACGGTAATCGAAGCGTATAAAGGCAAAGAGCTTACGGATGAAAACAAATTGCCTATAACCGACGACACTGTACTTCCGGGATTCGTATCGCAAAAACTCGCTTATGAAGAAGGAGATCCTTATGCAGAGCTCGGATTAGACGATCACGGACGCGCTTACGATCACATGGTATGGACGAACTGGCAACCTGTGAACATAGGTACGATAGATCTTGTCGAGGGCGACAATATCGTGACGCTCCGTTATTGCGGGGGCACGGGCGACGGTAAGTGCAATATTTACTCGCTCGAAGTACAGCTTACGGAGGAATAAAAAATGGCAAAATCCACTTTGATAAGACTGATAGTGACTTCGGTCATAAGCTTTGTAATAATCTCAGGACTGATTGTGGGCAACGTTATGTGCGTGCTTCATGCGGGCGAAATAAGTTCGATTTTAAGCCCGGATAAAGTAAGCATAACGAAAGATACCGAAAAACTCGAAGAAGCGCTTGCCGCCGGCGACGAAATTGTACAGCAGATGGGTGAAGAAGGTACGACTTTACTTAAAAACCAGAACAAGACATTACCTCTCGGCGCGTCTGCGGACAATAAAGTCAAGGTAAACCTGTTTATGGGAAATTTCTATTACACTTCGAGCGGATCGAGCGGTCAGGCGACGATAAGCGATAAAAAACGCGTAACTCTTCCCGCCGCGCTTACCGATTGCGGGTTTGAGATAAATCAGGTAAACATTAACAATAAATCCGCGTCCGATTTTACGTCATCCGATTCCGAAATGCAGAAAGCCGAAAGTTATTCGGATATAGCGATAGCCGTGATTGCGCGAGTGACAATGGAAAATGCGGGAGCGGAAGAATTAACGAAAAAAACGGACGACAGAATGCCCGTGCAGATAAGCAAGACCGAAGAAGCGATGCTTAATTATCTCGGCGACAATTACGAAAAGGTAATCGTGCTTATTAACTCGGGCAATACCATGGAGCTCGGTTTTGCGGAAGACGAAGGAATAGACGCGCTGCTTTATGTCAGCTGGCCGGGGCAGTCCGGTACGCGCGGGATAGCGCGCATACTTGCAGGATCGGTCAATCCGAGCGGAAAACTTACCGACACCTTTGTTTACGACATAACAAAAGATCCCACGTGGGCGAACAATATCAAGAGCGGTAATCAGATAACCTATGCGGAGAATATTTATATCGGTTATCGCTGGTACGAAACGGCGGACGCGGAAGGTTATTTCGACGACGTCAGTAATTCTTACGGTACGGGCTACGACGGTGTAGTGCAATTCCCGTTCGGTTACGGACTTTCGTATACGACGTTCGATTGGGAGCTTGAAAGCACAAAGTGGATCGTGGACGACGTCAGCACCGAAGTCGCCGACGGCGCGGAGTTCAAAAACAGCAAAACAACAATCGAATTTTCCGTGAAAGTAACCAACACGGGTGATACGCCGGGAAAAGACGTGGTTCAGCTTTACGTTACTCCGCCTTACACGCGCGGAGGTATCGAAAAAGCGCATGTTACTCTTGCCGCGTTTGCAAAGACGGATGTGCTGTATCCCGTGGATTACGAGATACCCGAAGACGGCGATCCTGAAGATTATCCGACTTCTCAGACGGTTACGCTCAGTTTTGACCTTTACGACATAGCGTCTTACGACTGTTATGACGCTAACAATAACGGCGTATACGGGTATGAACTCGATCCGGGCGATTACGTATTCAAGCTTATGGATAACGCTCATGCTAACGATCCCACGATTCAGGACTATGATATAACATGGAAGGTTCCGAATATGGGAACGGTAAGCGCGCCTTTCGGATACACATACCGTTTCGATCCCGACACAAAGGGGTATGTGACCAACCGCTTTACCGGCGATACGTCGCTTTATGAACCCGTAGACGGAAGTACGGGCGGAAACCCCGTAAACTATATGACTCGCGAAAATTTTGCCGCGTCGTTCCCGACGTCGCGTACGCCCAACCGCAGCGGGGTTGCCGTCAATCAGAGCGGATGGTATAACGGTTACGACAGCGATGCCGATTTACCCATGCTTCCTCTCGGTCAGGATAACGGACTTTATCTGTTTACGCTCGAAAGCGGGAATAAAGCTTCGCTGAACGACCTTGAAAGATCGGGCAACAAGATAGTTCCCAATGAGGAGCTTATAATGCAGCTCGGCAAAGACTATGACGACGAGCTTTGGGATAAGGTGCTTGCGCAGCTTTCCATAGAAGAAATAAGCAGATTTATTGCGAGCGCGGGATTCGGGACAAAAGCGCTCGAAAGCGTAGGGAAGCCCAAGTTCGTGGATAAAGACGGACCTGCGGGATTCAACGGTTCGGTTATCGGCGGGGGTATGGATATCTGGACGGGTTATGCGTGCGAAAACCTTGTCGGTATGAGCTGGAATACGGATATAGCTTACGAGTTCGGCGCGGCGCTTGCCACGGAAGGACAGCAGACCGGAGTGGACGGAAACTACGGCGTATGCGTCAATCTGCACAGAACTTCCGTCAATACCCGTAATTTCGAAGCGTTCTCCGAAGATCCGCTTATTTCCGGTAAAATGGCGGCAAGGCTGTTAGTCGGCGCTACTACGCGCGGTATGTACGTGTATCTGAAACATCTGGCGCTTTCGGAGCCCGGACAGAACCCCAATAATCTCAATACGTGGCTGACCGAGCAGACTCTCCGCGAAATCTATCTCAAATCGTTTGAAATTGCGGTAAAAGAAGGCGAAGCAAACGCGGTAATGAGCGCGTTCAACCGTGTGGGCGGCGTAAACGCAAACGAAAATTACACGCTGCTGACAACGGTGCTTCGCGACGAGTGGAAATTCGAGGGTTGCGTTATCACCGACTACGGTATGGGCGATCCGAAAACGTTCATACGCAGCGGCGGGGACATAAAACTTAATCCCAACGACGGCGACGCGGGACTTTCCGCAAGCAACAAAGCGGACGTATACTGCGGAGTGCGGGCAGTCAAGAACGTGCTTTACACTTATTGCAATACATATTACAGGGCAAAGACGTTCGATCCCACTCGCGTTGTGGAAATAACGGAAATAGAAAAGGCTTTCCGTTGGTGGATACTCGCGCTTGTCGGACTTAACGTAGTGATTTTCGGGCTGATAACGTGGCAGGGAATAATGATTGCACTGCGCATCAGAAAAGACAGAAAGAATATGATGACAAGCAACGTCTGAACATATCTGTAAATATGCGCAAACAATTTATTGGCCGAAATTAAAAGTGTAATGTTATAAGCTAAACAAAAAACCCGACGGTAATGATATGCACCCCAAAAGTTGGACGAACTTTTGGAGGTGCATATTTTTATGTCAAGGAAAAAGAGATTCAACACAAAGTACTCGCCAGCGTTCAAGATATCTGTTATAATGGATATGCGCGAAAATCATCTAGGGTATAATGAAACGGTACGGAAGTACGGTTTGGGCGTCACAGAAAGTGGTGGTGCGAGGCAAATGCTGCACAGATGGGAGCGCATATACTTAGAAGAAGGAGCGGCAGGACTCATGGAAGAACGTCGCGGAAAGAAAAGCACAGGCAGACCGAGGAAACAGCCTTTGGATAAATCTGTGGAAGAAGATTTAATAGCCGAGAACCAGCGCCTGCGCGAACGCAACGAATACTTAGAAGCGGAGCTTGAATACCTAAAAAAATTAGATGCCTTAGTTCGGGAGAGAGAGCAACGGAGCGGGAAAAAACCCAAGCAATAAAAGAACTAAGGCACAAATACAAACTCAATACGTTGCTCAAAATATCCTGCTTGCCGCGCAGCACGTTCTACTACCATTTAAAGGCAAGCAAGACGGACAAGTACGCTGCGGACAAGCAGTCGATCATGGAAGTCTTTGAGAAGAATGGGCAAAGGTACGGATACAGGCGTATTGCGCTTGAATTGCAGGCAAAAGGCATAATAATTAACCACAAAAAGGTGTTTAGGTTAATGAAAATGCTTGGTATTCGCGGCAAAAAACGCAAAAACGAGAGATATCATTCGTATAAGGGCGAGGTTGGGAAAGTTGCGGATAATCTTCTGAACAGGGATTTCAATGCGGAAGCCGCATTTGAGAAACTTGTCACGGATGTCACACGGTTTAAAGTGAAAGACACGCAAGTATATCTTTCTCCTATAATGGACTTATGCAACAACGAAATAATGTCTTACTCTGTATCGCTTCATCCCGACCTTGCACAGATAAGAGAAATGTTGGATGAACTTAGCAAGAAATTGCCAAAAGGTGCAACGCCTATCCTGCACTCAGACCAAGGCTGGCAATACCAACATGCAGAATACCAAAGATATTTAAGGGAACACAACATAACACAGAGTATGTCACGCAAGGGCAACTGCATGGATAACGGCGCGATGGAATGTTTCTTTGGGAGATTGAAAGTAGAAATGTTCTATGGTGAAAAGTTTGAAAACGTGGAAGATTTCATACAAAAGTTGCACGAATACATATCCTACTGGAACAACGAGAGGATCTCTCTCAAACTAAAAGGAATGAGCCCAGTGCAATACCGAACTCATTACCAAACATTTTAATTAAATTTTGTCCAAACTTTGGGGTTCACTTCAGCGGATGGGGTGGACGATTATTATTAAGATATAATTAAGACAGGCTTTCTCGGATATGATCCGAGAAAGCCTGTCTATTTAGAACTCGTTGGAACGGTTAAAGGTAAAAATTGTCATTATTCAAAAAGAATAGTGCCAGGAACATCCTGTTCGTGATATGGGTTGAGGCGCAAATTATCGCGCCCGGTCGTTATGCTAAAGTTTTATTGTTTTTAGTATATTCCCTTGTGAAATGAAAATCACCTCGACAGTAAGGCCATCGCTTTTATTCCCAAGATCACCAACCAATGTAATTTCATTTAGTTCGTTGCAACCGACTTGAACAGTCTTTTCTTCTTCGTCTACGACAGTACCATTTTTCTTCACAATGAGCTTTGCCGTTACATCTGCAGCTGTACTTTTAGTGTTTTCTATGATGGCAGAATATACAACTTTTCCGGATTCGTTTACAAGGTCTGTTAATTTTTTTCCGTTTTCGTTTTCAAATAGACCGCATAGTACGCGAGTTTCATTTATGATAGAGCCATTCTCAAGTTTAAAATTACGAACTTCGCAATTGACGGGTTTAGAATCTTTTGTTGAGTCGTTACGAGGATCGTCCGCACCTATTTTAATCATATCCGACGGCGGTGTCGTGGCATTGGGAAGACCTTTTGATTGCGCATTTTCCCACAACAAATTACCGTCGACATAAAGAGAGTAGGTTAAATCGTCATTTACCACTACCATATAATTATGCCATATCGAAGTATCTAATTGAGCGGAATATTGTGATTCGGAAGCGTATCCGTCTTGAGCAACTCCCATTTTAGGGTTATTATGATTGTATTTTAGCACTACTTTGATTTGCGAGGATTTTTTGCCGATGCGTACTGTAAACTCGGCCATACTATCAGCGTTACCGTCCGAAAGTTTTATAGCTGGTCCAAGTTTCGCGGTAAAGGAATAGGTAAACGCACCGGAGGGAGCTTTGAAGTTTTTACGGGTAAGAAATCCATGACTTTGCTTATTTGCTTTATTTATGATAACACTGGAATTCCTTTGAATTATCAAGGTTTCGCTGGGTGCTTGTGCGGTTGTTTGCCAACCGATGCTATAGTTATCGAACGTATCACCAAATACTAATGTATCGCAATAATTATCGGGAATATTACCTGCGGGCATCACTTCTGGTAGTTCTGTGTCTTCGTTCGTATCCCAAACGCCGGGCCTTGAATTTTGGGTGATCACTGCGTCATAATTTTCCACCAGTATATTTTGTAGTTCTTCTACGCTTATATCGTAAAGACTTGTTTTTTGTCTTATAGATAGTGATGCCGCAACTCCGGCTGCTTGTCCGATTATCATGTATTGGGGTTCCATGCGTATACTTGAATATGCCACATGGCTTGCGGAAAATGTGCATACGACAGATAGATTTTCCACTTCATCCCTTTGTGGTAATATCATGCGGTAGGGTATTTCATATGGATCCACGCGTACTTCCATATTACCTTCATTTCGGATAAATCCGTCCGAAGTTATATAGCGTTGCACATTATGTGAATCGCTGTTATAAGAACCCATGCCTATTGAGTCGGTTTTAGTGCGATCGGCGCTACCTCGCTCGATGTCTTTTTGCGTCATCACATATTCACCTATCATTCTGCGACCCTCGCGGACATAAAGTTGGAACGGCCAATTGTTTGTATCGGTAAATTCATCTTTACATAGTCCCCATGAATTTACAGATTTGCGTGTTTTTTCTGGTATGCTTTCATCGTTTGCGAGAAAATAGAGCAATCCCGCCATATAATTGTAATGATCTTCCCATATCATTTCGCGTTCGGCGTACGTTCCATCTGGATATTTATAGCTGCCTCCGATATAGTCAGTAGAGAATGCACCCTTATTGTTCATGTCATATTTCCCGGTCGAACCAATTGGGTTGAGTATGAACAGGTCGTTGGCAGTAGGTTCGCCTTTTGCGTTAACATAGTCGGCAAGCAGTTTATATCTTGTTGGGTCGTAACCGTCGGGTTTTGGCCATGGAACCATGTTTTCCTTATTTTGAGTTACGCAAAGGCGAAAATTATATGCTTGGACTTTTTTGTCGCCGCTATTGACAGGGGCAAGCGGTTCGTTTGATACGGCTTCAGGATAAAGCGGCAAGCCGCTTTCATCCAGTCCCGCTATATTCATTTCAAAATTGTGATTCTTGGCTCCCGCGACTGTCGGTGCAACGACACCTGCAAGCGATTCATTATAAAAAGAACCGGCTTCGCGTCCAACTGTATAAGTCACACCTGCTTGCGCCATCAGATCGCCTTCATATGTAGCGTCAATGAATTGCTCTGCTCTGAATATTTTGCCGCTTTCACAACTGATTTCGGTAATAGTGTTGCCGTTTTTCTTTACTCCGTTTTGTTCTTTCAAGCGTTCGCCTTTATAAATGATGACCGCATGATCGTTCTCTTTGGTTTCGTCAATCATTTCCCATAGTATAGTGGTCGCTACGCTGGGTTCAGCAAACCAATCGACAGTGCCTGGGGTTTTTCCTTTCTTAATTGCGTTTCGCTCATAAAACTCTCGCGCCAATCCGCCTATAACACTTCCTCCGTCGGGACCAAGATCTGTTGAACTGAGCCCTCCGGTGAGCATACCCCCTAAATTTTGCCCGGGAGCCACGAGAGCGGTTTCTAAACCTTCTCTGCTTGCCGTTATCGCTGCGCTGACCGCTGCCGCAGTATCTCCGTAAACGACAAGGTCATACTCGTAAATATCCTTTTCAGGTTCGGGCTCAAGCTCAGGCTCGGGCTTTTGGTTTTCATGGGGGGGGGTTGAGTTTCGGCGCATCCAACGGGGATGCCGACAATCAAACCGAACACCAACAGTACACATAAAAAGAGTGTTGTGATTCTTAACTTTGTTTTCATTTGTCCCTCCTTAATTATATTTTTTGATGGTTTTAATGGATGAAAACAATTAAACCGATAATAGAGTACTATATAATTTATACTGTGTCAATATAAATGGCATAGACTTAAAATAAAGAGGCATACACTTATCTGCACCGGAGAGAATCGTACGGGATTACGCGCACGTTGAAATAGTCGCTGTCCGTAAAAGAATGCACGGTGCATTCGCCGCCGCGGGCTTCCCGTGCACAGCGTTCGCTCAGGGTGTGCAGAGCCTGCCGATCCGCTTCGGTTTCTTTAATCAATGCAATTTGCGGCATACTTTCCCGTTTCTTTGCGGCAAATAGTCGCGCAAGGGCAACTGCATGGATAACGGCGCGATGGAATGTTTCTTTGGAAGATTAAAGGCGGAAATGTTCTGCGGTGAGAAATTTGCAAGCGTGGAAGAGTTTATACAGAAACCGCACAAATATATATTCTATTGGAATAACGAGAGAATTTCTCTCACTTTAAACGGAATGAGCCCGGTACAGTACCGAACTCATTCACAAACAATGTAATTATTTCTTTGTCCAACTTTTGGGGTCCATAGCAAAACGGACTTAAAGCCCATTGAAGCTCAAGTCCGTTTTTTAATTGAATTTACAGCGATATTTCGATTATAAAAAATATTTTATCAAAAAAACTACCCGAACCCGCTTTTCTGTAACAGTAGTGTTCGGATAGTTATACTTTGGTAGAGACAATAGGACTTGAACCTATGACCTCTCGCATGTGAAGCGAGCGCTCTAACCAACTGAGCTATGCCTCCGAATGTGTATATGATACGCCGATTTTGCATAAATGTCAAACGATTGACGGGGAG
>CASFAN010000015.1 GCA_949292715.1 uncultured Eubacteriales bacterium
AATTACAAAGAGCATAAGCAGCGATTGCGGAGAGATTTCGAGGCGCAGACGCGCAAAATTTGTACGGAGGCAAAGCCTCCGCACGTCCCCGAAGTCTACCTTTCCTGACGAGGGAAATTTTGCGCGTATCCGCCCGAAAGATACCGCAAGCGCGGAAATAAGGCGGCGGACGCCAACGGCGAGCGTTAGCGGTCCGCAACCGAATTAACGATAACTATTTTGCCTTTTTCGAGGTGGTCGGGCTCGGCGAAGCAGCGGCGCATACGGGCAAGAAGTATACGTCGGGCAAGCGGGCGCGAGCGGTAATTGTTTTTTTTCGGAGTGGGCAGCAGTCCCTGCCGCATTTCGGCAACGTCGGAGTTCTTGTTTATATAGCGGCTGTCGGTGACGGAAATCCACACTTCGTATTTTTTGCTCAGACGTGCGGCGGCGCGGTGCAGACGCGAACGGAGCGAGCGGGAAAACGGCACTCCGTCGAAATTAACCGCAACCGTAGCGGTCTGATCCGTTATGCGTGCGGCGAGGGTGACGAGCCGCCTGTCCACAAACGACAATTTGCCTATTTTGCTGTGCAGTCCCGCTTTTGCACCGCAATCGCGAATAAGCTTTTTTATATCGTCGTCCGACAGGCGCGGCGCGTCTATAAGCGCACGTTCATAGCGAATGTACTGTAATACTGTAAAATCCGCAAAAGGGTGTGTGCCCACTACGTAATAATCTTTTCCCTTAATCCTGCAAACGTTTGTCACTTCGTCGTTATGAGCGCGCGCTACGCCCTGCGCAGAACGTATTACGCGGCGTTTTTCCGCGCTGTCGCCGATAAGATAAATTATATTCCTGCAAAGAGTTTTCATACCTTGTGATTATTGCCTAAGCAATGTTTTTTAATCGAAGGGGAATAATAAAAATAAAAAAATTCCCCCATGCTTTATATCGGTATGCGTTTTGTAAAAAATCGCTATTGACTTTGTCGCGTTTTTTGTTTATAATATTATAGCCGAAAGGCAGGGTGGATTGCGCTTGCGTTTATGCGCTAAAAGGAGAAAGAATGAGAAACGTAGCGATAGTGGAAGACGAAAAACAAGCCGCGGATACGCTCGGGGCTTTTCTTGAGCGGTTCGGAAGGGAGCACGGCGAGCAGTTTAACGTCGTGCATTTTCCCGATGCGATCACGTTTCTTTCCGAGCAGCAAAACCGCTTCGATATAGTGTTTATGGATATAGAGCTTCCCGATCTTAACGGTATGGAAGCGGCGAAAAAACTACGCGAAAAAAACGCCGAAGTAATGATAATTTTCGTTACGAACATGGCGCAGTATGCCATAAAAGGCTATGAAGTGCGGGCTTTCGATTTTATCGTAAAACCCGTGTCTTACGGGAATTTTTCGGTAAAGCTTCTCGGAGCCATGGACGTGCTTCGTTCCCGTGACGGGAAATATGTGTGGGTGAGCAATATCGACGGAAAGATGCGTCTCCACAGCTCCGCCATACGTTATGTAGAAGTTGTTCAGCACATGCTTATATATCATACGACCGACGGGGATATAAAAGCGAGCGGTTCTCTCAGCGCGCTCGAAAACGAACTCAAAGGCGAGCCTTTTGCGTTTTGCAATCGCTGCTATTTCGTAAATCTGCGCTATGTTACCGCGGTCAGGCAGTTCGATGTATGGCTCGGCAGTGAAAAATTGCAGATTTCGCGGCTTAAACGCGCGAGCTTTATGAGTGCGCTTAACGACTTCCTTGCGGGAGGGGGTGCGCTTAACTGATGTTCTCTTATCTTTTCTTTTACAAAATGCTTTTTGCCGCGGAAATACTCGTCGCGGAATTCCTTTTTACGTTCAGGCTAAAAAAACGCAGCCGTTTTCCTCTGCGTTTTTCGCTTTGTGCGGTAGTATGCGTGGCGATCGCCGCGTTTTTTCCGAACGGACCTCAGGCATTCTGGTATTCGTCGTTTACGTTTCTGTGTATTTTTGCCGCGACATTCGCCGCATTGGTTATTTGTTACGATGAGCCGTTCGGAAATATACTTTTTTGCGGAATGGCGGCATACAGTACGCAGCATTTTTCTTACGGACTTGCGAACATAGCGCTTTCAATGATAATGCGCGTGCGGAGTCCTCTTAACGGCATGTACGTAGAAGACGAAATAAGTTTCGGCATGAACGGTGAAACCGCTCTTGTCGTTTTGTCTTATGTCATTTGTTATTTCGTTTCTTATTGGTTACTGTATGCGCTTTTTGCCCGCAGGATAAAAAAAGGCAGCAATATGAAAATACGCAATATGTCGATGCTCGTGCTTATCGGCATAGGTTTGCTTATAGATATAGTGTTAAGTTCCGTTATAACTTATGTGGATGAGCTCGGTATGCTCGTTGACGCCGTGTATAACGTGACTAACATGCTTTGTTGTTTCCTTTTGCTGTATTGTCAGTTCAGTCTGTTGCAGAACAAGGAAAAGGAGGACGAGCTGGCATTTGTCAACAGGATGTGGCATCAGGAAAAAGAACAGTATGCGATCAGCAAAGATACCATAGATCTGATAAATATGAAATGCCACGATATGCGGCATCAGATACGCGAGATCGGCAAAAACAAGAGTTTTCCCGATGAGGCTATCCGTGAAATGGAAAGCGCGATATCCATATACGATTCGATAGTGAAATCGGGAAACGAGGCACTCGATACCATTCTGACCGAAAAAAGCCTGCGCTGCACGCGCAGCGGCATAACGTTTACATGCGTTGCCGACGGAGCGCTTCTCGGCTTTATGAACGCGACGGATCTGTATTCGCTTTTCGGCAACGCTCTCGATAACGCGATCGAGGCGGCGGGAAAAGTAGGCGATCCCGAGCGGAGAGTAATAGGACTGAAAATAAACCGCGTCGGCGAAATGGCATCAGTAAACGTTAAAAATTCTTTTGAGGGAGAACTCGATTTCGACGAACACGGCTATCCGAAGACGACCAAAGAAGATTCGGATTATCACGGATACGGAATAAAAAGCATTGCCTATATCGTGGAAAAATACGACGGCAATCTGTCCATAGCCGTAAAAGACAATATTTTCAATCTGAACATACTTTTTCCGTTGCCCTTTAATATTTGCGCACCATTAACATTACCCTGACGTAATAAAATGAAACGTGGTGTGCTCGTTTCATTTTTTTACTGGGTTGCGCAATATAATTTCCGCGCTTGCGGAATCTTTTCGGCGCAAAGGCGTGTTTTTTTACCGCCGCAGGGTCACCTAGCGGCGGCCGCACGCTTACGCCGGCTAAAAAGAACACGCCTTATCATCCGAAAATCTATCCGCAATCGCTACTTTCTTTGACTATAACGGCTCGTTCTTTTTTATAAAGTGTTTAACCTTTAAAATAAGAACGAGTATATACAAAGAACATAAGCAGCACTTGCGGAGAGATTTTGCGCGTATCCGCCCGAAAGATACCGCAAGCGCGGGTAAGGCTTGCGCACGCGAAGCGAGCGTTAGCGGTGCGCAATATAAAAAGTGGAAGCAAACACGAATTCATTTCGGGTTTGTGACCTTTTTTTGGAGCGCGAGCGGTGAGCGAGCGCGACGGAAGGGGCGGGAAACAATGCAGAGCATTTATGCGAACATTGTTGCCCGCGTTTATCAGGCGGGCGAGCTAACGCATAGCGTTAGCGTGGTTTGCCCCGTAAGGGGCGCGGAGCCCCGCCCGCCGAATGTATCCGTTGGCGTTCGCGCTTATATGAGCGCGCACTCTTGTTGTATTATCGCTTGCTATGCGCGCGAAATATAACAATCGGCGCGAAACTTGTTCAGCGTTAGCGGTGCGCAATATATAACAGAATAGGAAACGAAAATACACGTTTAAGCGACGGATATTGATTGTTCTTCGGTTTTATTTATAATGTCTGTAATGATTCCGTTGAGCAAAAGCTCATGCGGGGAAAAGGTAAAAGGAGGTAAAGACAATGGCGGGAAAAACGGAAACGTTTATCCTGAAAACGAAAAAAATCCCTTTCGGCATCATATCGGGCGCTTTCGGCATGGTGGCTTTTTTTGCTACCATCGGACTTATAATCGGCTATCTGGTAGTTGCCGGAATTGCGGGTCAGACAATGCGTACCGCTTCTTTTTTTGAAAACTGGTGGCAGGTACTGATATTCGTTGCGGATCTTATATCGGTTATAATAGCCGTAGGTTCGCTGGTCATGTATATTCTTAAAAAGGTGTATACGAACAGAGCGGAAAATGCGGAGGTGGAAAATGAAAAAGCGTAAGACCGTATTTGTGAGATCGGTATGGGTGATGCTGTCTATTTTCTTCACGCTCATCGTAGCATTCATATCCGTCGGCGCGCATATCGCGGGGGAGAACTCCGCGCCCATAAACAAGCTGCTCGGTATTCAGACGACGAAGAAAGTACAGCTGGGCGACACGGCGGGGGATATGGAGCATTATAAGTCCGACTACGTCAAGCGTGACGCGAGCGGAAATGTTTTGACCGAAACGGACAGCGAAGGATATACCTATCAGGTCAAGGACGACGAAGCAATGCGCGACGCGAGTAAGGCGGTCGCGGAACAGACGGCGGTCGAAGGCAGCGTGCTGCTTTGGAACGACAACGGCACTCTGCCGCTCTCGACGGGCGCGGGCGTGAGCCTTTTCGGTATGTCGAGCGTGAATTACATTACTCTCGGCAACGGTTCGGGCGCAATGTCGCTTACTCCCGAATACGGCACGCTTGCGGTTGCGCTCAGGAATAAGGGCTTGTCCGTCAATATGGAGCTTAACACGCACTATATGTCGCTTTTAAAAACGTATAAGCGCGCGTTGGGCAATTACGGCAAAGAGCAGAACTATCTGCCGTGGTTTACGGTAAACGACGCACCGTGGAGCGCAGTCGAATCGGTTGCGGAAAGCACGATAAGCAGTTATAAAGATACCGCCGTAATGGTAATCTCGCGCACGGCGGGCGAGGACTACGACATTTCAACGGCAGCGCCTCCCGATAATGAGAAGGATTCGGAAGGCAATCCTATAAACGAGGAAGAATATGCGGACGGCAGCTGCAATTATCTCGAACTGACGAGCGACGAGGCGAGCGTACTGCGCGGACTGAAAGGCTTGAAAAGCGAAGGAAAGCTCAACAGCATCACGCTGCTTATCAACACGTCCAACCCCATGCAGTTCGCCGAGATCGTCAAGGACGAATACGGTATCGACGCGTGCGTGTGGGTAGGTATGGGCGGTACGATGAGTTTCGCGCAGATCGCGGACGTGCTTACGGGTACCGAATATGCCGTTTCCGGCAGAACGTCGGACACGCTGGTATATGACAACTACTCCGCGCCGTCCTACGCCAACTTCGGCGACTTTACATGGACGGAGTATTCTCAAGGGCTGCCCGATATTTCGAAAGAATACGGCGCGTATTACCAGACGCACAACCTGAAATATATGGTATATCAGGAGGGCGTATACGTCGGTTACAAATACTATGAAACGCGGTATGAGGACTACGTTCTCGGTCAGGGCAATGCGGGAAGCTACGACTATTCCCAGACCGTCGCATTCCCGTTCGGCTACGGCGGCAGCTATACCGAGTTTGAACATTCGGACTATAAAGTGACCGAAACGAACGACGCCTATCAGGTATCTATGAAGATAACCAACGTCGGCACGAAACATTCGGGTAAGGACGTTTTGCAGGTATATATGCAACGGCCGTATACCGAATATGACAAGCAGAACGGCATTGAAAAGCCTGCGGTGGAGCTTGTCGGGTTTGCAAAAACCGATTTGCTCGCGCCCAACGGCGGCAGCCAGACGCTGACGGTCACGATCGATAAAGAGAATTTGCGCGTTTATGACGCATATAACAAGAGAACCTATATCCTTGAAGCGGGCGATTATTATATTGCGGCGGGAACGGACGCGCACGACGCACTCAATAACATTCTCGCGGCGAAAGGTCTGACTGCGGAGCAGAAAGCGCGTATGGACGCGACGGGCAATGCGGGCTTTGTTTATAAGGACACCGTCACCAAGGACGACTATGAGATTTATTCCGTAACGGACGAATCCGGCGAGGAAGTGAAGATCACCAACCGTTTCGACGACGCGGACGTAAATCTTTACGAAGGCACCGCCGATCAGAAGATAGAATATCTGTCGAGAGATGATTGGACCGGAACTTATCCCGAAAGCGCAATACAGCTCAAATGCACGAACGAAAAGATGGTTGAGGATATGCAGTACGGCCACGAAATCGAGGTGCAAGAGGGCGACGAAATGCCCGTTTACGAAACGGTTACGGCAGAAGAAGGCAGGCTCAGCCTCGCAATGATGATCGAGCTCGAATACGACGACGAGAAGTGGCAGGACCTGCTCAATCAGATGTCGCTTACCGAACAGCAATGGATGTGCTCCTACGGTCTGCATTTCTTTGCCTCGGCGGAGAGCGTTGACGCGCCCGGCGGAAACAGCGTGGACGGTCCCGGCGGAGTCAAGAAAAACAACCCTACGCTGAACACGCAGTTCGGATTCCCCGCGCCCGTCGTTATGGCGCAGACGTGGAATACCGCGCTCATAGAAAAGCTCGGCGTTGCGTTCGCACACGAGGCTCTTCACGCCGACGTGACGATGCTTTACGCGCCCGGCTCGAATATGCACCGCTCACCTTACGGCGGCAGAAACTGGGAGTATTTCAGCGAAGACGGCGTGCTTTCGGGAATGATGCTCGCGGCGGAAGTCAAGGGTATGCAGTCGCGCGGAATGGTGGTTCTCACCAAGCACTACGCGTTCAACGATCAGGAGCGTAACCGTTACGGCGTTGCGACGTTCTTTAACGAACAGAGCGCGCGTGAAATTTATCTCAGACCGTTTGAAATCGCAGTCAGACAGAGCGATATGAACGGCGTGATGAGCTCGTTCAACCGCATAGGCTGCACTTGGGCGGGCGCGCACAAAGGATTGCTGACCGACGTGCTCCGCAACGAGTGGGGATTTGTCGGCATCGTCGAAACGGACTCCTGCACGGGCAACACGTATCACATGGGTACGAAATACGCGAAAGCCGAAGGACTGCTTGCAGGCAACGACCTGTGGATGGCAAACGGCAGCGAAACGTATTTCGAGGACAGCAAGGACAATCCGACGGTTATGCTCGCGCTCCGCGAGGCGTGCCACCGCATACTTTACGCCCAGCTCCACAGCTGTGCGCTCAACGGTATGGACACGAACACGCGTATCATAAATATTACGCCTTGGTGGCAGATACTGCTCAAGGCGTTGCAGATAACGTTTGCGGTTGCGTTCGGCGCGGCGGCTGTAATGGCGGCGCTGTCGTTCGTGTTCGCAAGCAGGAAATATGCGGAATGGAAAATCGCCCGCAAGGCTCGCGTAGAAGCGGCTGCCGCTTTAAAAACGGAGAAAGCCGCGAACGTGACGCGTTCGGCGACGGGCGCGGGAGCTGCGGTTGCGGCGGACGGCAGTTCGGGCAATATCGCTTATGAATATACGGGAGTCAAAGGCTGGCTCGCGCGGCACAAAAAACTCGCCGTAGCGATTGCGGGCGCGGTGATTGCGGTAATCGTGGCGGTCAGCATAATCGTTCCCGTCACGACCTGCGGCGGCGCACCGACGGATCCTTCCGGACCTCCCGTTGAACCGCCTGCGGCGCACACCTGCGAAAACGAGTGTCCGATTTGCGGCGGCTGTCTCGACGCCGATTGCATGGAAGAAGCGTGCGCAACTAAGTGCGGCGCGAACAAGACCGCGCACGTCTATGAGGCGGAGAATGCTACGCTCGAAGACGGACTTGCGTATTACGGAAAGATGTTCGTTCAGTCAGGTGAAACGAGATCTTGGATCGCCAATCTCAACTACAATACGGGC
>CASFAN010000016.1 GCA_949292715.1 uncultured Eubacteriales bacterium
CATTCCTTCGGAATGCTCGGCTAAGCAGCAGGTCGCCGATAAGGTCGTTTAATTTAATATTTTATGCTACTGTGGCTCAGTTGGTAGAGCAGCTGATTCGTAATCAGCAGGTCGCCGGTTCAAGTCCGGCCAGTAGCTCCAGAAGCACCGCGTATCGCGGTGCTTTTATCTTTTCGGCGACCTGCGTGCTTACGAATTTTTGCGTCGCGTCTTTTCGCGACGATTCGTAATACTGCGGCGGCTTCGCCGCCTAGCAGACACAGATCATAACCGTTTATGCAATACGTCATGTACGTTTTTTCGTAACCCAACTTGATCGTGATCGGAAAGTCCGAGAAGATCGGAACGCGATCCAGGGCGGTAAGCGACAAACCGTTATCTTCGTTTATCTGCGCTATACGACTGCAGCAGTCATCCAGGATCCTCCACCCCTGCTAACGGTATGCTGCTTGACGATATGCGTTTGTTTACTGCTCTTGCCCGTTCCCGGTGCGCCGAAGATTACAGTTATCATTTTGCGAAAACCCCTTGACATTTTAGTCTTTATATTATAAGATAGACATACGAAAGGAAACTTTCGTCAATGAAGTAGACCTGTGATAGCTAATGACTACCGCCAATAGGCTACTTCTTTTTTTTTGCGTTTTTCAAGATACCGTATTATTACCTGTTTATCTTCCTTAGTCAGTTTATAATTCGAAAGCACATCAACGAAATTATCTTTTTTATCATAACGTAGTTCATCTCGAATATATGACTTTCCGGTTGTTCCTTTCTCGGGATTTTTAGACAATTCTTCCGCATTCTCTTTTCGGGTACTTTATTGATTCGGTTTTTCAGTTACGTACACAAGTGCAATTGACATTAAATTACCGTCATGGTATAATGTTTAAACAAAAGATTATGAGGCACTGAAAATGAAAAAGCTATTGATAACAATATTGATTGCGGCTGTGATAGCGGTACAAGTCATATGTTTTGCCGGATGCGGCGGACTTCCTAAACTGTACAACAAATCTTTCGAATTTACAGGTAAAACGGCAGCCGTTCCATGGGACGAAATCAGTAACGATTCTTGCGCCGAAAACGCGGAAGAACGCGAACAGGAATACGGCATGACGAAGCGCGAACAGCTTCAAAAATATTTTGACGCAATCGACTGGGAAAAAACTCAAAATAACTTCGAAGCAAACGGATACGACATAACCATAACCGAATCCGCAATGTCGAACGTCGACGGATTTATCGCGTTTATCGAAAAAGCGACCGAAAACATATACTCGGATTTATATGGTCTTAAAATTGAATTCAGCGGATCTTTCAGGCGTCAAGCCAAAATCAATTATCCCAACGGCAAAGAACAAATAGCCGAGCTTACAGACGGAGGGGCGCTTAACGAAAAAGAAAAATTCGGCAGACTCATGGGAGTTTACGAAGAAGATTATACTCTTCTCGAATTTGAGATCGTAAAAGACGGCGATCAGGTGCGTCTTAATATGCTCCTTAACGATGATTTCAGCATAGCGCAGACGGGCAGCCCCATATCCGCGCCTGCAAAATTCGTAATATCTGGAAACGAACGCGATCTTATAGAAATAAACATATATCCCGAATACAAATGACGAAATTCAGACCTATCGAAATAAAACGGAATCCGCCTAACGATTCCGTTTTATTTTTTATTTTCTCAGTTTCTACCAAACGACTGTAATTATATAACAATATTGAAGTATATGCTCGGCATTATTAAATTTCTGTCGATACAGACGCCGAATATCACATAAAACATTATAATGATACGCGATTACATTTTTTTAATAAAAATGCATATTGACAAAACGGTTATTTTATGCTACAATAACCGTATCTTTAAACAAGGAGGAAGATAATGAAAAAAATAATTGCGACAACATTACTTGCCGCATTGATTGCCGTACAAATAGTTTGTCTTACCGGTTGCGGCGGATGGAGTGCGGATCCGATGTATGACAAGACCTATGAACTGACAGGCAAAGCGATGCCGATTACCTGGAACGAACAGCACGGTCTTACATTCTCCGATGAGGACGACATGTATTCCGATACGCGCGAAGTGCTGGAAAAGTATTTCGGAAGAGTCGACTGGAATCTGACGAAAGAAAATTTCTCGGCGGAAGGAATTCATCCCGTTATAACGCTTACCGACGAAGCGACAAAGAGCGTAGACGCGTTTATTTCGTTTATGGATAAAGCAGCCGAAAATATTTTTGAAAATCTTAAAGGATTCAAGTTCAAGTTCGGAAGCGAAGCGGACGAGGTCGACGTTACGATAACCTACCCTAACGGTAAATCGCAGACAGTCAAGACAAAAAACGGCGGCATTCAGGATCCGAAAGAATTCCGCGGAATAAATTTTTCCAAAGAAGGCGCTAGCGGCACCGAAATATTCCTCGGGCTTTCGAGAACGGGAGATAAAGGCGTGGCGATAAATATATCGCTCTCCGACGAGTTTACCATAGCTCAGCTCGGAAGTTATGTCGACACCTCTCTTTATTATACGCTTGTCGACAAAGACAATAACCAGTTAATGGACATACGTATTTATCCGGCGTATACCGAAACTGCCAACTCTTGACGCCGCGTAAAAACATAAATTATTTCAAACGCGTGAAATATTGCAAATCTTACACGGATATTGCAATTATGACAATAATTTCACAATTAATGAGAGGTTTTATCTTAATTCCCGCTTGACTTTATCCGAATGAAATATTATAATACACAAGGAAGCTGAAGGGAAAAGGCTTCCGATGAATTCGTATAAACGATGGTGGAAAAAAGGCAAAGGACAGGCGTAGGATTTTTAGTGACCCTGTTCTTTGTCTTTTTATTTACTTTCGCATACTGCTGTCGCGCTAAACGCGAAACGCGCGAACAAAAGAGAAAATGCGCGAAAAGTCATTCGATTTTTAATGTGTTTCTAATAGAATGAATGAAAATTGATATTGACTATAAACGTATTGTGTGATAAAATAGTGATATGGACGAAAGATACATCAACGAAATACTTGCATATACTCTGCCCAAACTGCGATCCGAATACGGCGGATTTACTTTTCCGCAGTCTTTCGTTTCTGCGATGCTGGTCAAAGTAATCGACCGTTATCGCGAAAAGCTTACCAAAAACGGTATCAATCCGGCGTTATACGGTCTTCCCGCTCCCGACATAGTAAAATATATCTGCGGCTATCATTACGCTTTCACTTGTCACATGTCGGACGAAAAACGCATAGCGACCTCAAACGATATCGGTTACCGCGAAAGTTTAGCCGCAAGCGTGACCGAATCCATATTCGTACTCGAAAACATAAAGACAAGTGCGGTACGCATAATCAACGAATACAATCCCGTATACTGCCGTTTCAATATTTTGCTCGATTATCTGCTTAATGTCGGAATCAAGGCGCGTATGCAGATTAAAGAACGCACTTCCCTTGCGGTAATGAAGCTGTTTGAAACGGCGTTTTTAAAGCTCAAAGGCATAATGACGCTGGTAGCCAAAGGTCTGGAAAAAGAAGCCATCGTCGTCTGGCGCAGTCTGCACGAGCTGGAATGCGTCATAAGCGTTCTTTGCAAATACGGAAAATCGGTTATAGAGGAATTCGAAACTTTCGACAGATTCAGCAACACCGAAACAATGGACGAAAAAACGCGCGCAGACTTCGACGCTAAAACTACTGCGTTCGGTATCAATCTGAAAAACGCAAACGAAGTCGATCACTTCGAAAATTACGGCTGGATGGGAGCGGTCCCCGAGCTTACGCTGACAAAATGGAATCTGAATTTCAGATATCTCGAAGACCTGGCAGGACTCAGCGAAAAATACAAGGAATATCAGGTCGCCTGCGACGCTTCGCACATGAATGCAAAGATTCTTAAATGGAACAAGCGCAGGGTACTCGATTTCGTCGTCAAACGCTGTTTTAATTCAAACCTTTTCCTGCTTTCAAAATATACCGCGTTCCTTTCCGAAAACGGTATCGCTCCCGAACATCATATAATCGGAAAAATGGTAGGCGATCTTAAATCGATCATCGATATATTCTTTGCCGAACAGTAAAAAATAACAAAATTGCGGCGCGTTCCGAATTTCGGAGCGCCCTTTTAAGCTTAAATACATATATAAAACCGAGGTGTTCAATGAAAGTTTTAATCGTAGGCGGCGTTGCGGGTGGTGCGACTGCCGCGGCAAGACTCCGCAGGCTGGACGAAAACGCGGAAATAATAATGTTCGAGCGCACGGGGTACGTTTCGTACGCCAACTGCGGTCTTCCCTATTACATAGGCGGCGTCATACCCGAAAAACGCTCGCTCACCTTGCAGACTCCCGAAAGTTTCAAAAAACGTTTTAATATCGACGTCCGCATAAAAAGCGAAGTTACCGATATCGATACCGAAAACAAAACGGTAACCGTATGCGATCTGTCGTCGGGCAACGTTTACACCGAACGTTATGACAAGCTGTTGCTTGCGCCCGGGGCAAAAGCTTCGCTGCCGCCGATAGAAGGAGTCGATTCTCCGCGCGCATTTACGCTCCGCACCGTCGAAGATACTTTTGCCATATACGATTACTTAGCCGATACCCAAGCGAAAAAAGCCGTCGTCATAGGCGGAGGTTTCATCGGCATAGAAACCGCTGAAAACCTTATGCATCGCGGTCTTTCGGTTACGCTGCTGACTCACGGCAATCAGGTTATGCCGCCTTTCGACTATGACATGGCATGTCAATTACACGCGTATATGCGCTCGCGCGGCATAGATCTGCGACTGAACAGACACACTACCGCATTATCAGAGTATGACAGCGGCATAAAAGTACATACGGACGAAGACGGAGAAATAAACGCAGATCTCGTTATAATCGCTACAGGGGTAACTCCGGACAGCGCGCTCGCCGTAAAAGCAGGATTAAAAACAGGCATAAAGGGTTCCATACTCGTCGACAGCCGTATGCGCACGTCGGCGAAAGACGTTTATGCCGTGGGCGACGCCGTACAGGTAGTAAACTTCGTCAGCGGAACGGACGCGCTCATTCCCCTTGCCGGACCTGCGAACAAGCAAGCGCGCATAGCGGCGGACAATATAGCGGGCGGAAACAGCGAATACAAAGGCTCGCAAGGTTCGTCCGTAATTAAAATATTCGGACTGACCGCGGCGACTACGGGGCTGAACGAAAAATCCGCAAAAGCGGTCGGGATCGGATATGAAAAAACGGTCACATTCTCCGCTTCGCATGCAACATATTATCCGGGAGCCACGGATATGACCGTAAAACTGATATTGTCAAAGACCGACGGCAAAGTGCTCGGCGCACAGATAATCGGCTTTGACGGAACAGATAAGCGCATAGACGTGATTGCAACGGCGATACGCGCGGGAATGACCGTATACGATCTTACCGAACTTGACCTCGCTTATGCTCCTCCCTACTCTTCCGCAAAAGACCCCGTAAATATGGCGGGATACGTCGCAACCAACGTACTCGGCGGAAAAGTAAAACAATTCCACTGGAACGAAGTCGGCGAACTTTGCAAACGCGGCGACGTAATCATGCTCGACGTGCGCACGCCACGTGAATTTGCGCAAGGTCATTTCCCGAATGCCGTAAACATTCCCGTGGACGTTCTGCGCGGAAGGATAAACGAACTCGACGCAGATAAGCCGATATACGTCAATTGTTACAGCGGGTTGCGCAGTTACATAGCCTGCCGTATGCTCTCAGCGCACGGTTTCGATTGCTATAATTTTTCGGGCGGATTCGGATTTTATTCTTATATTGCCTACGACAAAAAATTTGACGAAACCTGCCGCGGCGATTGCGGACTGCCGATAGTGAACTGAAAAGCGACTAAAAATCATAGATTAAAAAACCGGCTTTGGAGTCGGTTTTTTTATTGCTTTCGTTGTATTTTTCGACGTTGTAACGATAAAACGGCAAACTGATTTAACCGTTTGCCGTCCATACCTGTATTTTACCGTGCGAAGTGTAGTGAAAAGATACCCCTCCGATATCCTCATAATAATTCACTACGTCTGTAGGATAACCCACCCAATCGCTTTCTATAATCACGGCATAAAATCCGTTATACTCACCGTAATACGCGACAATATGCACTCCGTCCGGTCGAGCATGTTTTTCGCCGTGAGATCTTAATGAAGCCGCTTCGCATTTTTTAATGTCATTTTCGACGTCGGCGGGCAACGTTTGTTCGCATTCTTTGTCGCCGTTATGATAAGCGGCGATACTTTCAAGATCTTCTACCGTCACATATCCCTTATCATAAGCGTCTTTCAAGGCATAAAAAGCTCCTATGCTGCCGCAACCAGAAAACGAAAAAAACAGTGCCGCAGTAACCGCTATAATCGGCACGAACAATAATTTCGGTAATTTTTTCATTATTCGTCCTCCTATATTATACCAAGCAATTATGCATACAAATTGCCGATTATTTTACAAACGTTTATCGGCAAAGTTTCTTTATCGCGCCGAGAACAGCGGCGACCGCTTTGTCCGCAGCTTTGGTCTTAAACTCGTAATATTCGCCCTCGCTTCCGCCGTCCGAAATGACTTTGGCGCACGCGGCGGGAATGCCCGACCTTTCGCATACCTGCATAACCGCGGCACATTCCATATCCGCCGCGATTACCTCGGGAAAACGCGAGAGTATCGCCTTTTTCTGTTCTTCTTTCTCGATGAACTGTTCTCCCGTCGCCATGATACCGCGTATACCGTCCGACCCGGCAAGTGCGTCCGCAAGCCTTTTATCGGGGCGTAAAACGACTTTTCCGACAATGTCGATAAATCCGTCGTCCGCTCCTATCATGGTCACGTCGTGCTGAATAAAGCCGTCAGGAACGACAAGATCGAGATGTTTCAACCTGCCGCCGAGAGCACCCGCAACGCCTGTCATCAGTACAGCCTGAACCCCGTATCTGTATATGAGCGTACATGCCGCAAACGCAGCGTTCACCTTGCCTATACCCGACTGTACGCATACGGCTTCCGCTCCGTAAAGCCTGCCCGAAACGAACGACGAACCGCCTATGTTTTCCTCGCGTTTATCCGTCATCGCGGCGGTAATTCCTTCGATCTCCGCGTCCATGGCGCCTATTATACCGATTCTTTTATAAGTTTCCATATAGATATATTACCATAAAAAACCGTGGCTCGCAAGAAGTTTTAAGATATTTTTTACGAACTTAAACCGATGAAAACTCATATAAAAGCAAAAGCGACCGATATTCAATCAGTCGCTTTTGCTTTTATTTTCAGTTCTGCTGTTCTTTTTTCTCTGCGGGAGTTACGTTTCTGTAAATCTTCATACCCGTACCCGCGGGAATGAGCTTACCGATAATTACGTTTTCTTTCAGACCGCGGAGCATATCGCGCTTGTTCTTGATAGCCGCTTCGGTAAGAACTCTCGCCGTTTCCTGGAAGGACGCTGCGGAGAGGAAGGAATCGGTAGCAAGAGCGGCTTTGGTGATACCGAGAAGCGTGGGCTTAGCCTGCGCCGGAATACCGCCGTTCTCGATAACCTTGTCGTTCGCTTCCATGAATTCGCTGATGTCGACCATGCTTCCGGGAAGGAAATCCGTCGAACCGCTTGTTTCCACTCTGACTTTTTTCAGCATCTGGCGTACGATCGTTTCGACATGCTTGTCGTTAATCTTAACGCCCTGGCTGCGGTAAACGGACTGCACTTCTTTAAGCAGATATTCCTGCACCGCATTTTTGTTCTTGGTGGAAAGTATATCGTTGGGGTTGATGGGACCTTCGGTAAGCGGATCGCCCGCCGCGATGCGCACACCGTTTTTGATGTTGCGTTTAAGTTTAGCCGCATAAGGAATGGAGTAAGCGACTTCTTCGCCGTCGTCCGTTCTGACGATAACGTCGCGTCTGCCGTTCTCCTCTTTGATGGTGACAACGCCTTCCGTTGCGGATATCGTGGCAACGCCCTTGGGTTTACGCGCTTCGAAAAGCTCTTCGACTCTGGGAAGACCCTGCGTGATATCGTCTGCCGCCGCGACGCCGCCGCTGTGGAAGGTACGCATCGTAAGCTGTGTACCGGGCTCGCCTATGGACTGAGCGGCTATTATACCGACTGCCTCGCCGATACGGATGGGAGAACCGTTAGACATATCCTTGCCGTAGCATCTTGCGCACATACCGTGTTTGCTGCGGCATGTCAGAGCGGTTCTGATGATTACCGAAGCGATACCCGCTTCGACAATCTTCTTCGCGTCGTCTTCGCTTATCATCGTATTTACGCCGACTATAACTTCGCCCGTTACGGGATCCTTGACGTCTTCCGCGGTATAACGTCCGTTCAGACGGTCTTCGAGGCTCTCGATAAGCGAGCTGATGACCTTGACTTCTTTCACGCCCTTTTCGATAATCTCGCGCGCTTTGTTCTCGGTAATCTTACCGTTTGCCTGCACGATGACCTTGCCGTCGTTGCCGACAATCTCGTCAACCGTGTACTTGGGCGCTTTCTTATCGTATATGCTTGCCATGGTTGCCGCGCGCTCTTCATCCGTAGCAGTCTTGACCTCCACCGTAATGGGGTTGCCTTCGACGATAGCGAAAGTTCTGATGCCTTTGGGCGGCATGCCTTCGCAGCAATCCTCTTCCATAACGATGACGTCCTGTGCGACGTCGACGAGACGACGGGTAAGATAACCGGAGTCTGCCGTTTTAAGCGCGGTATCCGCAAGACCTTTACGTCCGCCGTGCGAAGCTATGAAATACTCGAGAACGGAAAGTCCTTCACGGAAGTTACTCTTGACGGGAACTTCCAGCGTTTTACCCTGAGGGTTGACCATGGGTCCGCGCCAGCCCGCAAGCTGTATCATCTGAGTTATCGAACCGCGGGCACCCGACGTAGCCATCATTGAAATGGGGTTGAACGTTTCGAAACTCTTTTTGAGTTCCGCGCTCATTTCTTTGTTGATGTCTTTCCAGATAGAAATGACTTTATTGTATTTTTCGTCTTCGGTGAGGAAACCTTCTTTGTAAAGCTCCTCCACTTTTATAACGGCGGCGTCGCCCTTTTCGATAAGTTCCTTCTTCTTGGGAGGAATTTTCATATCAAACACGGACGTCGTGATCGCGCCTATCGTGGAATATTTATATCCGAGCGCCTTGATATTATCGAGCACTTTACTCGTTTCGGTCGCGCCTTTCTTTTTGAACGTCGTATCGACGATATCTCCGAGCACGCCTTTATCGACGACTCTGTCGATTTCAAGCTTGAACATATCGTCTTCGGTCTTACGCTCCACAAAGCCGAGATCCTGAGGTATCGCCTCGTTGAATATGATTTTTCCGACCGTCGTATCGACGAGTTTGTGCTTCATCTCGCCGTTGATTTCTCTGAACAGACGTACTTTGATCTTGGACTGAAGCGATATTTCGCCGTTCTGGTAAGCCATTTTCGCTTCGTCGGTATCGCAGAACACTTTACCCTCGCCTTTCGCGCCCGGACGCTCTATCGTAAGATAATAAACGCCCATGACCATATCCTGCGAAGGTGTGCAGACGGGTCTGCCGTCGGACAGCTTCAGTATATTGTTGGAAGCGAGCATAAGGAAACGCGCTTCCGCCTGCGCTTCGAGCGAGAGAGGAACGTGTACAGCCATCTGGTCGCCGTCGAAGTCCGCGTTGAACGCGCCGCACGCAAGCGGGTGAAGCTTGATCGCTCTGCCTTCGACAAGCACGGGTTCGAACGCCTGTATACCGAGACGGTGCAGCGTCGGCGCACGGTTGAGGAGAACGGGATGTTCTTTGATAACCTTTTCAAGCACGCCCCATACGCTCTTATCCGCACGGTCTACGACGCGTTTCGCGCTCTTTATATTGTGAGCCTTGCCCTGCTTTACAAGCTCTTCCATGACGAACGGACGGAAAAGTTCGAGCGCCATTTCCTTGGGCAGACCGCACTGATACATTTTAAGTTCGGGACCGACGACGATAACCGAACGTCCGGAATAGTCTACGCGCTTACCGAGCAGGTTCTGACGGAAACGTCCCTGCTTTCCGCGAAGCAGTCCGGAAAGACTTTTAAGCTCTCTGTTGCCCGCGCCGGATACCGCTTTGCCGCGGCGGCCGTTATCTATAAGCGCGTCAACGGCTTCCTGCAACATACGCTTTTCGTTACGTACGATGATGTCGGGAGCCGCAAGCTCGATGAGCTTTTTAAGGCGGTTGTTACGGTTGATAACGCGGCGATAAAGGTCGTTAAGGTCGCTGACCGCGAATCTTCCGCCGTCAAGCTGAACCATGGGACGCAGATCGGGAGGAATTACGGGCAGAACGTCCATAATCATCCATGTGGGATCGTTGCCGCTTCTTCTGAACGCGTCGAGAATGTCAAGGCGTTTGATAGCCTTTACTTTCTTCTGACCCGTCGAGTTATCGACTATTTCTTTTACTTTCTTGTATTCTTCTTCGACGTTTATGTCGGAAAGCAGCTTCTTTATCGCTTCCGCGCCCATACCGACTTTGAACGATTTTTCGCCGTAAAGCTCACGAGCTTCGGCAAGCTGTGCGTCGGTAAGGATCTGCTTGTATTCGAGCGGAGTATCGCCGGGATCGGTAACTATATAATTAACGAAATATACTACCTGTTCGAGTGCTTTTGCGCCCATATCGAGCATAAGCGCTATTCTTCCGGGAACGCCTTTGAAATACCAGATATGCGTTACGGGAGCTGCAAGTTCGATATGACCCATGCGCTCGCGGCGGACTTTGGACTTCGTGACCTCGACTCCGCACTTGTCGCAGACGATACCCTTGTAACGTATGCGCTTATATTTTCCGCAATGGCACTCATAGTCTCTGTACGGTCCGAATATGCGTTCGCAGAACAATCCGTCACGCTCGGGTTTCTGAGTACGGTAGTTTATGGTTTCGGGTTTGGTCACCTCTCCGTGCGACCATTCGCGTATTTTATTGGGACCGGCAATGGCGATCTCCATCGAGTCGCAACTGTTAAGTTCAAACATTATTATTTGTCCTCCTTGCCTTCGTCATCGTCGATGCCGAATTCGTCGTCATCGAAATCCAGATCGTCGAGATCGTCAAGATCGTCGGGATCTCTGTCCGCAAACGGATCGTCGATATCGGGTTCGTCCTCGAGCAACAGCGACGCGTCGCCCATACCGCTCTCCTCCGCTTCGTCGTCATCGAGCTTGATGTCGTCGAACGCGTCGAGATCGATCTCCTCTTCGAGTACGAGTTTACCGTTTTCGAAGTGCTTGCTCTTCTTGGTAGGCGCTTCGTAAGTATCCGCTTCGTCTTCCGTGATATCTTTTATGGATATCTCCTTGTTCTCGTCGTTGAGCACTTTGATGTCGAGACCGAGCGCCTGCAATTCCTTTATAAGGACTTTGAACGATTCGGGAACGCCGGGTTCGGAAACGTTCACGCCCTTGACGATGGATTCGTAAGTCTTTACTCTGCCTACGATATCGTCCGACTTGACGGTCATTATTTCCTGCAGGATATTGGCTGCGCCGTAAGCGTAAAGCGCCCAGACTTCCATTTCTCCGAAACGCTGTCCGCCGAACTGCGCTTTACCGCCGAGAGGCTGCTGCGTGACGAGACTGTAAGGTCCGATCGAACGCGCGTGCATCTTGTCGTCGACAAGGTGAATCAGCTTGAGCATGTACATGTATCCGACGGTCGTGCGGTTTTCGAAAGGTTCGCCCGTTCTTCCGTCGTACATCTGTATTTTTCCGTCGACTTCTCCGTCGGGATTGACGTAGCCGTTGTCTTTAAGCAGTTTTTCGATGTCGCTTTCCAGCGCGGAGTCGAACACGGGCGTAGCCACTTTCCAGCCGAGCGCTTTCGCGACAAGACCGAGGTGAACTTCCAGCACCTGTCCGATGTTCATACGGGAAGGCACGCCGAGGGGGTTAAGCACGATCTGAAGGCGCGTGCCGTCTGCCATGAAAGGCATATCCTCTTCGGGAAGCACTCTGGAAATGACGCCCTTGTTACCGTGACGTCCCGCCATCTTATCTCCGACGCCTATCTTACGTTTCTGAGCAATGTATACTCTGACTACTTTGTTTACGCCGGGGCTCATCTCGTCCTTATTCGCACGGGTGAACACTTTGACGTCTACTACGATACCGCCCTCGCCGTGAGGCACTTTGAGAGAGGTGTCGCGCACTTCGTGAGACTTCTCGCCGAATATAGCGCGCATAAGACGTTCTTCGGGGGTAAGATCCGCTTCGCCTTTCGGAGTGACTTTACCAACGAGTATATCGCCGCTCGCGACTTCCGCTCCGACATAAACGATACCGTTTTCGTCGAGGTTTTTAAGCGCGTCTTCGCCGACGTTGGGAATATCGCGCGTAATCTCTTCTTCGCCGAGCTTGGTGTCGCGCGCTTCCATTTCGTATTCGGCGATATGAATCGAGGTGAACACGTCGTCTTTTACGATGCGTTCGCTGATAAGTATTGCGTCCTCGTAGTTATAGCCTTCCCAGCTCATGAAGCCTACGAGAATGTTTCTTCCGAGCGCGAGTTCGCCGTTCTGCGTCGAATGACCGTCGGCAAGCACGTCGCCCGCTTTTACTTTCTGTCCCTTCGCAACGATCGGTTTCTGGTTTATGCAGGTACCCTGGTTGGAACCCTGGAACTTTTTAAGCGTGTAAACTACGTTCGTTCCGTCGTCCTCGCAGACTTTTATCGTGTCGGCGTCGACATACGTTACGGTACCGCTCTTACGCGCAAGCACCATAACGCCCGAGTCGTAAGCTATCTTATGCTCGATACCCGTACCGATCATCGGAGCTTCGGGTTTGAGCAGAGGAACTGCCTGACGCTGCATGTTCGAACCCATGAGCGCACGGTTGGTATCGTCGTTTTCAAGGAAAGGAATAAGCGACGTAGCTACGGAAACGAGCTGACGGGGCGAAACGTCGACATAGTCTATTTCTTCCCTGTCGAATTCCTTTATGTCTTCGCGGAAACGCGCAAGCACACGGTGATTTTCGAACCAGCCGTCGGGACCGATAGGCTCTTTCGCCTGAGCGACTATATATCTGTCTTCGCGATCCGCGCTGAGGTATTCGACTTCGTCGCTTACGCTGCCGCCGATGACGTTACCGTCTTCGTCGTACTTCTTTATTACCTTGCGGTACGGCGCTTCGATGAAGCCGTACTCGTTGATTTTCGCGTATGCCGAAAGCGACGAGATAAGACCGATGTTCTGTCCTTCGGGCGTCTCTATCGGGCACATTCTGCCGTAATGCGAATAGTGAACGTCACGGACGTCGAACGTAGCGCGGTCGCGGTTAAGTCCTCCGGGACCGAGCGCGGAAAGTTTACGCTTGTGCGTAAGCTCGCTTATAGGGTTGGTCTCGTCCATGAACTGCGAAAGCTGAGAAGAACCGAAGAATTCTTTGAGCGCGGCGGTCACGGGACGAATATTGATAAGAGTCTGAGGCGTAAGCTCGGAATCTGACTGTATCTGCATTCTTTCGCGCACAACGCGTTCAAGTCTTGCGATACCTATTCTGAACTGATTCTGAAGCAGTTCGCCCACGCTGCGTACGCGACGATTGCCGAGGTGGTCGATGTTGTCCGTCGTACCTATTCCGTAATGAAGTCCGATGATATAGTTTACCGAACTGAGTATATCCGCTACGGTAATATGCTTTTCGGCAAGTCTGTCGGCATTTTCTTTGCAAAGCTCCGCAAGCGCGGTTCTGTCGCCGTTCGCCTGAGCTTCCAGTTCTTTAAGAACTTCATAGGAAACGCTTTCGGTAATGCCGAGCTCTCTCGGGTCGCCGTCGATGTATCCGCCGAGGTCGACGTGTCCGTTACCCATAACGTAGAAGGGTTCGTCCTTTCCGTCCACTTTAAGCGCGACTTCGTTGATGCCTGCGTTACGGATACGCTCCGCAACCTCTTCGCTGATCGTATCGCCCGCGCTGACGTACAGCACGCCGTCTTCGTCGACAATGTCCTCTGCCGCCACCTGATCGGTGATACGCGCCGCAAGACTGAGCTTCTTGTTGAGCTTATATCTGCCGACGCGGGAAAGATCGTACTTTCGTCTGTCGAAGAACAGCGAATGGATATATCCGCGTATAGCGTCGGTATTGACGACTTCGCCGGGGCGAAGTTTTTTGTTCAGCTCGGTAAGTCCGTCTTCGTTATTTTTCGCAACGTCTTTTTCGCAGGTCTGCACAATGATAGGCTCGTTGTGGAATATTCTGCAAATGGACTCGTCGTCGCCGAAATCGCCCGTAGTGACTGCGCTGAGCGCGCGGATAAGCGTCGTTACGGGAACTTTACGCTGACGGTCGACGTGTACCGCAAGCGTGCCCGCCGATTCCATTTCGTATTCAAGCCATGCGCCGCGCGAAGGTATGGACTGAGCGGTATAATAAATCTTACCCGTTTTCTGGTCCTTGGTTTCGTCCGAGAAATAAACGCCGGGGCTGCGTACAAGCTGCGATACTATAACGCGCTCCGCGCCGTTGATGATGAACGAACCGTTGGGAGTCATCTTGGGAAGGTCGCCCATGAATACTTCCTGCTCGGTCATCTGACCGCTTTCCTTGTAAACCAGACGTACCTTTACTTTGAGCGGAGTCGCATACGTCGCGTCGCGATCCTTGCACTCCTTTTCCGTGTACTTCGGTTTGTCCTCGATGTGGTAAGAAAGAAAGTGCAGTTCTATCCTTCCCGAAAAATCGGTGATGGGAGAGAAATCCTTGAACACTTCGCCTATACCGTTTTCGAGAAAGTCGTTGTACGACTTTTTCTGCACTTCGATCAGGTTGGGCATGCCGATGACTTCGTCGACCTGCGCGAAGCTGTGCCGCTCGGTGTTACCGTACATTACTTTACGGATTTTTCTTTCAGCCATATATTCTCCTCGGTGCAGAGTCCGCGCCTTTGCACGCGGTCGCGTCGCACCTGCATTGATTTACTATACTTTTTACGCGGCGCTCAGCCGCCTTATCGGATTCGCTTTGCCGTCCGCTTGTCCGCAGATTTCCGCAATATTCGCCCGCGCCCGTACGCTCGCGGGAGCGCCATACGAGCAGAACCGACGCAAATACAATAAAAAACACCCACAGCCGATTTTTCTTCATTTGCGGCTTCGGGTATCCGGGTTATATTCATTTGCCTGCTTTTCGGTTTGCGAACAATTTGCTATCCTTTAACTCGACACAAAATGCCGATCGAATGCTCCCTTCATGCTAACATAAAACCGAAAAGGGCAAATAATCAGTCTATTTATCGCCTCATATCATAACACGCGCGCGCGTGGCATGTCAAACGATTTTTTGCAATTTTTCAAAATTTTTTTCGTTTTTTTGATTTTTATTCCTATTTCGGTGCATTTTTATCCCGAAAAAGCGCGAAATCGTCGCAATTATCTGAATATATCGATAGCGCTTGACCACCGCGCCCGTTTCGTAGTATCATATTTTACGACCGCGATCCGCGACATTTGATTAACTTACGCACCGCGTCGCGGCTCGCCCGCAATAACCGTAAAGGAGAAAAACCATGAAACCGCCTTCCGATCCAGTTATACTTCTCAGCTGGATAAACACCAAACTGCGCGATTATTATTCCTCCCTCGCCGACCTTTGCGAAAGCGAAGGAATAAACGAAACCGAACTGCGCGAAAAACTCGCTTCGATCGGATATAATTACGACGAAACGTTGAACAGGTTCGTATAAAGTTTTGCGCTGCAAATTTAACCCCGCCGATAGAATCCGAGCGGGGTTTTTTACATAGGTATATTTTTACCGCCGACCGTTTCGGTTTCGCCTTAGCGCAGAAGATTTATATAGTAATCCTAATACAAGGGACTGTCGTACTCAGTATGCGGCAGTCCCTTTTCAGCAATCAAGACAAGCATAAACACGCCCGCTTTTATTTCGTTTCGTTTTTCTCGGCGGAAGAAAGCTTTTTCTCGGACGTCGCGCGTAATTTTTCGCGAACCGTGTGTTCATTCTCCTCGTCCGGCGGAAAATACACCGTAAATTCGCTGCCTTTGCCGAGCATACTTTTGGCGGTAATGTTTCCTCCGGTCATTTCCGCTATGCTTTTGGCGATTGCAAGACCGAGACCGGTAGATCCCGCTTTGCGTTCGCGC
>CASFAN010000017.1 GCA_949292715.1 uncultured Eubacteriales bacterium
CAACGGCAAGTAGAGGTTGAAATAGGGGAGGACTACGTAAAGTTTTTAGGCTTTCCCGAAGATTTTACTGATAAAATAAAGAAGATTTGACGGGAAGAGGTCTAATAGAAAAAATTAAGGAGAGAATAATGCCTTTTCTTATAATAATCCCGATTGTTTTAATTATAATTCTTGCCGTATATTTAAAGAGACCGGAAACTCGCGGTAAACGAGGTGAGAATAGAGTTAAATGGGTAATCGGGGAAACAATAGAAAATGAACAATACGTCATTAACGACTTGATTGTTTCAAACAATGGAAACACTACGCAGATAGACCATATTGTTATCAATCCAAGGGGCGTGTTTGTTATTGAAACCAAAAACTATTCAGGCGAAATATATGGTTCTGAAAATCAACGAGAATGGACACAAGTTTTAGCATACGGCAACGTGAAAAACAAGTTGTATAATCCGCTTAAGCAAAACGCGACACACGTTTATAACGTGAAAAGAATAGTGGGGAACTTGCCGATTCATTCGTTAGTCGTTTTTGTTCAAAACAATACATATCATATTGAAGCGAAAAACGTTATTCCGTTGTCGGAACTTAAAAGAACGTTATGCTCGGGCGTATCCGTTTTAACGGTGAAACAAATGGAAAAGGCTTATCAGTTATTGTTGGCGAGTAAGACGGAAATATCAACGAAAGAACACGTTGAAAATATTAGGGCGCAACAATGGAACGTAGAACACGGTATTTGCCCTAGATGTGGCGGTAAGTTGGTTTTACGAAATGGAAAGTATGGTGAGTTTTGGGGATGCTCAAATTATCCAAGGTGTAAGTTTATTAAAAAGGATTAAAAATCCATAGCATATAAAGCACGATACGAGAACAAAAATCTCTATCAAAAGCGTAGCTAAATTATAGTAAGACTTGCGGTGATAGTGGGTGGCGTTAAGATAGCAATAAAATAGCTTAGAAAAATGCCGAAAAAGTCAGGTTTTATAAGGGATTAACGCGCTTTCAAAATAGCAAGGACTGTCAAGACCAGCTACGAAAAATTGGATGAAAAATCACCAAAAACCTACAGCTACCGCGTTTTGCATAAATATACATAATTCGACAAAATATGCAATATGTATGCATAAGGCGAACAAATCGCTTGAAAAAGGGTATAAATATACACGACCAACTTTTCACTATACACATCCCTTCAGGCTAATATAAAAAATCCGCGATAAAACAGGAAAACCGCGAACATTTCGAAACGAATAGCGGCGCGGTAATCCATAAAACGAAAGCACGCAGGTATTATCCTGTAACGGGATAATACCTGCGTTTGTCTTTTTATTATTCAAAAGTTTTCATTTGAATATTTTCAGGGGAGAATAAAATGAAAGTTTCGGAAATCGAGAAATTAACGAATCATTACGATAAGTGTTTCCGACAGAATAATTGTATCATACTTCACCCGAAAAACGAACGGTTTCATATAGACGCGGCTTTGTATCCGCCTACGGATCGATATCCGTTCTGGAAGCTTGCCACTATCGGCGCAAGCGATTATGAAATGAAAGGCAAAAACTCGCTTGGTAACAGAAACGAATATATGCTTTTTATAGATCCGTCCGTCGATATGAAAGATAAAGTAACGGCTGTAAAATATTATGATTTATTATTGAAAACAGCGTTGTTTCCCGTTAATAACGGAGTGTTTGTTTCATACGGTCACAGTCTGGAATTTGCCGATGAAAGCTCTTCGGAAATTGTCGGCGTGTTTCTTGAACTTCCTCAGGCTATAGAAGATACCGGCGTTCTTCGGTGTAAACTGTCGTTGTTTAAAAAGGCAGTATGTCTTCAGGTCATACCTCTCGACAAACAGGCTTTGGAACGGCTGTTGAAAGAAGGGAACGAGGAGTTTTCATACACTTATGCTTACCCCGATAACGAAGATGAAGCGCATTGGATGTGTAAATTATAAAAAGTTTATAATATGAAACAAATATTGTCGGATTATTTAAAAATCTGCGCCGAATATGCCGCAAGCAATGAAAAGGACAGAAAAAAGATACGGCATGCTAAATTACGCGAATGGGCGGAAAGAGTTTATTCCGATCTGCCGGAAGCGGACGAAGTCATCGGGTTTATTTCCGACCATCAAGACATTTGTTATGCTAAACAGTTTATTGTCGGAATCATTTTGCCGTGTCTGAAAAAAGAATACAAAGAATGCGGAACCGTGTTGTTTTCTTTCTTGCTTGCGACACGGAATAATATATCTTTGTGCGATAATTGTATGCGTTTGTTTTGTGAAACCGAAAATATCGATAGTTTTCAACTAACCGATATTCTTATTGCAAGACAGCCCGCGAACGAATATTTTTTATCGTTTAGATTGGAAGTGCTCAATTATTTTTTGCAGTATTCGGTACACGAATTGCCTTTGGGACTTTTATGCGACGACGAAGATACGGTCGACGCGGAATTATCTTATAAAATTATAAACGAATGGGCTGAATTATCGAAAAAATTCGGTATGGACGTAGCTTCGCTGAAAGAAAAGTATTTAGAATTGTATCGCGCCTGGTATGATTATCTTTCGATCAGGCAAAAAGGCGATTTCGACGGGAACTTCGAATCATATTTGAACCTGAAAGAAATAAATTGGGAAGACGTTTTTAAGGCATAAAGCTAACTGCAAAAGTACAGACCGACGCATAAAGCGTCGGTCTGCCTTTTGTCCGAACTGATTCTGCCGTCCGGCGGCGTTATGACGATTTGAATCCGCTTCGGTCGTTTTTCGGTTAAAGAACCGTTTTTACCGCATCCGTTACGGCGTTTACCGTTTCTCCTACGACAGGAGTTTCAACGAACGTAGCGTCATGCGTTCCGCACGCAGGGCAGATGTCGTCTGCGCTTGCGCCGTTGCATGCGACGTAAGTGTCGCCGACCTGAGCTACGGCGCCGAACTCTACAGGTACCTCCACGCAGATATCCTGGCTTATAGTAAATGCGCACTGTCCCGCTTTAACGCCGCCGCAGAGTTCTCTGCCCGGCGTAACGGTGGGTTTGCTGCAACATTTGGTTACGGTCAAGCCTGCTTTTGCGAACGGCGTTAGGTAACGGGTACGCAGACCGAAGACATCTGATAGGCTACGGTAGGGCAGGTTTGATTTTCAATCGGTAAATCTGACATAAGTTTTCTCCTTTAAGTGAAATAAAGCGCTCTGTTTTTATTATATGTACGGTTACGCGCGCTTCGTTACTTTTTTAGCGACCATAAATGCCGAAAATATCGCCGCGTCGAAAAATATTTTTATAATAGACACCTATTTAACGTTAAAAAAAGCATATAGAGTTTGACAGTGGCTTATTGTTTGTGCTATAATTCATACGGAGAAAGTCTGTCAGGCGGTATGTCGCCGTGAATCGGCTTCCGTGTATTGTGTTAAAGGGGTGAGAATGGATTACAGAAAGACCGTGTATGAAATAGAGGAGAAATATCTTTCGCCTTACGCATGCAGAACATTGCAGACGAAGGGCAGGGATAAACCTATATCTCCGTGCTTTATTCGTACGGATTTTCAACGCGACCGTGACAGGATAATCCATTCGAAGGCTTTCAGGCGCCTGAAACATAAAACGCAGGTTTTTCTTGCCCCCGAAGGCGACCACTATCGAACACGGCTGACGCACACTCTCGAAGTCGGACAGATAGCGCGTACAATAGCCAGGGCGCTCAGAATGAACGAAGATCTGACCGAAGCGATAAGTATGGGACACGATCTCGGTCATACGCCTTTCGGACATGCGGGAGAACGCGCGCTGAACGAAAAAATGCTGAATCACGGAGGGTTCAGCCACGCTCGTCAATCTCTGCGCGTAGTCGAAGTGCTTGAGGGTGAGGGAAGCGGAATGAATCTTACGTTTGAAGTACGCGACGGGATCGTCAATCACACGCGCAGCGGACATCCTTCGACGCTTGAAGGAAGAATAGTGTGTCTGAGCGACCAGATAGCTTATCTAAATCATGACGTTGACGACGCATTGCGCGGCGGAGTGATAAAAAACAGCGATCTCCCGTCCGTAGTCGTGAATACCTTCGGCGATACGCACGGAAAGCGCATAAATTCGATGATTTCGGACATAATCTATCACAGCTACGGCAAAGCCGAAATAGATCCGAGCGAAAACGCGAAAAAAGCAATGGAAGAATTTCGCGCTTTCATGTTCGAAAAGGTTTACAGTTCGCCTTTGGCGAAAGCGGAAGAACCTAAAGTAGAAACAATCATCTTCTTTTTGTTCGATTATTATATGAGTCACATGGAAAAGTTGCCCGAATACATACGGCGTCTGGATGCGACGGAGTATCAGAAGGTGAGCGATTACATAGCTACAATGACGGACAACTATCTTGTCCGTGTGTTTGAGGAGATATACGTACCCAAAGGCTGGGCATTGATCTGATCGGGGCGGTTAATGGATTTTAGCGAGTTTTGCAGTCGGTTGCTCGAAAAGACCGATATAGTCAAACTAATATCGCGATATGCGAATCTCAGGAGAGTAGGTAGCAGTTATAAGGCCTGCTGTCCCTTTCATAATGAGCGTACGCCGTCGTTTTCCGTCGATCCGAATAAACAGCTTTATCATTGTTTCGGTTGCGGCAAAGGCGGCAACGCAATTACTTTTCTGCGCGACATCGAAAACATAGAAAATATCGACGCGATAAAGATGCTTGCCGACGAAGCGGGAATGGAACTGCCTGAATTTACGGGGGGCGGCGGGAAGCATATAGATAAGAACAAGCGGCTCAGATTATATTCGCTTATGCGCGAAGCGGCAAGAAAATATAATGAAAATCTTTCCTCGCCGAAAGCCGCCGTCGCGCGCGATTATATAGTAAAGCGCAATCTTCCGCCGAATATAGTGACTCGTTTCGGGCTCGGTTATTCTCTCGACACGACCGATATAATTAAGCATCTCGAAAGCAAAGGCTATACGAAGCGGGAGATGAAAGACGCGGGACTTATTGAGCAGAAAGCCGACAGGTGGTATGACGTCTTTCAGGGCAGACTTATTTTTCCGATAATAAGCAATACAGGCGAAGTAGTAGCTTTCGGCGGAAGAGCGCTTGACGGCAAGTCGTTTGCGAAATACAGAAATTCCACGCAAACGGAAATTTTCGATAAGAGCCGAACGGTTTATGCGCTTAATCTTCTGAAAAAGAAGCGCCGTGCGGGACCGCTTGATTATGTTATTATGTGCGAAGGATACATGGACGTTATTGCGCTTCATAAAGCGGGTTTCGATACCGCAGTCGCGAGCATGGGTACGGCTTTGACTCCTTCACAGGCAAAACAGCTTAAAAATTACTCCGATAAAGTCATTATAAGTTATGACGGTGACGGAGCGGGGCAGAAAGCGACGTTGCGCGGACTGGATATTCTACGCGAAAGCGGACTGACCGTCAAAGTAGCAAAGATGCCCGACGGGCTTGATCCCGACGAAATAATAAATCAGCGCGGGAAAGAGGCGTATCAGAAAATACTCGACGAAGCGCTGCCTTTGGTCGCTTACAAACTTGAAAATCTCAGAAAGAAGTACGATTTGGGCGACAGGGACGATAAAACGGCATATGCGGCGGAAGCCGTAAGATGTATAAAACAGCTTGACAATCCCGTAGAGATGGAGGAGTACCTGCAATTGCTTTCGGCAGAAACGGGCTACGATATCGGAGTGCTCAGAGCGCAGGCAAAGCTTTATGTGGATACGGACAAGCCGGCGGCAAGCGAATCTGCCGCGACGGAAGAGAAGCGCGGACGTTCCGAAACTTTCCTGCTTGCGGCGTACGTAAACGGAAAGGAATACGTAGATCCCCGCGATCTCGAAGAAATTTTCCCCGACGGGTTCGAACGCAACGTCGTGGATTCTGTGACGGACAGTCGTATGCACGGTCTGAAAGACACCGCAGCCATGCTGTATACGGATCTGCCCGAGGGCGTTCAGAAAAATTTGCCGGAGATAATTGATTTCGATTTTTCGGGTATGGACAGCAAAGCCGCATACGAAGCGTGCGTACTCAGTCTGAAATGCGCAAAATTGGAGAAAAAAAGTAACGAGCTTGCAGCCAGATACGATGAAACGAAAGATATAAATTATCTTCGGGAAAGCAACGAAATAAGAAAAAAAATCATGCAATTGAGAGAGCACGGAGGCAGTAAATGAGCGAAAAAGAAAAAGCCGAAGAAAAAGAGGTAAATTCCAGACCTCTCAGCGAGAAGATCCAGAAAGAAGTGAACAAGCTGATCGCACTCGGCAAAAGGCGCGGAAGCGTTACCTATGACGACGTAGGTGAGAAAATAGCAGTAGGATGTGACGCTACCGCAGACGAGATCGATGAAGTTCTCCGTATACTTGCACAGAACAAGATCGAAGTCAAGGACAGTAAAATAGAAGCCATAAGGGACGATTCGCTCGAAAAACTTATGAGCGACGTAACGATATCGTCCGACGATCCTGTTAAAGTGTATCTGAAAGACATCGGAAAAGTGCCCTTGCTTTCGGGCAACGAGGAAGTTGTGCTTGCACAGCTTATGGCGGAAGGCGACGAGGACGCGAAAGCGCGTCTGTCGGAAGCGAATCTCCGTCTTGTCGTATCCATAGCGAAAAGGTATGTCGGCAGAGGTATGCTTTTCCTCGATCTTATACAGGAAGGCAATCTCGGACTTATGAAAGCGGTAGAGAAGTTCGATTATACAAAAGGATTCCGTTTTTCGACTTATGCCACATGGTGGATCCGTCAGGCAATTACCCGTGCGATAGCGGATCAGGCGCGTACGATTCGTATTCCCGTTCATATGGTTGAAACGATAAACAAACTTACCCGTACTACACGGCTGCTCGTGCAGGATCTCGGAAGAGAGCCTACTCCCGCGGAAATAGCAAAAGAAATGGGTATAAGCGAGGATAAGGTACGCGATATACAAAAGATAGCGCAGGATCCCGTATCGCTCGAAACGCCTATCGGCGAAGAAGAAGACAGCCATCTCGGCGATTTCCTCGAGGATTCTCACGCAACGAGCCCTCAGGAACAGGCTACAACCACTATGCTCAAAGAGGAGCTTATGAACGTGCTCGAAACGCTTACTCCGCGTGAGCAAGCGGTCATTCGTCTCCGTTACGGTATCGACGGCTCGCATCCGAGAACGCTCGAAGAAGTGGGCAAACGTTTCGGAGTTACGAGAGAACGTATCAGACAGATCGAAGCGAAAGCGCTCAGAAAACTCCGCAATCCCGCGAGAAGCAAAAAGCTTAAAAGCTATTATTCCGAGAACTGACATTGAGATTCGTAAAAATAATCGAGAAACTGCCGAAGTGCGACGTGCTTGCCGAAGTAGGTTGCGATCACGCCAAACTTACTCAGCTTGCTTACGAAACGGGTAAGTGCAGAAAAGCGATAGTGTCGGATATAAGCGCGGCGTGCCTCGATAAGGCAAAAAAGACGCTTATAGGATATCCGCAGACGGAGTACTATGTCTGTGACGGTATACCGCAAGCCGCTTTTAACGCGGATTATATAATGATCTGCGGAATGGGCGGACATCTTATAAGCGATATCATATCGCGTTATGACGGTTCTGCGGGATTATTGATCGGCCCTCAGTCGCACGCCGAAACGGTGCGCGGAACGCTCAGCGCAAGCGGTTATAAGATTATTGCCGATGAATGTTTTAAAGCCGAAGGTAAGTTTTACGACGTCATTCTTGCCGTCCGCGGTAGTCAGTCGCTTACGCCCATGCAGAAACAATACGGTATCGGCTGGCAGGATTGCAACGAAGCTCTTTATGAAAGACTTTCCATAAGACTTGCCAATCTTGAAAAAGGCGGAAATAAAACCCGCGCCGAGGCGGACAAAATCAGAGAGGTGCTGAAATGTCGGAAATAAAAGACATACTTGCGATAATGCGCGATTTTGCGCCGGAAGACAGAACCGAGCCCGATTTCGAAGACAACGCGGGTTTGCTTATAGGCTCCGAAAAAGGCGGCGCGCAGAAAGTTCTCGTGTGTCTTGACTGTACGGAAAACGTGGTAAAAGAAGCCGCCCGAAAAGGCGCAGGGCTTATAATATCACATCATCCCGTTATATTCCGCGCGGTAAAGCGAGTAACCGACGAAGATCCCACGGGGCGCGTTATACTTGCCGCTGCGCGTAACGGTATATCCGTATATTCGGCTCATACCAATCTCGATTTTTGCGACGGCGGACTGAACGATTTCTGCGCCGAACTTATGGGATTGAAAAATATCCGTCCGCTTAAAACGGAAAGCGGAGTGAAAATAGGCAGAGCGGGCGAGCGTGAAAAAATTAAATTGTCCGCATTTGCGAAGGAACTTTCCGCAAAGTTCGACGACTGTTACGTTCGCGTCGTAGGAGACGATGCGGATATCGAAACGGTTGCGGTCGTAAACGGCGGCGGAGGCGACATATCGCTTACCGAACTTGCACGGCGTTCGGGTGCGGATTGCTATGTTACGGCAGACGTTCCGCATCATGTAATGTTGTACGCTCGGGCATGCGGTTTTCCGCTCGTTATTATGCAGCATTACACAATGGAAAGAATATATATAAAAAAGCTTGTCGGTATACTTGCTGCCGAAGCGGAAAAGCGCGGTCTGCGCGTGAGCTTCGAAGCCGCTGAAAGCGAAAACTGTCCGATAAGCGGGAGGACTTATGACTAATTTTGAACAGATGATCGAATATCAGAAACTCGATATGGAGTTAAGACGTCTTAATAACGAATTCAACAAGAATCCGGATAAAAAGAAACTCGACAGCGCTCGCAACGATTTCAACGCCGCGCAGGCTATTTTTGATAAAAGCGTTGCGGAATCGGAAGATTACGCAAAGGAAATAGAACAGGTTTACGCCGATTTTACCGCGAGCGAAAAGGAGATAGCCGAGCTTGAAAAAGCTTTTTCTTCCGCCGCTACCGATGAGGAAAAAGCCGCGCTTCTTCCCAGAATGGAACTTGCCAAAGCAAGACTCGAAACTTACAGAAATAAGGTAGGGAATAAAATAGAAGCGATTAAACGTCTGCTCGGCACGTGCGCGCAGGAGCAGAAAAAGAAAAAAACGGTAAAAGAAGAGTTTGACCGAATAAACGCAAAACTCAAAGACGTCAAAGATTCTTTTATGACGGAAAGAAATAAATTAAAGGAAAAAATGTCCGAGCTTGAAAAAAAGCTGGATAAAAATCTGCTCGAAATATACGTAAAAGCGCGTAAAGACGGAATATTCCCTGTATTTGTAAAGGCTTCCGTTACGGACGGCGGAAATTACGGCTGTCTTTGCGGAATGCAACTTTCTCAGACGAATAAAACCAAACTGAAAAACGATAAGATGTGTCAATGCGACGCGTGTCGGCGTATAGTGTATACGGACTGACAAAAGGGGAAAGAAGGATATGGTAAGGAAAGGAGTAATTCTGTGCGGCGGTCAGGGAACGCGTTTTCTGCCCGCGACGAAAGCGTTGCCGAAAGAAATGTTGCCCGTGGTGGATACGCCCGTATTGCAGTATATAGTCGATGAAATGATCGACAGCGGCATAACCGATATATGTATCGTCATTTCACCCGGCAAGGAAGAAATAATACGTTATTTTTCTCCGAAAGGCAAGCTTGAAAAAACATTGCGCAAAAAGGGTGACGAAAAGGGTATTGCCGCGCTTCGCCGAATAAACAGGGGCGCAAAATTTATCTTCGCCGTTCAGAAACTTCCAAAGGGTATGGCGGACGCGCTTTTAAAAGCGCGCGAGTTTATAGGTAACGACCCGTTTGTACTGTCTACGGGAGACGACCTCGTAAAATCCGACGTTCCCGTAAGCAAACAGCTGATAGACGCGTTCGATCAGGGGTGCGACGCCGTTATCGGCGGTCAGATGGTGCCTGAAGATAAAATACATATGTACGGAAGCGCGTTACTCGGCGATAATCTTTTCGGTAACGAAAGAGCATTCGAGTGCAAAAAACTTGTTGAAAAGCCGAAAACGAAGGAAGAGGCGCCCAGTCTTTTTGCTGCGCTCGGCAGATACGTTCTCAGCCCCGTGATTTTTGAAAAGATAGCTCAGATCAAACCGGATAAAAAGGGAGAGTTGCAGGTTACGGACGCGCTCGGACTTATGTGCGAGGAAGGCAAAGTATGCGCATATAATTTCGAGGGACACCGATACGATATGGGCAGTAAAGCGGGCGCGGTTCAGGCTACGATAAGTTTTGCGCTTAATCATCCCGATACTAAAGAAGAAACGGCAGAGTTTCTCAAAAATCTTAAATTCTGATGTTCAACGCCCTTACTTTCGACAACGAAATAATGTCGCGCAAATGCGCTTCCGATTATACAGCCGTATTTCATGCCGGTGAAAAACGAGTAAATCATCCGCGGGTAAAGAATTTTATTACTAACGGCGAAAATATGCTCGCAGGCGACGGAATATATCTGCCGAGCGTGCTATCCGACGACGACATAATAGACCGTGTCATAGAAGGCGTGCTCGGCGAAAAAAGACGTATATTAATAAACGTGTGCTCCGATCTCGAAGAAGTCGGTACATGCGATAAACGTTACGGCGCCACTCCCGTCGGTCTTGCGCATAAATACGGATTGCTTGAAAACGCGTTCGTATGCGGTTGCACATATCTCGATAAGGACGATGTCGACCTGATCGTTCAGTCGGGAGCGCGCGTGATACTTACGCCGTCGCTGACAATGGGAGAAGGAAAGGGCATACCGCCGCTTCGGATGTTATTGTCTTTGGGTGCTGAAGTTTATCTCGGTAGCGGAGGCGCAGAATTTAATCCCGACGGCGATATAAACTTCGAATTAAGGCTGATAGAACTTGCCGTAAGCGCGGCACTCGGAACAAAAAATCCGGTGGACAAAAACGTTTTAAAAAAAATGTTGATTTTCCCCGCAAATATCGTTGACATTCAGTCTTAAATGTTGTATTATAACAAGGCTTTGAAAAAAGCAACGCGTGCGGTTGTGGCGGAATTGGCAGACGCGCAAGACTAAGGATCTTGTGGGCGACCGTGCAGGTTCAACTCCTGTCAACCGCACCA
>CASFAN010000018.1 GCA_949292715.1 uncultured Eubacteriales bacterium
ATCCCGCTTCGGTAAATGCGTCAAGCATATGCGTTTCGGTATATTCGAGGTTCATATAAGCGCGGCCCTGATCGCCCGTACCGTTATATATCGGGTCATAAGAAGACATACTGTAAAAATTTACGGTATCTCCTTCCGAAAGCGGAAGAGCAGGTTTGCCGCCGACGTCGCCGTTCTTAAGCAACGCGCTGCCTTCGAGGGACACCTCTTCGGCTATCTCTTCGCCAGCCGCTTTAAGTTCGGCGATACTCGTGAAGTCCGAATCGTAATAAATAGTGTCTTCCTCTTCATAATCGTCGCCCGCGTTGCCTATTATCTCGTAACTGGGCTGTCCCAAGTATGCCGTTATTTCGTTGATGTGTTCTTTTGCCCAGCCTCCGCAAACGAATATCACGCCGAATAAAAACGCGAAAACGATTACGAGTATTTTTGAAACAAGTTTCAGTGCTTTCATTTCGGTTCCTCCTTACGCTTTACTTGCCGCGCTTTCTTCCGCGGTCTTTTTCGATACCCTCATGAACAGCGCGGGCACGCATGCCACAAGCTCTATTCCGAGGAATACGATAGTCAGGACATAAAGAGCGGACGGCGACGCGCCGTATACCATATCTCCCATATATCCCGACTGCGGTGCAAGGAACGTCAGAAACGCAAGGAACACCATGATAATAAGAGCGGCGGGCGCATATCTTTCCGTTATCCTGAATGCGGAAAGCAGCCCGAACGGAAGAAACGCGAACAACGCAAGGAAAAACGATGCGTCGGAATAATATCGCGCGTCCGTAACGGCGGCTTTATATATAAACGCTTCGATAAACGAAAGCACCGCCACGCCGCAGCAGACGTAAAACATTACGCTGCGGGTTTTGAAAAACTCGAGTAATCTTCTCAAATCATTACCCCTCCTTCTTTTTTTACGCCTCATCGGATTTTACGCCTTACGTCACAACGTTCGCCCGACCTGACGCAAACTCAATATACCGCAAAGTTTCCCCCGTTTCAATACCTTTTCGGTCTACTTTTTATCTACTTTTTACCGTCAGGTCACACATCCGATATGCTTTGCGTATAAGGTTCAATAAGTTTTCTTTAAAAATAAAAAAACACGGAAACGTACTTGCGTTTTCCGTGTATTTTGTGCCGATAAAGCAAAGAAGACCGTTGCATTCAATTATGCAACAGCCTTCTTTTATTGTTTTTCAAATATTAACTGTTAAAATTTTCGCATTATACGATATCCGAAACAGACGATTCGAGAGTAAAGTTAAGCTCGGTACTGCCTGCTCCGTACGAGTTTATATATGCGGACTCAAACGTTATTTCGGAGTAACCGTTCCCCGTGTTTACAATGCGGTTAAGGCGTATATGTACGTTATATTTTATATTCTGCACGTAGCCCTCTGTTTCGGTTTGTTCGAAATATGTACAGCTTAAATTCACAACGCCGTCACTCATACTTTCAATATTCATTGAAATAGGGTCTTGTCCGTTCGGCGAAAAGGACGCGCTCGTTATTTCGAACAAAACGCCGCCTTGCCAATTAACGTTAAGTGTAAGTTCATGCCCGCCGCTTTCGGTAAAAGTAAGAACTTCGCGCGCAGGCTGAGGAACTATTTCTCCGTCACCGCACACAATACGTTCGGTGGCGTCGAAAAGCGCGCGCAGGCTCGGAGTCTGCGTATACCGTTGACTGTTGAGAACGATCGCAATAAAATCGGATTTATTTCCGTCGTAATATACCGTTCCAAAAGAATCTATTTCCGTGAATTCAAAATGCTCGACAGACGCGGGTAGATGCAATTCGGTTATCGTCTGCGTTATACTCATATAGAAGCCTAATTCCACGTACTTAACGGGCAAACCGTTTATGCTGTCGGGAATTTCGACGACCGAAGAATTACCCTTGTACCGATAAATTCTTATATATTCACCGTTTTCGTCTGTCTGCATATCCCATTCGAAGATTTTTGCCGCCTGCGCCGCGTTTATTTCGTCGTCCGACATCGGTTTGAACTTTAACGTCAGACCGGGTTCGAGTTCGTGCGTAAGCGTAGAATAATCGAAATCGAGCGCAACTCCTATTCCCAAAACCGCATATTTGTTTTCTTGCTCGAATTCGTATTTCGTCCACGGAAGCTCGAAAGTGTACTCGAAATGCGGTATATCCTTGCTCATAATAAAATTATAACTGAGCCTTTCGATTTCGCCTGACAGCACGATTGTTTTTTCGCCGAGCAGTCCGTCGCCTTTACCGCCCTCGTCGCTGTCTTCGTCAAGCGTACATTGCTTTATACCGTCGCCTATGACGAGAGTTTCAAAGGTCTGCTTTCTCGGATAAGATACGCGAACGTCGGCGTTTCCGTCGCCGTAAAGCTCGACCGTTGTCGCGTTTTTCAGCGCCATAGTCTGCGACTCGCCCTCCCATTCGGAGCCGTCGTCCGACAAATGTATTTCATTATAGTTAAGTCCGCGCAGCGTATAGCGATCGAGTTCGAGCGCGTTTTCGCCCGAATTTCTTCTGAGCATATGAGTAAATCCGTCATATCCGACCGCGTTTGCGTTTGCGCTTCCGATAAATTCAAGAGTGCGCAGGTTTTTAAGCAGCGGGGTGCTGCCGCCGTCGAGAAAATACGCGCATTTATCCGCGTCTATCGTAAGCTCGGTAATGCTGTCGTCGCTCGGAATAAATACGAGCGTGTCGCCGTAATACAAACCGCCTTCGCGCGTTTCGAGTACGCACCCGCTTTCCGTTACGACTTCTTCGAGCGTTCCTCCGCGCGCGTCGAATTCAAAGAATCTCGCGGGACATTCCACCCACTCCGTTTCATAATCTTCGGAATCTTGATCGAACGCGTCGGGTTCCTCGCCTTTCTCCCATGCGAGTTTTTGCTCCAATTCCTTCTTATCGATAACGACGGATTTTATGCCCGAATGCAGAGTGAGCTTTTTAACGCCGTCGGGTAAAACGAAATAATCCGATATCGCCGTCGCCTCTGCAGGTGCGACAAGCTCTTCGGGCGTACTGCCGCCGCTGTAACCCATAAGCACTCCGTCTTCCGATATCGACCATTCGCCTTTTTCTTCAACCTGACCGCCGCCGTAGTTGCCGTAATGCTCCATTATTTCGATAAGAAGCCCGTCGTCAAGCGAGTATTGCGCATTGTCGCGTATACCGTCGATTTTATTTTGATCGATCGCTTCGAACAGCGGTTTCAACTCTTCGGTAAGCGCAAATATCTGCGATTCGTTCGTAAGTGCGTAATACGAACCTCCGTCCGAATAATAGACGTAATTGCCCATCTCGTACGGGTTATAATCGGGATAGGCGGAATCACCGAGGTCATACGTCGCCATTATGAAATTATTATCGGAATCGCCGTATAAAAACAGTCTTTCGTCCAGCTCGGCGTCAAACTGATACCATAAAAACTCATAATCGTTTTCGTTTACATAATTAACCGCGCCTTTCAGATACCTGTTGACGCCGTTATTCATGCTGTTATCCGTATAGCAGTAATACTCTATCAAGCCGCCGTCCTGTTCCAGCCTTATAGTCTGCGCCCATGATTCGAAATACAGATTATTATTATAAAGCGACTTCACGCCGAAAAAATTATTAAGTGCGTAACCGCAATAAAGAGGAACGTATATATTTTGTTCGAGCGCGTTTGCGTATTCTCCGCGCCCGTAATCGGAAAACTCCTTTTCGGACTGCTCCGCCATCGACATAATTTCATCGCGGTTCGGGAAAATAAGGCTTGCCGCACTCGTCACCGCAGGTTTGTTCGCGTCGTACATGCTCGCGCTGCTCGCCGCCGCGGACGAGCTTTCCGCGCCGACGTTTTTCGCATCGTTCAGAATCGTAAGCATTACCTTTTCGAAATGTTCGAACTCTTTCTTTATCTGTCCTCCGCCACAAGCCGCAAAACTCAGCAAAAAACACAAACCGAGCAAACACGATACTGCCACGAATAACGACTTTCTTTTCATTCCGTCCTCCCGTTTCTTTATAATATGAACTTATAATATAATTATTTTAACATACCCACCCCATGCGGTCAAGAATTCAGAACTAAATTTCGCGATCTCAGACAACAAACTTCGGCGTTTACTCTTTTCGATATAAAAATTTCGCAACAGACGTTATTCGATTGCAAAACAAAACTCCGAAGAAAATCTTCGGAGTTTTGAGCCATTCGGCATTGTTTGTAATTAAACGTTTTTCCTCGATTATTTGATGATCTTGGAAACGACGCCCGAACCGATCGTTCTGCCGCCTTCACGGATAGCGAAACGAAGTTTGTCTTCCATTGCGACGGGAGCAATAAGCTGAACTTTGATGGTTACGTTATCGCCGGGCATTGCCATTTCTCTGCCGTCAGCAAATTCGATGGTTCCGGTAACGTCGGTCGTTCTGAAGTAGAACTGAGGACGGTATCCCTTGAAGAAAGGAGTCTTACGGCCGCCTTCGTCTGCTTTAAGAACGTAGATCTGACCTTCGAATTCGGTGTGAGGGGTAACGGTCTTGGGCTTAGCAAGGACCTGTCCTCTTTCGATATCTTTACGTTCGATACCGCGGAGAAGGATACCTGCGTTGTCGCCTGCCTGAGCGAAGTCAAGAGACTTACGGAACATTTCGATACCGGTAACGACGGAAGTCTGGGTGGGTTTGAGACCGACGATTTCAACGGGCTCCTGAACCTTGATTTCACCGCGCTCTACTCTACCGGTAGCAACGGTACCGCGGCCGGTGATCGTGAACACGTCTTCGACAGGCATAAGGAAGGGCTTGTCGGTGTCGCGGGTCGGGGTCGGGATATAGGAGTCAACAGCGTCCATAAGCTCGAAGATGCACTTGCAGTCGTCGGAATCCGCATTGCCTGCCTGAGCTGCTTCGAGAGCTTTGAGCGCGCTGCCTCTGATGATGGGAGCGTCTTCGTCGAATCCGTTGCTTGCGAGCAGTTCGCGGAGTTCCATCTCTACGAGGTCGAGAAGCTCGGGATCGTCCATCTGATCGCACTTGTTAAGGAAAACAACAATCTTGGGAACGCCGACCTGACGGGCGAGCAGGATGTGCTCTTTCGTCTGGGGCATTGCACCGTCGGTAGCTGCGACGACGAGGATAGCTCCGTCCATCTGAGCAGCACCGGTGATCATGTTCTTGACATAGTCTGCGTGGCCCGGGCAGTCAACGTGAGCGTAGTGACGATTAGCCGTCTCGTACTCAACGTGTGCCGTATTGATTGTGATACCTCTTGCTTTTTCTTCGGGAGCTTTATCGATATCTTCATATCTCATCTTCTGAGAAAGTCCCTTAGCAGCAAGAGTCATCGTGATAGCTGCGGTAAGTGTGGTCTTACCGTGGTCGACGTGACCGATGGTACCGATGTTTACGTGCGGCTTACTACGGTCGAATTTTGCCTTTGCCATATTTAATTTCCTCCATGAAATTTTTAATGTGATTAGCTTACTCTTTACATTATAAATGAATATTTTTGTTTTGTAAAGAGTTTTTGAATGTTTTTATTTTTTTAGCGTACGAACTTGCGCGTAAATATTATTTTTTAGCGCGTTCGCCTATGATCTTATCGGCAATGTTCTTGGGAACTTCGCTGTAATGATCGAAAGTCATCGTGTAGTTTCCTCTGCCCTGCGTGTTGGAACGGAGAGCGGTGGAATATCCGAACATTTCGCTGAGGGGTATTTCGGACTTGATGACCTGAGAACCGTTGACCATTTCCATACCCATAAGGTTGCCGCGGCGGCGGTTTACGTCGCCCTGAACGGTACCGAGGTATTCTTCGGGAATAACGATCTCGACTCTCATGATAGGTTCGAGTATAACGGGGTTAGCCTTGGCAACGCCTTCCTTGAACGCAAGCGAACCTGCGATATGGAACGCCATTTCGGACGAGTCGACGTCGTGGAACGAACCGTCGTAAACGGTCGCGCGGAAGTCGACGGTTTCATAACCTGCAAGCACACCCGACATTCTCGCTTCGGCGATACCTTCGTTGATAGGCTGAATGAATTCTTTGGGTATCGAACCGCCGACGGTTTTGTCGACGAACTCGTAACCAGAACCTGCGGGCAGAGGCTCGAAGGTAACTTTACAGTGACCGTACTGACCTTTACCACCCGACTGTTTGATATATTTGCCTTCGGCGTCCACGGTCTTGCGGAACGTTTCGCGGTATGCAACCTGAGGCTTACCTACGTTAGCTTCCACTTTGAATTCGCGGAGCAGACGGTCAACGATGATTTCGAGGTGAAGCTCGCCCATACCCGCGATAATCGTCTGACCCGTTTCCTGATCGGTATAAGTCTTGAACGTGGGGTCTTCCTCGGCAAGTTTCTGAAGCGCGATACCCATTTTTTCCTGACCGGCTTTGGTCTTGGGTTCGATTGCGACGCGAATGACGGGATCGGGGAATTCCATCGATTCGAGAACGATGGGATGCGCGGGATCGCAAAGCGTGTCGCCCGTCGTGGTGTCTTTAAGTCCTACGAACGCGCAGATGTCGCCCGAGTAGATCTGCTCGACTTCGGTACGGCTGTTAGCGTGCATCATAACGATACGGCTTACGCGCTCTTTCTTGTTCTTCGTCGAGTTGAGGACGTAAGAACCGGTCGTAAGCGTACCGGAGTAGCAACGGAAGAACGCGAGTTTTCCGACGAACGGATCCGCCATGATCTTGAAAGCAAGACCTGCGAACGGAGCTTCGTCGCTCGTCTGTCTTTCCTCTTCGGTTTCGCCGTCCATGAGCTTGCCTTTGATGTGAGGCACGTCGAGAGGACTGGGCATGAAATCGACGATCGCGTTAAGAAGCAACTGAACGCCCTTGTTTTTATACGAAGAACCGCATACTACGGGTATGATGTTCATGCCGATAGTTCCTTTGCGAAGCGCGGTCTTGATTTCCTCTTCGGTGAAGGACTCGCCTTCGTCCTCGAAGAATCTTTCCATAAGCGCGTCGTCCTGTTCGGCAACGGCTTCGAGCATCTTTGCGCGATACTCTTTAGCCATATCGAGCATGTCCGCGGGAATTTCTTCGTCGCGAACGTCTTTACCGAGGTCGTCGTAATATACTTCGGCTCTCATCTTAATAAGGTCGACAACGCCTTTGAACGTCTCTTCCTTGCCGATAGGAAGCTGAATGGGAACGGGGTTCGCGCCAAGACGGTCGTGTATCATGCGTACGACGTTGAAGAAGTTCGCGCCGTTGATATCCATCTTGTTGACGTATGCCATGCGGGGAACGCCGTATTTGGTAGCCTGACGCCAGACGGTTTCGCTCTGAGGCTCAACGCCGCCCTTTGCGCAGAATACCGCGACCGCGCCGTCAAGCACTTTGAGCGAACGCTCGACTTCGACGGTGAAGTCAACGTGACCCGGGGTATCGATGATGTTGATACGCGTCATCGGGCTGGTAGGCGTTTTCCAGAACGTGGTGGTAGCCGCGGAGGTAATGGTTATTCCGCGCTCCTGCTCCTGCTCCATCCAGTCCATGGTAGCCGCGCCCTCATGGGTTTCGCCTATCTTGTGAACTTTACCGGTATAGAACAGAATACGCTCGGTCGTCGTGGTTTTGCCCGCGTCGATGTGCGCCATAATACCGATGTTACGGGTATTTTCGAGTGAATATTCTCTTTTAGCCATTGTATCTCCTTAAAACTGCGAAAGCGTTTCCGCTCCGCAAACGCGCAGAAGCGCGTTGCTGTTACCAGCGGAAGTGAGCGAACGCCTTGTTGGCTTCCGCCATTCTGTGCATTTCTTCCTTACGCTTAACCGACGCACCCGTCGAGTTGTAAGCGTCCATAAGCTCAGCCGCAAGACGTTCTTTCATCGTTTTCTCGCCGCGTTTGCGGGAGAAAAGAACGAGCCAGCGTATTCCGAGAGTCTGACGGCGGTCGGGACGGATCTCCATGGGAACCTGATAGGTGGAGCCGCCGACACGGCGCGCCTTGACCTCGAGCTGAGGCATAACGTTTTCAAGAGCTTTGGTGAAAACGTCCATAGGCTCCGAACCCGTTTTTTCTTTTATAATATCGAAAGCATCGTAAACGATTTTCTGTGCGATGCCTTTCTTGCCGTCGAGCATTACCTGATTGGTAAGCTTCGTGACGACTTTACTGCCATAAATAGGATCGGGAAGCACATCGCGCTTCGGGACTCCGCTTCTTCTGGGCATAAAAGTAATCTCCTTTTAATTGAATTTTCGTTAAGTCACGAGCGCGCCTTATTTGGGCCTCTTTGCGCCGTATTTCGAGCGGGCTTGCATGCGTTTTGCGACACCGTTGGTATCGAGGGCACCGCGGATAATGTGGTACCTTACGCCGGGCAAATCCTTCACTCTGCCGCCACGAACAAGCACGACACTGTGTTCCTGCAAGTTGTGCCCTATACCGGGGATATAAACCGTACCTTCCATCTTGTTTACAAGACGTACGCGGGCGATCTTACGAAGCGCCGAGTTGGGCTTCTTGGGAGTAGCCGTCTTGACCGACAGACAAACGCCGCGCTTCTGAGGATTGGATTCGAGCAGAGGAGAAAGCGATTTCTTCGCGCTCGTCTCGCGTCCCTTTCTGATAAGCTGGTTGATAGTGGGCATGTTACTCTACCTCCTTTAAAGTAGTATTGCCTTCCGCTCCCGAAAATTCTTTCAAAAGCAAAGACCGACCTGCGGCTTAAACCGCAGGCTAAATAATTATACACGTTCGTCAAGTCCTTGTCAACGGTTTAAACGGTTTTACACAAAAAAAGTTATGTGCGGGGTCAGGTTTTACCCTCACCCCGCACATGATCCGCGGTTTTATCGTAATAGCGGCGATTTTATGCCTCCGCGGTAAGCGCGGAATCGCTGTACAGCGTTATCTTATCGATATTATAACCGCTGTATTCGCCCGTGCCGAGCACCTCGAACACAATCTTATTCTCGCCGGCCTGAAGCTCTATGCAACCGAGATTGAATTCGCGGAAGCCCGCGTCCTGATACTGCACTTCGGTCTTAGGCACAACCGTTCCCGTCGCAAGATTTGCTCCGCCGTTGACGCTGATGCCGTAAAGCTCGGTGTAGACGGTTTCGCGCTTGCGCATATTGCTCGTCACCATGAGCGTGACCGTTCTCGCCTCGTCGGACATTATCGTGAAGATAACTTTCGAACCTTGATTGCCGTTCATACTCTGAACGTATTTGCGATCGCCCATCGTACCGATGCTTATATCTCCCCAAACGGTAGTACCGTTCACAAGCTCGCCTTCCTCCGCCTCGAATACGGTTGCAACGTCACCTCCCTTGCACTTGTCGGCACATTCGGCATGAGCACAGTTGAGGTCAAGACAGCCGCCGCATACGGGGCAAGCGCTTTCGCAGATATGTGCGGGCGGTTCGATATGCTCGCCGCGCAGCTCGATATAGTCAAAGTTATATCCGTTTACGTTGTTTTCCGTCTGTACGGTAAACTTGATCTCGTTTGCACCGGATTTGAGAGGTATACAGCCGAGGCTGATTTCGGTGAACGCTTCCGCCGACCATTGACTGTCTTTGGCAATGAAAGGTACTATCGTATCGCGCTCAATCTTCTCGCCGTTGACGGTCACGCCGATAAGGTCGGTGAATACCGTTTCGATCTCTCGCCTGTTCAGTCTGACAACCAGCGTCGCCGTCGTATCCTGCGTTGCGTTTACGTTGAACGTTATCGTCGCGCCGTAGTTCTGATTGACGTTACCGACATATGTCATATCCGTATACGAGAAGTCCGTCATCTCCGACGAGAAATCCGCGCCGTCGACGAGCATCGCGTCCTCCGCCTCGAATCGGGTGACGGGTTTGCCGTCACCGCACTTTTCCGCGCAATCCGCTTCCGTACAGTTCAGATCCATACACTTGCCGCAGGTCGGGCATACGCTTTCGCACAAATGCGGCGCGGCAGTAATATCGTCGCAAAGCAATGTGATTTTGTCGAAATTATAGCCGCTGTATCCGCCCGTGCCGAGAACTCTGAACGCAATCGTATTCTTTCCTTCGACAAGCTGAACGCAGCCGATATTGAGGTCGATGAACGACGATTCGTCATACTGTTCCTCATACGCGGGAACGTCCGAGGGACGCGAGCCTATATCTGTGCCGTTGACCGTAACACTGAACAGATTGGTGAACACCGTATCCTTATCGCGCCTGTTGATCGTTACCACGAGAGACGCGGTGGTGCTTACGGAAGAATATACGTCAAACGTTACGGTCGCGCCCGTATTGTAGTTGAGATTGGCGATCCAAGATCTCGTTTCACCTGACTGAACGAACATCTTTCCGTAATACGCAAGTCCGTCTTCGAGCGTAGCATTCTCCGCCTCATAGACGTGCGCGGTCTTGTTCGCGCCGCATTTGGTTGCGCACGCTTCTTCCGTGCAATCGGCGTCAAGACAGCCGCCGCATTCGGGGCAAGGCTCGGTGCATACGAGCTCGCCGTACTCCTCTCCGCATACCGAACAAGTCGCCTTCTGCGTGCACGTAGCCGTGCCGCCAGTGTGCGCCTGCTTTTCGTCCGTTGCGTCGCAGTTCGCGCACTTATACCAGTGATCGCTTGCGTCGTGCTGAAGTACGGTGTAAGAGTGCGCAAGCGCGCTTCCGCTCGTGAACGTCTCCGTTCCTTTCGCTCCGCAGTCGCAGGACTTATAGTACACCGCGGGCGACGTGCAGGTCGCCTCGCTCTTTAAGTATTTCACGTCTACGGTTTCGTTGTCATAAACGTGTGACGCAAGCTCGCCGTACTCCTCTCCGCATACCGAGCAAGTCGCCTTCTGCGTGCACGTAGCCGTGCCGCCAGTGTGACCCTTTGCCTTGACGGTTACGGGCGCGGTGATCTCATTCTTGCCCTCTGCGTCCGAAAACAGTTTGTCGCATCCTTCGCACTTCCAGTATGCCTCGTATCCGTCCTCGGTGCAGGTCGCCGCTTTTTCCGCTACAGCCGTCAGTTCGTGCGTGTGCGCGATGGGCGTTTCATCCTTGCAAGCGGCGGCAAAAACAGAAAAACAAACCATAATCGCCGCAAGCGTAAAAATAATTGCCGATTTAATTTTTTCTCGTCTATGGTTTCTTGGTGTTATAAGTGTGTGTCTCTCTCTCGGTTCTCCTCTCCGCTTACAGATCAACTCGCTTTCTGCGTGCTCGCCGCCGTTCCGCGGCTGTGTCCCGTGGCTTCGACAATTACTGGCGCGGTTATTTCACTGTTACCGTTTTCGTCCGAAAACAGTTTGTCGCATCCTTCGCACTTCCAGTATGCCTCGTATCCGTCCTCGGTGCAGGTCGCCGCTTTTTCCGCTACAGCCGTCAGTTCGTGCGTGTGCGCGATGGGCGTTTCATCCT
>CASFAN010000019.1 GCA_949292715.1 uncultured Eubacteriales bacterium
ATTACAGGTGGCTTATGCGATAGGCAAAGCAAATCCCGTTTCGCTCAGCGTAAATTCGTTCGGAACGGGTAAGGTCAGCGACGCGCGTCTTCTGGAAATCATAAAGAAAGTATTCGATTTCCGCCCCGGTCAGATAATAAAGTCGCTCGGACTTCGTCGTCCGATATATGCCGCAACGACAAACTACGGGCATTTCGGCAAGGAAGGACTGAGCTGGGAAAAGACGGATAAGATAAAAGAGATAACCGAACTTCTCGGTTAAATTATATTTCATTTGCGGCGCGGAAAAGTCGTTTTACCGCGCCGCTGAGTTTTTAGATGTCGGTCAAAGGCGGACAAGCCGAAGGGAGAAAAATGGAAATAAAAGGCACCGTTGCGGAAATACGTTTCCGTAACGAAGAAAACGGATACACGATAGCGACGGTTGAAACCGAAATTCAGCCGTTTGTAGTCGTGGGCGTTTTTCCTCCCGTAGGCGAAGGCAGTTATGTTTGTTGCGAAGGTAACTTCGTTACTCATTCGCGTTTCGGCAGACAGTTCAAAGCCGATTTCGTCCGTCCCGAACGCCCCGATTCTTTTTACGGACTCGTGCGCTTTCTCGGAAGCGGACTTATAAAAGGCATAGGTGAAAAACGCGCCGCGGCGATTGTCGAGAAATTCGGACTGAAAACTCTTGATATAATAGAAAACGAACCGGGCAAACTTGCCAAGATAAGCGGCATAAGTCCGAAAATGGCAAAACAGATAGCCGAGTCGTATGACGAGATAAAATCGGCGGGCGACGTTATGACGTATCTTATGGAGTACGGCATTTCAGGCAATCTCGCGCTCAGAATATTCAACGTATACGGCAAAGACGCGATCGGGATTATAAGCAGTAACCCTTACCGTCTTACCGAAGACGTGCGCGGTATCGGCTTTCTTACGGCGGACAGGATAGCGGGATCCATAGGGATAAGTCCCGACAGCGATTTTCGTCTGCGGGCGGGGCTGGTATATGTACTGACGGAAAGCGCCGAGAAAAACGGCAATACGCTTTTGCCTCTCGAAGAACTTCTTGCCGCGACAAAAGCGTTATTGGGCGAAAAAAATTGCGCCAAGCTCGAAGAAAATCTCGAAGCGATGTATCTTTCGCGCAAACTGCGGCAGGTCGTGTACGATGGCGAAAATGCGGTGATGACCGAAAAATTTTTCAAAGCCGAATCGTTTTCCGCCGCCGCGCTTTGCCGTCTTTGCGAAAGAGCAAACCGCGCTATGCCCGACTGTTCTGGTGAAATAGCGGAGTTTGAAAGAAACGAGGGCGTGAAATTTCACGAAGATCAGCGCAAAGCGATACAAAGCGCGCTGAAAAACGGCGTTTCCGTGATAACCGGCGGACCGGGTACGGGAAAAACCACTATAATACGCTGCATACTTCATTTGCTTAGTTATCACGGCGTAAGCGTGCGCCTGCTCGCTCCGACGGGCAGAGCGGCAAAGCGTTTAAGCGAAAGTACGGGGGCGGAAGCGTCCACGATACATCGGGCGCTTGCCGCGGAAGAAGAGAGTATCCACGGAAGTATCGAAGAGGACGCGGTTATCGTGGACGAGTTTTCAATGGTGGACGTCAGCCTTTTGGCTTCGTTGCTTAAAGCGATGAGACCGGACACAAAGCTCGTCATAGTCGGCGACGTCGATCAGCTGCCGAGCGTGGGCGCGGGCAACGCGCTTGCCGATATTATAAATTGCGGAGAGATTCCCGTCGCAAAGCTTACGCGAATTTACCGCCAGGGCGACGGAAGCGGAATAATAGTCAACGCTCATAAAATAAACGAGGGCAAAATGCCCGATCTGAAAAATACGGGCAACGAGTTTTTCTTCATGCACGCGGCGGACGCTCAAAACGCGGCAATACTCGTGCGGGAACTCGTTACGCACAGACTGCCTGCGTTTCTCGGTTGCGAGCCGACGGCGGTGCAGGTGCTTTGTCCCGTCAAAAACGGCGACGCGGGCTGCAACAATCTGAACCGAATATTGCGCGACGCGCTTTTGCCTGACAGAAAAGAGGAAATTACGGTGGGGGATTATTCCTTTTCCTCGGGCGATAAAGTAATGCACACCGTAAACAATTACAGTCTTACGTGGACGCGCGGCGGCGAGAGCGGCGACGGCGTGTTCAACGGCGATATGGGAACCGTGGAAGAAGTGAAAGCGGACAGCGGAGAGATGATAGTTCGTTTCGAGGACGGGCGTACTTGCGTGTACACGGGCGAAACCAAATCGCAGCTTATGCCTGCCTATGCGGTAACGGTGCATAAAAGTCAGGGCAGCGAATACGAAGGCGTGGTGATACCGCTTATCGGCGGCAATTATATGATAATGACGCGAAACCTGCTGTATACCGCGGTAACGCGTGCCCGCAGGCTTGCCGTAATAGTCGGCACGGAAGAAACGGTCGCAAGAACGGTAAACAATAATTATATCCGCAAGCGCTATTCGCTTTTGAAAGCTTTGATATCCGAAGCGCGGCGAAAAATGGATATTCTGTACGGCGATGAGGACGATACGGAGGATAACGAAATATAAAACGCGATAAAACGCGAAAAAGCGATTGAAAAAGTTTGTCAAATCATTTCGGTTGCGGTATAATAAGACCATCGGACGAGAGGAGAGAGAATATGAAAACGGACATAGAAATAGCTAACGCGGCAAAACTGCTCCCCATAACGGAGATAGCGGCAAAACTCGGCATAAAACAGGATAATCTCGAAACGTACGGAAAGTACAAAGCCAAGGTTTGCGCGCGCGGCAATAAGCAGGGCAAAACCGTACTCGTGACGGCGATTAATCCCACGCCCGCGGGCGAAGGTAAGACCACCGTTTCCATCGGGCTTGCCGACGGTATGGCAAAGCTGGGTAAAAACGTGTGCCTCGCTCTGCGCGAACCCTCTCTCGGTCCCGTGTTCGGAATCAAAGGCGGCGCGACGGGCGGCGGCTTTGCGCAGGTCGCACCGATGGAGGACATCAACCTTCATTTCAACGGAGATTTTCATGCGATCACTTCGGCAAACAATCTGCTTTCCGCAATGATCGACAATCATATTTTTCAGGGCAACGCGCTTAAAATAAAAAACGTAACCTGGCACAGATGCCTCGATCTCAATGACAGAAGTTTAAGAAACGTAAAATGCGGCATAGGCTACAACGAGCGCGACGATCACTTCGACATTACAGCGGCAAGCGAAGTCATGGCGGTGTTCTGTCTGGCGCGCGATCTTGCGGATCTTAAAAAACGCCTCGGCGACATCGTTATCGGTACGGACGAGAACGGCAAAGACGTGACGGCGCGTATGCTCAAAGCGGACGAAGCTATGGCGATATTGCTTAAAGAAGCGATAAAACCCAACCTCGTGCAGACGCTCGAAGGCACGCCCGCGTTCGTCCACGGCGGACCGTTCGCAAACATAGCGCACGGCTGCAACAGCGTCATAGCGACGAAAACGGCTATGAGTTATGCCGATTACGTCGTTACCGAAGCGGGTTTCGGTGCGGATCTCGGCGCGGAAAAATTCTTCGACGTCAAGTGCCGCACTTCGGGCATAAGACCGTCCTGCGTAGTTATCGTGGCTACCGTAAGAGGTCTTAAATACAACGGCGGAGTACCCAAAGCCGAAACGGGCGTGCCCAATGTGGACGCGCTGAAAAAAGGCGCGGTAAACCTCGTCAAACACATAGAAAATATCCGAGGCGTGTTCGGTATGCCTTGCGTAGTCGCAATAAACAGATTCGTCACCGACAGCGCGGAAGAAATAGATTATCTCAAAACTCTTTGCGCTGAGTGCGGCGCGTCCGCTTATGTCGCGGACGTCTGGGCGAAAGGCGGCGCAGGCGCGAGCGATCTTGCGGCGGCGGTTGTCGAACTTATGGACAAGTCGTGCGCCGAGCTTAAATTCGCATACTCGGACGGCGAGAGCATAAAGGACAAGATAAGCGCGGTATGCCGCAAAGTGTACGGCGCGGACGGCGTGGATTATACCGAAGAAGCGGAGCGGACGATCGAGCGTCTGCAAGGCGAAAGCGTATGCGCGTCTTTGCCCGTATGTATAGCTAAAACGCAGTACAGCCTGTCCGACGATCAGACGAAACTCGGCAGACCGAGCGGGTTCCGCATAACCGTGCGCGAAGTGTATTACCGTGCGGGCGCGGGATTCATCGTTGCCGTAACCGGTAAAATACTGCTTATGCCGGGGCTCGGCAAAACGCCTGCCGCGGAGGGAATGACGATAGACGCCGAAAGCGGCGAGATAAAAGGACTTTTCTGATGGGTAACTTTATCGAAGACATAATAACCGAAGATCTTGAAAGCGGCGCGACCAAAAGCGTGGTAACGCGTATCCCGCCCGAACCAAACGGCTATCTGCACATAGGTCACGCCAAGAGCGTGTATATAAACTATTATATGTGTGCGGTGCAGTTCGGCGGCAAGTGTAATCTGCGTTTCGACGACACCAACCCCGCGAAAGAGGACGACGAGTACGTCAACTCGATAATCCGCGACGTTAAATGGCTGGGCTGGAAAGGCGACATAACCTATGCGTCCGATTATTTCGAAAAAACTTACGAATGCGCGGTGCTGATGATAAAGAAAGGGCTTGCGTACGTCGATGATACGAGCGCGGAAATGATGCGTGAAATGCGTGGCACACTTACCGAACCCGGCAAGGAAAGCGCTTGCAGGAACAGAAGCGTAGAGGAAAACCTCCGTCTGTTCGAGGAAATGCGCGCGGGCAAATACGCCGACGGCGAGCTCGTGCTTCGCGCGAAAATAGATATGGCGTCGCCGAATATCAATATGCGCGATCCCGTTATTTATAAAATAATGCACGTCCCGCATTACCGTCAGGGTAATAAGTGGTGCATTTATCCGCTTTACGACTTCGCGCACCCGATACAGGACGCGATCGAGGGAGTGACTCATTCGCTTTGCAGTCTGGAATTCGAAAATCACAGACCGCTTTACGAATGGGTGGTTAACAACCTCAGCGAGTTTTTCCCGAACCCGCCAAAACAGCGCGAGTTTGCGCGGCTCAATATCGAACGCACGATAATGAGCAAGCGTTATCTTAAAAAACTCGTCGACGAAGGTCTGGTGGACGGCTGGGACGATCCGCGCATGCCCACGATATGCGGACTGCGCAGGCGCGGCTACACTCCGACCGCGATACTTAAATTCGTCGCGGAAGCGGGAATTGCGAAAGCGGACAGCGAGTGCGCACCCGAACAGCTCGAAGCGTGCATAAGAAGCGAGCTTAACGACAACGCGCCGCGCGCCATGGCTGTGATAAACCCGATCCGTCTGACGATAACCAACCGCCCCGAAGGCTGGGAGGAAGAATGTACGTTCGACGTAAATCCCAACCGACCCGAGGACGGCACGCGTAAGATAAAGATCGGCAAACGTCTTTATATAGAAGCGGACGACTTTGCGGAAGTTCCTCCGCCCAAATACAAGCGGCTGACCGTCGGCGCTTATATACGCCTTAAAAGCTCGTACATCGTCAAATGCACGGGAGCGGAAAACACTGCGGACGGTCTGAACGTGCTTTGCGAAGTCGTGGAAGGCACGAACGGCGCGGACGTAGAGGGCGTTAAAGCCAAAGGCGTCGTGCATTGGGTGAATGCCGACGACTGCGTAGACGCGGAGTTCAGATATTACGATTATCTGTTGCTGCCTTACGACGGCGTACACGAGGATTTCGCGGAAAGAATGAATCCCGATTCGCTGAAAATATATCACGGCAAAGCGGAAAAAATACTCGGAGCGGCGGAAAGAGGCAAGTCGTTCCAGTTCGTCCGTCAGGGGTACTTCGTCCGCGACACGCATTACGACGGAGTGGTATATAACAGGGTAGTCGCGCTCAAAGACGGATATAAGGCGAAATGAAATACAAAAACGTAATTTTCGATATGGACGGCGTGCTTATCGACAACAGCGAGGGCATCAAATACTGCGTGCGCAAGGCGATAAGCGAACTCGGACTGAAAGAACTGTCTGACGGCGAACTGACGAAGTTTATCGGTCCCGCGCTGATGTATTCGCTGAAAGAATATGCGGGCGCGACGGACGAGCAGTCCGAACAGGGATATCTTATATACCGCAAGTACTATCTCGAAAAGGGCATAAAAATGTATCGGCTGTATGACGGAGTGCGCGAAACGCTCGCGGAACTGAACGCGCACGGCGTGCGTTGCTCGGTTTCGAGCGGCAAGCCGATAGAGTGCGTCAATATTATACTCGGCGACTCGGATACCGCGAAATACTTTGAAAAAGCCGCGGGTTCGGTCAAGGCGAAAAAGTACAGCAGTAAGGACGCGCAGATGCGCGAAGCCGTACTCGAACGCCCCGCGGTTATGGTAGGCGACAGAGTATTTGACCTCGAAGCGGCAAAGAACGCGAACGTCGACTGCATATACGCGCGTTACGGTTTCGGCGACGAGTCGGATACGGCGGTTTATAAACCGAAATTTTATATCGATTCGCCGCGCGAAATACTCGACATTGTTTTGAAATAAAGTTTAACGGAGCATATACGAAATGAAAAAACTGACTGCTTCAGAGCTGCGTAAAATGTGGCTGAATTTTTACAAGGAACGGGGACACGCCCTTATAAGCTCGGCGTCGCTGATACCCGAAAACGATCCCACCGTGCTGTTTACGACGGCGGGAATGCACCCGCTCGTGCCTTACCTTCTCGGGCAGAAGCACCCGCAGGGTAACCGTCTCGCGGACGTGCAGAAATGCGTGCGCACGGGCGACATCGAGGAAGTGGGCGATCCTTCGCACCTGACGTTCTTCGAAATGCTCGGTAACTGGTCGCTCGGCGATTATTTCAAGAAAGAAATGATAGCTTGGAGCTACGAGTTTCTTACCGACGAAAAATATCTCGGCATAGATCCCGCAAAACTGTCCGTGACTGTGTTCGCGGGCGACGACGATTGCCCTCGCGACGACGAATCCGCGTCTTACTGGGAAAAAGCGGGCATACCGAGAGAGCGCATATATTTCCTGTCCAAAGAGCATAACTGGTGGGGACCCGCGGGAACCACGGGACCTTGCGGACCGGATACCGAAATGTTCGTTGATACGGGCAAACCCGCTTGCTCGCCCGAGTGTTCTCCCGCTTGTTCGTGCGGAAAATATCTCGAAGTCTGGAACGACGTGTTCATGCAGTATAACAAGACCGCGGAAGGCAAATACGAACCTCTCGCGCAGAAAAACGTCGATACGGGCATGGGACTGGAAAGAACGGTCAAGACGTTGCAGGGCGTCGGAAGCGTATACGAAACGGATTTGTTCGCGCCTATCATTGCCGAAATCGAAAAATTGACGGGCAAGAAGTACGGCTCGGACGAAGCCACCACCAAAGCGATACGCGTAATTGCCGACCATATCAGAACTGCGGTCATGATAATAGGCGACGAAAAAGGCGTCGTATGCTCCAACGTCGATCAGGGTTATATCCTTCGCCGTCTGCTTCGCCGCGCGGTAAGATACATCAAACAGCTCGGCGGCGGTATGGGCATACTCAGCGACGTCGCAAGAGTGATAATCAAGGAGTATGAGGACGTATATCCCGAACTCCGCCGCAACGCCGACAGAGTGACGGGCGAAATCGACGCCGAAGAACAGCGTTTCGAAAAAACGATCACTTCGGGCATGAAGAAATTCGCCGCCATACGCGACCACATCGTAGGCGATACGATAGCGGGCAACACCGCGTTCAAACTTTACGATACGTTCGGTTTCCCGATAGAAATGACCGTCGAGCTTGCCAAAGAAGCGGGGCTTAAAGTCGATACCGAAGGTTTCGATAAAGCGTATAAGGAACATCAGGCGAAGAGTCAGGCGGGTGCGGAGCAAAAGTTCAAGTGCGGACTTGCCGACCACAGCGACCGCACCGTCAAGCTTCATACCGCAACGCACCTGCTCCATGCCGCGCTCAAACGCGTACTGCACGACGACAGCGTAACGCAGAAGGGAAGCAACATAACCGAAGAACGTCTGCGTTTCGACTTCAACTTCCCTCGTCCGCTCACTCCCGAAGAGATAAAGGCTGTCGAGGACGAAGTCAACGAAGCTATAAACGCGCATATCCCCGTCGTGTGCAAGGAGATGACTTTGGACGAAGCAAAAGCGCTCGGCGCCGAAGCGAATTTCGAAAACAAGTACGGCGAACGCGTCAAGGTTTATATCATGGGCGACAAGTCCACCGAAGTCTGCGGCGGTCCTCACGCAGAGAACACCGGCGACCTCGGTCACTTCCGCATTATGAAAGAACAAAGTTCTTCCGCCGGCATCCGCCGAATCAAAGCAACGATAGAATAAAATATGTTGTGTTAAGTCAGCAAAAGAGCGAAATTTTATAAAAAATTTCGCTCTTTTGCTGACGCAAGCTCTGCCATATAGACGCAATATCGGTTGTCTTTTTTTATCCGGCGCACCGCTAACGCTCGCCGCAGGCGTGCGCCATATACACCCGCGCTTGCAGTATCTTTTCGGCGCAAAGGCGTGTTTTTTTACCGCCGCAAGATCACTTAGCGGCGGTCGCACGCAGGTGCGTGCTAAAAAGAACACACCTTATCATCCGAAAATCTATCCGCAATCGCTGTTTTCTTTGACTATGAATTACTTTATTTGCGTATTGCTTATTGTTATGAAACGCGCGTTTTTCCTCAAAAATCCAACCGCATTGCTGCTATTATAGTCTTATAGTTACTTTTATTCGTATAACGGCTTTATATTTTATATTGTAATGTAACCGATAATTATCCGCTGTAAAAAAGGGGCTGTTGCACTCAGAAGTGCAACAGCCCCGTGATGTACATAGTTATATATCCTTACTTTATAATTTCGAGATCCTGCATTACTTTTTTGAGCATTTCGGCATGGGCGGGTTCGAGCTCGGTAAGGGGAAGACGGGGTTTGCCCGCTTTGATACCGATAAATTCGAGCGCCTTTTTCGTAGGTATCGGGTTGACTTCGCAGAACAGCGCCTTTGCGAGCGGATCGAGCTTATAAGCAAGCTCGCGCGCGGTTATGTAATCGTTTGCGAGGCAGGCGTTCGTGATCGCGCTCATGCGGTCGGGAACAACGTTTGCGACTACCGAAATAACGCCTTTCGCGCCGAGCGCCATAAGCAGGGTAGTGTAGCTGTCGTTGCCGCTGTAAATGTCGAGTTTGCCGTAGCAGTCGCGGCACATAAGCAGAAGATCGTCGAGTACGTCGCTCGCGTCCTTGATAGCCACGATGTTTTTATGCTTGGAGAGTTCGACTGCGGTCGTCGAAGCGATACGCACACCCGTTCTCGACGGCACGTTGTAAAGGATAATGGGAATATTGACTGCGTCCGCTATTGCTGTATAGTGGGCGATAAGTCCCTTTTGCGTGCATTTATTGTAGTACGGCGTAACGACGAGCAGACCGTCCGCGCCTTCTTTCTCCGCAATTTTGCTCATTTCGATAGCGGTTTTCGTATCGTTGCTTCCCGTACCGATGATGACGGGAACGCGCTTGTTCGTGTACTTGACCGCCCAGCGGAACATTTCCACGCGTTCGTCTTTGGTCATCGTGGACGGTTCGCCTGTCGTGCCGCCGACGATAAGCGCGCTGACGCCGCCGTTTATCGTATGATCGATGAGTTTGCCGAACTCCTCGTAATCGATACCTTTTTCGTTTATAGGCGTGACGAGTGCGACGCCTACCCCTTTGAAAATACTCATAATAACTCCTTATGTAAAGGGAGATTCCCCCGATTTTCTTATTTACGCGTGCATTCCGCGCCCGTCAGCAGCTGTGCTATCTGAACGGCGTTTGTAGCCGCGCCCTTGCGGATATTGTCCGCAACTATCCAGAGATTGACGCCGCTGTCCACGGTGTAGTCCTTGCGGATACGTCCGACGAACACTTCGTCCTTGTCCGCACATTCGAGCGCGGTAGGGTAAACGTGGTTTGCGGGATCGTCGACCACAACGACGCCGTTTGCCTTTTCGAGTACTTCGCGCACCTGTTCGGGCGTAGCGGGCTTTTCGAATTCGATATTGACGCTTTCGCTGTGACCGTAGAACACCGGAACACGTACGCAGGTAGCCGTAACTTTCATGTCGGGCGCGTGCAGTATTTTGTGCGTTTCGTCGATCATCTTCTGTTCTTCTTTATAATATCCGTTGTCGAGCAGTACGTCGATTTCGGGGAGACAGTTGCCTGCGATCGGGTGAGGGAACTTTTTAAGTTCGTATTCGCTCTTACCCTCTGCAAAAGCGTTCATTCCGCATTCGAGATCGGCATAGCCTTTGACTCCCGCGCCGCTTACTGCCTGGAAAGTCGTGTAAATAACTCTCTTGATGCCGAAAGCGTCGTTAAGCGGTTTGAGCGCGACCATAGCCTGTATCGTCGAGCAGTTGGGGTTGGCGATAATGCCGAGCGGGTGATTGAACGCGTCCTCGGGGTTGACTTCGGGAACTACGAGGGGAACCTGCTCGTTCATGCGCCAGAATGCGGAGTTGTCGATGACGATTCCGCCCGCTTTTGCGAACAAAGGCGAGAATTTGCCGCTTGCCGCGCCGCCCGCGCTCATGATGACGATCTCGGCTTTCACCTTCATTATATTCTCTTCGTTGGTTTCGAGAACGGTGTACTTCTTGCCGCAGTATTCTATTTCGCTGCCCGCGCTTTTCGCGCTTGCGAAAGGATAAAGCTCGCCGACGGGAAACTTTCTCTCCGCGAGCACCTGAAGCATCTTTCTTCCGACCATGCCTGTTGCGCCTACGACGGCGACCTTGTACGTTTTCATTTATGTCCTCCTGAATAAAAAATCCCTTGTGCGATTCTGCGACAAGGGGTTAATGTAAACGTTATTATACGCTTCAATGCTCCCCACGCGACACATGCGCGTGACAGTCGCAGGAATATTCTTCACTGCGCCCGACCGACGCGCTTTACCGTAACAGCGCGCAGCCTCGGCGACGATGCCCTTTCGCCGATCTCCCTGACGGGGGAATACCGATCGGTTACTTATGCTCGACGCTCCTCATCGAAAATCTTTTTTGATAATACCACATATAAACTTATATGTCAAGCCGTTTTTACTTGCTTTTTCGGGATATTTTATGTTATATTTAGTTAATGAACAGAAAAATCATAAGCAGAATACTGGCAATACTCGGACTTATCTGTGCCGTCGGCATGGCGGTGAGTATGACCGTGTATTTTTTCAATATGGGCAATAAAGAAATCTCGGGTACTCTCGGTACGCTCAGCGTTATATTCGTATGCGCTACGTTGGTGTTTTTCATACCGGCTTATGCGCTTAATAAACGCGGAAGCACGACGGTAGTCGACGAGAACGGAATGCCCGTGGAGGGTGATGATGAGAATGAGTCGGACGGCGCGTTGCAGGCGGACGTATCAGTCTTTGCGGGAAGCGAGACAGAGAACGGCGAGCAGCACGTTGACGCCGATGACGACGTAGTACCAGACGGAAAGGACGAAGGGAATAAAGAAGGAGAAAAGCGTCAGAACTAGCGCAACCGCCGTGAACCGCCTCGCGTTTTTACGCGTAAGCGCGGCTGCGGCGAATTTTTTAACTTCTTCGCGTAAGTTTTTGCGCTTATCGGCGTTTTCTTTCTCGGGCTTGCCTATGATAATGTCTATAAGTCCTCCCGCGCACAGCGCACAGCCCACTGCGGCTATTACGCGCACGGCGGCAGGCTGAGGATATATGCCCGTGACCGCAAAGCATACAAGCGCGGCGAGCAGTTTAAGGCCGTAACGGTCAATCGTCTTTCCCATATTCATAATAATGATTATAACCTTAATATAAGAAGGGTATACTATGGAAACGGTAATTCTCAAAGCCAATCACGAAAACATAGAGAAATGCGCGGAGCTCCTCAGAAGGGGCGATATCGTCGCGTTTCCGACCGAAACCGTTTACGGACTGGGCGCGAACGCGCTTGACGGCGCGGCGGCAAAGAAAATATTCAAAGCCAAAGGCAGACCCGCAACCAATCCGCTTATTATTCACGTTGCCGACAAAAAGCAGATAGACGACGTTGCGTACGTGAGCGACGCCGTAAAGAAGCTTATCGACAAATTCATGCCCGGGGCGCTTACTCTCGTGCTTCCGAAAAAAAACAACGTTCCCGACATAGTGACCGCAGGGTTCGATACGGTAGCGGTAAGAATGCCCGATCACCCCGTCGCGCTCGAACTGATAAGAGAAGCGGGAGTGCCGGTATGCGCACCCTCCGCAAACACGAGCGCGCGTCCTTCGCCTACGCAGGCGGAACACGTTTACGACGATCTTAACGGAAAAATACCCGTTATACTCGACGGCGGAATGTGCCCCCTCGGTCTTGAAAGCACGATCGTGGATATGACTAAAACGCCGCCCAAAGTGCTTCGCGCGGGCGCGGTCGATATCGACAAAGTAGCCGCCGAGATAGGCGAACTCGATACCGAAAAAGTAATGGTGGACGCGCTTGCCGCGCTTAAAGTCCCAGTCGGATACGTTCCGAAAGCCGAGCTTGTTTTCTCGGCGTACTACGACAATATGTGCGACGTAATAAACAAATATTACGATTCGAGTAAGCTCATGCACGGCAGTCGTCCCGTAATATTCTGCCGTAGCGGCAATGCGGAGAAGTACGGCGACAGAAACGTAATGCTTATGGGAAACAGCGTGACCGAATACGCGAAACTGCTTTTCGAGCGTATTAGAGAAGCCGAAAAAGCCGATTATAATCTTATCATAGCGGAAGGCGTACCGATGGGCGGCATGGGAACTACGCTTTTGTCGCGGCTCATAAAACTCAGCGGCGGCAAGGTCATCTGAACGCGGAAAGCCCGCGCTGTCACGGGGGAAAGCGGAGCGACAATGGAAAACGTAAAAAAGGAAAATCAGATAAAAAAAGAAAAAGTAAACGTGCTTTTCGTATGCACGGGAAACACATGCCGTTCGCCTATGGCGGAACAGCTTTTTTCCGATTATCTCCGCCGCAGGAAGTGCGCGTCCATAGCCGACGTATCGAGCGCGGGAGTGTATGCCGATAACGGCAGACCCATGCCTCCCGAAGCGGTAGGAGTGCTCAGCGAGCTGAACGTGACTGTAAAACCGCATAAGAGCAGACTGCTTACAGTGGATATTTTGCAGAACTCGGATATAATAGTATGTATGACCGAAGCGCACCGCGCGGAGCTGCTCGATTCCGCCGCTTACGCTTATGCCGCGAGCGACGGCAATTACCGCATAATCGGTACGGCGCGCGAACTTATAGGCGAAGACATTTCAGACCCTTACGGTAAGGGAATAGAGGCGTACCGCGCCGCGGCGCAGAGCATAATGCGGCTTTGCGCGCCCCTCGAAGAAGCGGTGAGAAAATTTCAGGACGAACATAAATTAGCCTATTGACAAACGGCTTGGTTTATGATATAAATACTGTAAATACAATGTCGGGCAAATAACATTGCGATTGTTCGACAACGGAGAAAGAATGAAAATTGCGCTTGGTGCGGATGACGCAGGAAGAGAACTTAAAGACACGATAAAAGCCGCGCTTGAAAAAGAGGGTTACGAAACGGTGGATTTCGGACTGTATGCGCCCGAAAGAACCGCGGATTATCCCGATTACGCGCTGCCCGCGTCCGAAGCCGTGGCAAACGGCGAATGTGATTTCGGCATACTCGTCTGCGGTACGGGTATAGGAATGAGCATGTGCGCCAATAAAGTAAAAGGCATACGTTGCGCGCACGTCACCGATTGCTTTTCCGCGGAAGCGACGAGATTGCACAACGACGCGAACGTACTCGCGCTCGGAGCAAGAGTGACGGGCGAAGGGCTTGCGCTTAAAATAGTAAAAACCTTTCTGGAAACTCCTTATTCGGGTGCGGAGAGGCATACGCGGCGTATAAACAAGATTGCCGCGATCGAAAAGAAATATTGCGGAGAATGACCGTATGAAAGAAACCGTACATGAGAGCATAGTGCCTGTAATAGAGCGTATAAACGCCGCGGAAAAAGCGGCAGAGGAGATAACGGCGGAGGCTGAAACCCGCGCCGCCGATATAAAACGCGCGTGTGCGGCGGAAATAGAGACTATGGAAAAGGAATATTCCGCACAGATGAAAAAACTCGTTGCCGAAACGTTGGCGAACGCCGAAGCGGAAGGCAACAAGCAGGCGGAAGTTCTGCTCGGCGAAGCTAAAAAAGAATGCGACGCAATTGCCGAAAAAGCAAAAGCGCGCCGCGCTCGGGTTACGAAATACGTCGTAGACAAAATACTCGGCGGAGCGGCTGACTGAATATGGCAATAGCTGAGATGAGAAAATTCAGGCTGGTCGGACTGGATTCCGACCGTGCCGAAATAATGACCGCGTTGTCCGAAAGCGGCGTGTTCGAATCGTCTCCGACGACGGAAATAGAGGGGACTTCCGACGCCGTTTCCGCGTCGTCCGAGTCGCTGCTGACCGAGCGCGCCCGCGTTTCCGCGGCGATAGAAATCGTCGAAGGAGCGCTGAAAGAAAACCCTTTTTCGGGCAATGTCGGATCGGATAAAAGAATAACGGCGAAACGTCTTTTCGTAAGCCACGGCGATATAGCCGCGGTCGGTGAAAAGCGCGAAGCGCTGGGCAATACCGTAAAAGAAATACTCGCGCTTGGTTCGGAGCGTACGGAAGTTCGCTCTGCCATGCACAAACTCGTCGGCGAAGAAAACCGCCTGCGGGCTTATTTGCCGTGTACCGATAAATTTTCCGATTTCGGAGAAACGGAGCATACTTTCGCGTTGCTCATATCGTCGCGTTCGCGCGAAACGGTACGGGCTCTCGGCGAGCTCGCCGAAACGGTGAGTTACGGCGAAGGGCTTTACGGCGTCGTCGCGCTCAAACGTCAGCGCCCGAAGATACTCGACATAATTACCGGAGCGGGTTGCACCGTTTGCCCTTATTCTTCGGACAAGACCGCCGCGGAAGAAACGGAAGCGCTGTGCTCTAAAAAAGAAGATATGGAAGGCCGAGACCTGGATTTGCTCGATATGACGGCGGACTATGCCGGAATGCTGCCTGATCTTAAACTGCTTTACGACTGGTATTCGCTCGAGGCGGAAAAAGCGGCGGTTGCGGAAAAATGCCGCGGTACGCGACGGACTTTCGTTATCGAAGGGTGGGTGCCTGCTTGCGAAGAAAAGAGTCTGCGCGAAAAACTGTTAGCAATTACGGAAAATCTCGAGATTTATTCGGAAGAACCGTGCGAGGACGATACGCCTCCGACGGCATATAACGACAATAAACTGCTTGCGCCTTTTCAGGCGCTTACCGATCAGTATTCGCCGCCGTCGTATAACGAACCCGATCCCGCGCCTTTTACCGCGATATTCTTTTTCCTTTTCTTCGGAATGATGACCGCGGACGCAGGTTACGGAGCAGTGCTTGCGCTGTTCTCTGCAGTGCTTATAAAAGTTCTGCGCCCCGATCCGGGACTGAAAAATCTGCTTGCGCTCGTCGGTATCTGCAGTGTGTCCGCTATAATCTGGGGCGTGCTGTTCGGTTCGTTGTTCGGACTGGATTTCGGAAGCGGGCAGTTCGGTATAGGTATATTCGATACCGAAGCGACGGCGGGATTATGGTTCAATCCGCTCGAAGAGCCGCTGATGATGCTTGTTATAAGCCTTATCGTTGGCGCGGTTCATATTCTTGTCGGATTCCTGTTCGGAATGTACAAGCATTTCAGACGCGGACAGATAACGGATGCGCTTTTCGACGACGGTTTTCAGGCGGTCACTTATGTCGGGGTTATAATGCTGTTGCTTGCTATGGGAACGGTATTGTTCGAACTCGATACTCACGCGATGACTGTCGCTCCCGATGTGCCTCTGTGGTATTCGGGATTCGACGCGCTGTTGTTCCCGGGACTGATAGTAATGCTTGTCGGACTGCTCGGATCTGTGCTTACGCGGGGAAGAAAACGCCGCGGCATAATGTCCAAAATAGTATCGGGACTGGGCGGGTTGTACAATATCGTAAACGTACTCAGCGACGTGCTGTCTTACGCCCGCGTGTTCGGTATAGCTCTCGCTTCGTGCGCGATAGGCTACGCGTTCAACATACTCGTGGAAATGATAGGCTCGGGCGGAGGAGTGCTTATAGTTGCGGCGGCTGTGCTTGCCGTGGTACTTCACGCATTTAACCTTGCGATGGGCGTGCTGTCGGCGTACGTTCATAACGCGCGTCTGCAATATCTGGAATTCTACGGCAAATTTTACGAGGGCGGCGGCAGAGCTTTCGCGCCCATGGGAAGAAACACGAAATATGCGAGGATAAACCGCACGGCAAAGTGAGGCTCTCGCTTTAATAAAGTAATTCAACGGAGGTAAAACATAATGACTTACGGAGTATTGTACGCACTGCTCGGAGCCGCTGTGGCTATGTGTGCGGGTATAGGATCGTCGATCGGCGTTTCGCGCGCAGGTCAGGCGTCCGCCGCGCTTCTTACAAAAGATCCCAATAAATTCGGTACCGTGCTCGTGCTTCAGCTTCTGCCCGCGTCGCAGGCGATTTACGGCTTTGTCTGCGCGGTGTTCGCGTTCATTGCGAGCGGATTGCTCGGCGGCGACGTTTCGGTGCTTACCGCTGAAAAAGGCTTTGCTATTTTCGCGGCTTGCATTCCCGTCGGACTTGTAGGCGCTATAAGCGCGGTCATGCAGGGCAACGTTGCAATCTCGTGTATCAATCTGACGGGCAAGCAGGAAGGTCAGATGGGTAAATCCATCACGATGACCGTTCTTGTCGAGATATTCGCGATACTGTCCTTTATAGTGTCGCTGCTCGCGCTCATATTCCTTCGCGCGTGAGCGTCGGAGACGTGAGACAATGAGCGGTATCGACGGAATAGTTGCTGAGATCGAAGCGAAGGCGCGTGAAAGCGCGGCTGAAACGGTTGCCGCGGCAATGAGCGAGCGCGAACGTGCGCTCGGCGAAGCAAAAGAGCGGCTTGAAAACGCGCTCACCGCGCGTAAAAACGCACTCGAACGCGAAGCGCAGGAGGTAATAAGGCGCAGAACTACGCTTGCGGGACCTCAGGCGCGTATGCTCGTGCTCGGCGCGAAACAAGCGGAATTGGAAAAGGTTTTCGAAAGCGCCCGCGCCGATCTGCGCAAAGACAGAAAGGCTTATGCGCGGTTATGGCTTTCGCTTGCGGCAAAAGCGTGCGAAGACGGCGACGAAGTATGCGCGGACGAAGACGACGCGGACGTTATCGACGCAAAATGGACGGAACGTCTGGAAAAAGCGTCCGGCAAAAAACTGACCTGCGGTAAAAACGTACGGATAGGCGGCGGACTTTTACTCGTCGGAAAAACGACGGAAAAAGACCTTTCTCTGCCTACGGTGCTCGAAGAATACCGCGTTTCGCTCGAACGCGAGACGGCGGAGCTTCTTTTCGGAGAATAATGGCGATAATCGGCAAAATTTTTGCGAATACTCTTGCTTCATATGAGGAGAAAGACCTTATAGATGCGGACAAACTCAGGCGACTCACGGATGCGACGTATCCCGAGGCGCTGCGTTTGCTTGCCGATTTCGGTTGGAGCGACGAGGGCGGCGCGGACGATATACTTGCCGCAAGAACAGCGCATCTGTTGGAATTCGTGCGCGAATACGCGCCTACGGACAAAGTGCGCGACGTGCTTTGCGCCGAGTTCGTTTTTCACAACGCCAAAGCGGCATATAAAGGCAAGGTGAGCGGCGCGGACGTTTCGCGCGCGCTTTACGGCGGGTTCGGCTATGTAGCTCAGGGAATAGAAAACGGAGATTATTCCGAACTTCCGGCTGAGCTTGCCGAGTGTCTGGAAACGCTCGACGAAAAATATTTGACGGAAAAGCCGAAAGCGCGGGAAATAGAAGCGGCAATAACTCAGGCGCGTTACGACTATCTCGTCGCGCGGAGCAAAGGCGAACGCATGCTTTCTAAGTATGTCAAAAGCGAGCTTGACCTTAAAAATCTGATGACGCTTTATCGTTGCCGCGTGCTCGGAATGAACAGGCGCGATTTCGGCGCGATGTTTATACGCGGCGGCAGCATTAAGGAAAGCGACGCGGCGCGTGCACTCGAAGGCACTGACGAAGCGTTTTATTCGTTCTTTGCCGATACCGAATACGGCGAACTGTTTGCTGCTGCGGGCGAGGGCGCGGACGCGCTTACGGAACTGGAAACGGGCGCGGACGACTATCTTTACGCGCTTACGCTCGCGGGCAGGGATAACTTTTTGTCCGACGTTCCTTTCATAAACTATTTTATGCGCGCGCTTCTCGAAATAAAGACGGTACGGACCGTGCTCGTATGTATAAAGAACGGCGTTACGGGCGAGATAAAAAGGAGGCTGAGGGCGATATATGATTAGCGGAAAAATTGCGGTCATAGGCGACGCGGACAGCGCGCTTGCTTTCAAAGCCGTGGGCGCGGAAGCGTTTGTTGCGGAAAACGGAACGCAGGCGGGGGAAACGTTGGATACGCTGGTCGCGGACGGCGGATATGCCGTTATATTCGTGACCGAAACGCTTGCGGCGGAAATAGCGGATAAAACCGAAAAACTCAAAGACAGACCTTATCCTTGCGTAGTACCCGTTCCGTCGTGTACGGGAAGCACGGGCTACGGAATGTACTGTATACAGAAAGACATCGAAAAAGCGATAGGCGCGTCCATAGCGGACGACTGATCCACAGGCGGTGAATATGGCAGAAAAATGCGGAAAAATAATAAAAGTAAGCGGACCTCTGATAGTTGCGGAGGGAATGCCCGACGTTAAAATGTACGACGTCGTGCGCGTTTCCGAAGCGCGTCTTATAGGCGAGGTCATCGAACTTCGCGGCGATAAAGCGTCGGTGCAGGTGTATGAGGAAACGAGTATGCTCGGACCGGGCGAAAACGTTTATCCCACGGGCGCGCCTCTGTCCGTCGAACTCGGACCGGGACTTCTCGAAGGCATATACGACGGCATACAGCGTCCGCTCAGAAAATTAGTCGAAGCGAGCGGCAATCGCATAGGCAGAGGCATAGACGTTCCCGCCATTGACCGTGAGAAAAAGTGGAAATTCGTTCCGACGGTTGCGAAAGGCAACGAAGTGCGCGAAGGCGACATCATCGGCACGGTACAGGAAAACGAAGTCGTCGAGTGCAGAATAACCGTACCGAATAAAATCAACGGAAAAATAAAAAGCATAAAAGCGGGCGAGTTCACGGTCGAGGAAACCGTCGCGGAAATAGAAACCGAACACGGCACGGAAAAAGTGGCTATGCTCAGAAAATGGCCTGTGCGCAGAGGCAGACCTTATAAAAGCAAACTTTCTCCCGACTCTCCGCTCGTGACTGGACAGCGCGTCATCGATACGCTTTTCCCGATAGCCCGCGGCGGCGTTGCCGCGGTACCCGGACCTTTCGGAAGCGGGAAAACCGTAGTTCAGCATCAGCTTGCGAAGTGGGCGGACGCCGACATAATAGTTTACGTCGGCTGCGGCGAGCGCGGTAACGAAATGACCGACGTTCTCAACGAGTTTCCCGAACTTAAAGACCCGAAAACGGGCGAGCCGCTGATGAAACGAACGGTTCTTATAGCGAATACCTCGGATATGCCCGTTGCCGCGCGCGAAGCAAGTATATATACGGGTATAACGATAGCGGAGTATTTCCGCGATATGGGTTATTCCGTTGCGATAATGGCTGACTCCACTTCGCGTTGGGCGGAAGCTCTGCGCGAGATGAGCGGCAGACTGGAAGAAATGCCCGGCGAAGAAGGTTATCCCGCGTACCTTTCCACCCGTCTTGCGGAGTTCTATGAACGTGCGGGCGTGGTTAAACTGCTCGGAAGCGGAGAGCGTACGGGCAGCATAACCGCAATCGGCGCGGTATCTCCTCCGGGCGGCGATATGTCCGAACCCGTCGCTCAGGCAACGCTGAGAATAGTAAAAGTTTTCTGGGGACTGAGCAGCGCGCTTGCGTATAAAAGACATTTCCCCGCGATCGACTGGCTGACGAGCTATTCGCTTTACAGCGACAGACTTGCGAAATGGTACGAAGATAACGTGGATGAAGGCTGGACGGAACGCCGCAGGGAAGTAATGCGCGTATTGCAGGAAGAAGCGCGGCTGGACGAGATTGTCCGCCTTGTGGGTATGGACGCGCTTTCTCCGACCGACCGCATGACAATGGAATGCGCAAAGAGCATAAGAGAAGACTACCTGCACCAGAACGCTTTCCACGAAACGGATACTTATACGTCGCTTTCCAAGCAGTACAAAATGCTCGGACTTATACTCGGCTGGTACAACGCGTCGCTTGCGGCGGTAAAGCGCGGAGTGTCTCAGGACGAAGTGCTTGCGATAAGCGCGCGCGAAAAGATAGGCAGAGCAAAGTACGTTACGGAAGAAGAGATAGGAGAAATAGACAAGGCTGCGAAAGAGATAAAAGAACAGCTTGAAGCGCTTGCGGGCGCAGAGGAGGCGCGATGAAAAAAGAATACCGCAGTATACGCGAAGTAGTCGGACCTCTCATGCTCGTTGAGAACGTGAGCGGAGTCAAATATAACGAACTTGTCGAGATTACGCAGGACGACGGCGAAGTGCGTCACGGCAAAGTGCTCGAAGTTGCGGGCGACAAAGCGCTCGTACAGCTTTTCGAGGCGAGCCGCGGACTCAAAATTTCCACGGCAAAAGCCGCTTTCCTCGGTCACGGCATAGAGCTTGCGGTTTCGCAGGATATGCTCGGCAGAATATTCGACGGCATGGGCAAACCCATTGACGGCGGAGCCGACATAATAGCGGATAAACGCGTCGATATCAACGGAAGTCCGATAAACCCCGCCGCGCGCGATTATCCCGACGAATTCATACAGACGGGTATCAGCGCGATCGACGGACTTAACACGCTCGTAAGAGGTCAGAAACTGCCCGTGTTCTCGGCTTCGGGACTGCCTCACGCCGAGCTTGCCGCGCAGATAGCGAGACAGGCAAAAGTGCTCGGCGATTCGGGCGATTTCGCCGTCGTGTTCGCCGCGATAGGCATAACTTACGAGGAAGCGGACTTTTTCGTGCGCGACTTCCGCAGAACTGGCGCGATAGACCGCGCAGTACTTTTCATGAACCTTGCTTCCGACCCCGCAATCGAGCGTATAGCGACTCCGAGAATGGCGCTTACCGCCGCGGAATATCTCGCGTTCGATAAGGGTATGCACGTTCTGGTAATTATGACTGATATCACCAATTATGCGGAAGCATTGCGCGAAGTCAGCGCGGCGCGTAAGGAAGTGCCCGGACGTCGCGGCTACCCCGGTTATATGTATACCGATCTTGCTTCGCTTTACGAACGTGCGGGACGTATCAAAGGCATAAAGGGTTCGATTACGCAGATACCCGTGCTTACCATGCCCGAAGACGACAAAACGCATCCGATACCCGACCTTACCGGATATATAACGGAAGGGCAGATAATACTTTCGCGCGACCTTTACAAACGCGGTTACAATCCGCCTATCGATGTGTTGCCCAGCCTTAGCCGACTTAAAGATAAGGGTATAGGCGACGGCAAAACGCGCGAGGATCACGCGGATACCATGAACCAGCTTTTTGCGGCGTATGCGGCGGGCAAGCAGGCGAAAGAACTTTCCGCAATACTCGGCGATGCCGCGCTTACCGAAACAGACAAGAAGTATGCGCTTTTTGCCGAGGAGTTTGAAAAACGTTATATAAACCAGTCGTTTGAAACGGACAGGAGTATAGAAGAAACGCTTAATCTCGGTTGGGAACTGCTTTCGCTGTTACCGAGATTCGAGCTTAAACGTATCAAGGATAAATATATCGCGAAATATCTCCCTGCGGAGAAGGAAGAAAATGGCAAGGCTTAACGTAAATCCCACGCGTATGGAACTGCGGCGGCTTAAAGACCGTCTGAAAACCGCTGTCAAAGGGCATAAACTGCTCAAAGACAAGTCGGACGAAATGGTGCGGCAGTTCATGATAATGGTACGCGAAAACAAAAAGCTCAGGCGCGAAACGGAGGAAGAACTCGCGGCGGCGCTCCGCGCGTTCATGCTTGCGCGCGCTTCGGACAGCGAAGCGAACATAGAGCAGGCAATAGCCATGCCGTCATACCGCGTCGATATGGAGTGTAAGTCGCGCAGCGTTATGGGCGTGGACGTGCCGTCGGTAACGATAAAACCGTCTGAAGACAACGTGCTTTTGCCGTATTCTTTGACTTCCGTTACCGCCGAACTCGATGTGGGTATAACCAAGCTGAACAAGCTGATAGCCAAACTTCTGAAACTCGCCGAGGTGGAAAAGGCATGCAATATGCTTGCCTGCGAGATAGCGCGCAACAGACG
>CASFAN010000020.1 GCA_949292715.1 uncultured Eubacteriales bacterium
AAGGGGTTTTCCGAGAATTACCGTAAAAAATGAAAATCATAAAATAACGCCGCCGCCCATACAGCGGTTGTCGTCATAAAAAACGACATACTGTCCGGGAGTGATTGCACGTTGAGGAACGTCGAATACGACGTCTGCGGTACCGTCAGGATTGACTGTGACCGAACAAGCCTGATCGGGTTGGCGGTAGCGCGTTTTCGCGGTGCAGGCGAACGTAATGCCGATTTCGGGCGCGCCTCCGATAAAATTAAGCGAAGCGGCTTTAAGCGACGATGAAAGCAAGCGGTCGTCTTCTCCACAAGAAACAATAAGAGTATTTGAAGATATGTCTTTACGAATGACAAACCAGCGTTCGGCAGCATAGCCTTTGTGTCCGCCTATGCCCAATCCGCGGCGCTGTCCGAGAGTGTAATACATAAGCCCGTCGTGAGTGCCGAGTATATTCCCTTCTTCGTCGGTTATGGGTCCCGGTTTTGCGGGAAGGTATGAAGAAAGGAATTTTTTAAAATTTCTCTCTCCGATGAAACAAACGCCGGTAGAGTCTTTCTTTTTGGCGACGGAAGTAAGTCCGTAACTTTCCGCGATTGCGCGTACTTCGGGTTTGCGCAGCTTACCGAGCGGAAAAAGCACGTTATCTAACTGTCCGTCGCGCACCTGGTTAAGAAAATAAGTCTGATCTTTGGCTGTATCTGCGGCTCTGAGCAAACGCGTAACGCGCTTGCCGTTATATTCCGCGTCGTGCGTTATGTCGCAATAATGCCCCGTGGCAATATAGTCCGCGCCCAGTTCGCGCGCATAGCGGGCGAATTCGTCAAACTTGATCTCGCGATTGCATAAAACGTCCGGATTAGGCGTTCTTCCGGCTTTATACTCGCTGAGAAAATGAGAAAACACGCGTTCGTAGTATTCTTTTGCAAAATTAACCGAATAAACGGGTATTCCGATTTTAGCTGCCGCACTCTGAGCGTCCGCCCAGTCTTCCGCCGAAGTACATGCTCCGTCGGCGTCGTTTTCTTCCCAGTTGTTCATGAACAGACCTATTACGTCATATCCTTGCTGTTTAAGAAGAAGAGCCGCCACAGCGCTATCTACACCCCCGCTGATGCCCGTTACTACTGTTTTCGTATGTTTTTCCATATAATAATTATACAGCGTTTCTGCGGTCATTGCAAGCCTTTTTTGTATTTATGTCTAGCGCACCGCGCTTGTTTCGCGCCGATTGTTATATTTCGCGCGCATAGCAAACGACAATATAACAAAAGTGCGCGCTCATATAAGCGCGAACGCCAACGGATTCATTCGGCGGGCGGGGCTCCGCACCCCTTACGGGGCAAACCACGCTAACGCTGTGCGTTAGCTCGCCCGCCTGACAGTGCAGGCAACAATGTTCGCATATCGAAGATATGCTCTGCATTGTTTCCCGCCCTTCCGTCGCACTCACTCACCGTTCGCGCTCCAAAATAAGGTCGCGCGCCCGAAATGAATTCGTGCTTACTCCCACATTTGAGGCGCACAAAGTGCGCCATATATATCCGCAATCGCTGCATATATGCTTTGTAATTACTGTTATTAAAATTGATAAATAAAATTATTTATTTTGATGTTATTTCTTCATTTTTATCTGATAAATTTATTTCATTTAATAAATCTTTGAAAAACTCATCAAAGGAAACGTCGAAAATCAATTTTAACGCTATCAATTCACTTGTTTTTATATTAAGTCTGTTGGTTTCAATCTTTGCATAAGAGCTTGCCGATGTCTTGATTCCCATTTCCCAAAGTTTATCTACTACATTCTTTTGCGATAATTTCCGACTTCTTCTTATTCTTTCGATACATCTTCCAAAATCCATATCGGGTCTGATTTTTTGCATATTTGTTCCTCCAAATTATTCCGTATAGCGAATATTTACTTGATTTTAGCATTGTTTTTTGATATAATCACTTCGCTATACGGAATAATTTAACGTTTTATCAAAAAATTTTATTAATAAACCCACAGGAGCAAACACAAATGGACAAAGAAAAAGAGTACGAAAAAGAGCTGAAAAAAGAAACGGATATGTTTTTATCCGTATGCAACAGAGAGGACGCAAGAGCGCTGATATTGTATAAGGAAAAAGACGGAACGGAAGATATAGCGCGTATAGCGACGTTGACGATAGTGTTCGGGTTTAGGAAGCTGTTTTTCAAGATAATGGCGAAAATGAGTCAGGAAAGCGCGAACGAGTGCATAGCACGAATAACGGAAGTAATGAATGATTTTGAAACTATAAACAAGTGGGTGACAGAGTTTATAAGCAAATCGATGAGCGAGGAATTCAGCAAGAATATGTTGCCTTACTGGGAAGAATACGCAAAGGGAGTAGACCGAGCGACATTTTCGCTGAGCGATTATTTTAAAGTCGGTAAAGAAAAATTCAGATTTGAATACCTTATAAAATAAGCAACCTTTTATATTGCGCACCGCTAACGCTCGCCGTAGGCGTGCGCCATATATATCCGTATCTGCGACGTCTTTTCCGCGTACAGCCATTTTTTCGGGGCGCCATAGGGTCACCTTATGGCGCCCGCTATCGCTTCGCTCGCTCCGAAGAAAATGTCTGCCACTCGAAAAATCCGTTCGCATCTACTGCTTGCAGTACTCTATATATACTCGTTCTTATTTTTAAGGATAAACACTTTATAAAAAAGAACGAGTTACTTATAGTCAAAGACAGCAGCGATTGCGGAGAGATTTTCGGATGATAAGGCGTGTTATTTTTAGCCAGCGTAAGCGTGCGACCGCCGCTAGGTGACCCTGCGGCGGTAAAAAAACACGCCTTTGCGCCGAAAAGAATTTGCAAGCGCGGATATAAGGTGGCGGACGCCAACGGCGAGCGTTAGCGGTCCGCAACCGAAACAATCGTAATTTATGTCCTATGTTCGGTTAATTTTGACTTGATTGGCGTAATTTTATGTATTATAATTAATATAAAGTAATGCATGAACGGCGGTTGCGCGTGAAAAACATGAGAGCATATGAAAGGCGCGTCGTTGTTATTTGCGGAAAAATATATTCGCAGGGGGCGCTTATGAGCGAAATTTTCAAAAACATTCCCGTTATTAAGTATGAAGGGGCAGAGAGCAAAAACGCGTTTGCGTTCAAGTTTTACGACGCAGACAAGGTCGTTATGGGTAAAAAGATGAGCGAACATCTTCCTTTCGCAATGGCGTGGTGGCATAACCTCTGCGCCGACGGTACGGATACGTTCGGCAGAGGCACTACGGACAAGAGTTTTGGTGCCGTGCCCGCTACTATGGAACACGCGAAAGCAAAAGTCGACGCGGGCTTCGAGTTTATGAAGAAGCTCGGCATCAGGTATTATTGTTTCCATGACGTAGACCTTGTGCCCGAAGCGGACGACATAAAAGAAACAAATCGCCGTCTGGACGAAATTTCCGATTATATCCTCAAAAAGTCGAAGGGTACCGGTATTAAATGTCTGTGGGGAACGGCAAACATGTTCTCCAATCCCCGTTATAAAAACGGCGCAGGCTCGACTAACAGCGCGGACGTGTATGCGTTTGCCGCGGCACAGATCAAAAAAGCGCTCGATCTTACCGTTAAGCTCGGCGGCAGAGGATACGTTTTCTGGGGCGGCAGAGAGGGTTATGACACGTTGCTTAACACCGACGTTGCGTTCGAACAGGAAAATATAGCGCGGCTGATGAAAATGGCGGTTGAATACGGCCGTTCGATAGGATTCAAAGGCGACTTCTACATAGAGCCAAAGCCGAAAGAGCCGATGAAACATCAGTACGATTTCGACGCGGCGACCGCAATCGGTTTCCTGCGCGCTCACGGACTGGATAAAGATTTCAAGATGAATATAGAGGCCAATCACGCAACGCTTGCAGGGCACACTTTCGAGCATGAACTGCGTATAAGCGCGATGAACGGAATGCTCGGTTCGATAGACGCCAATCAGGGCGATTATCTGCTCGGTTGGGATACCGACGAATTCCCGTTCGACGTGTACAGCGCAACGCATTGCATGTATGAGGTGCTGAAAGCGGGCGGACTTACCGGCGGCTTTAACTTCGACGCGAAAACGCGTCGCGCGTCCAACACGGTTGAGGATATGTTCCTCGCGTACATACTCGGCATGGATACGTTCGCGCTCGGTCTGCTCAAAGCAGCGGCAATTATCGAGGACGGAAGAGTGGACGCATTTATCAAAGAGCGTTACTCGACTTTTACGGATACAGAAATGGGCAAGAAAATACTTGCGGGCAAGACCTCGCTTAAAGAGCTTGCCGAATACGCGGATAAACTCGGCGCTTGCAAAGTGCCTTCGAGCGGAAGACAGGAAATGCTGGAATCCGTTATGAACGAAGTAATGTTCGGCAAATGAGCATGAACGAATACATAGGTATCGATCTCGGTACGAGCGGTGCGAAGTTCCTTCTTGTAGGAGCGGACGGCAAAATAATCGCCGACAGCCTGCAAACCTATCCCGTACACTATCCCAAGGGCGGGTGGAGCGAGCAGAACCCCGAGGACTGGTATGCCGCCGTACTTCGCGGTATAAAGGCGCTCGTCTGCGGTCGCGACGCGTCCCGTGTGCGCGGAATATCGTTCGGCGGTCAGATGCACGGGCTTATCGCGCTCGGCAGCGACGGCTCGGTATTGCGTCCCGCGATACTGTGGAACGACGGCAGAAGCGCCGAGCAGACAGAGCGGCTTAATACCGTTATAGGCAAAGACAGGTTGTCCGCGTGTACGGCAAACATCGCATACGCGGGCTTTACCGCGCCCAAAGTTTTGTGGATGCGTGATAACGAACCCGAACTTTATGCGCGCATAGCTTCAATAATGCTGCCCAAAGATTATCTGGTTTACAGGCTTTGCGGGCGCAAAGTGACCGACGTTTCGGACGCGAGCGGCACGCTGTTTTTCGACGTAAAAAACCGCAGATGGAGCAACGAGGCGTGCGAGTTTTCCGGTGTGAAACCCGAATGGCTGCCCGAAATCAAGGAATCTTACGAAAAGGCGGGCGTGTTGGATGCCGACATTGCGCGTATGTTCGGACTGAGAGGCGACGTCGTGATAAGCGCGGGAGCGGGCGATAACGCTGCCGCCGCAATAGGAACGGGTACGGTAGCGGACGGCGACTGCAACATTTCGCTCGGTACGAGCGGCACGATATTCGTTGCGAGCGATAAATTCGTTCTGCCCGAAAACAATGCGCTGCACAGTTTTTGCCATGCGAACGGAAAGTATCATCTTATGGGTTGCATACTCTCCGCTGCAAGCTGCAACGCGTGGTGGTCGGACGGAATACTCGGGACGAAAGATTATTCGGCTGAGCAGGCAGGGTTGGAAGAAATATGCGGAAACAATCATGTGTATTTCCTGCCTTATCTGATGGGTGAGCGCAGTCCGCATAACGACGTCAACGCGCGCGGCGCGTTCATCGGCATGAGACCCGATACCACGAGAAAACACATGACGCTTGCGGTTCTCGAAGGCGTGGCGTTCGCACTCCGCGATTGCGCGGAGGCGGTCAAAAAAAACGGCATAGTTATCAATTCCGTAAGCGTGTGCGGAGGCGGTGCGAAAAGCGCGTTGTGGCGCCGGATAATAGCCGACGTGCTGAACGTGAAAGTCAGACGGCTCAGCGTGGACGAAGGTCCCGCATACGGCGCGGCTATACTTGCGATGACGGCGTGCGGCGAGTATGCCGACGTGTCCGAAGCGGCGAAAAAATTCGCGGCGGACGAAAGCGCGGCATGCCCCGACAAAGCGCGCAGCGCGGCTTACGAAAAGCGTTATGCCGTTTTCCGTTCGCTTTATCCCGCGCTTAAAGACAGCTATGCGCTGATGAACGAATAACCTTTGTTTATTCGGAATGAATAATTCTTCCGCGTTTGCTCGCGGGCGGTAAAAGAGGGAAAATATGAAAAAACAGGTCTTTAATCCTTATCTTCCGAGCTATGAATATGTACCCGACGCCGAACCTCATATTTTCGGCGACAGGGTATATATTTACGGCTCGCACGACGAGTTCGACGGACGTTCGTTCTGTCTGCTCGATTATGTTTGCTGGTCGGCGCCCGTAAACGATCTGTCCGACTGGCGTTACGAAGGCGTTATATACCGCCGCGCACAGGATCCGAAAGGAAAGAAGGGCATACTCAATGCGATGTATGCGCCCGACGTTTGCCGCGGCGCGGACGGAAGATATTATCTTTATTACTTCATTGCTTATAGCGGACTTATTAGCGTTGCTGTGTGCGACGAGCCTGCCGGGAAGTATGAGTTTCTCGGCTATGTGAAATATCCCGACGGTTCGCTGCTCGGCAGTAAAAAAGAGCCGTTGCAGTTCGATCCGGGCGTATTCGTCGACGATGACGGCAAGGTTTATATGTATACCGGATTCGGTCCGGTCAATTATCCGTCTTTCCTGCTCGGCGGGCATAAAGCGTCGGAGCACGGCGCGATGGGATTCGAGCTGGATACCGATATGCTTACCGTAAAGCAAGGTCCGATATATATCGGAGTGAAAGGTAAGAAGGAAGGCAAAGGCACGCCGTACGAGGGACATGAGTTTTTCGAGGCGTCATCGCTCCGTAAGTTCGGCGGCAAATATTATTTTGTATACAGTTCCTGCGTGAATCACGAGCTTTGCTATGCCGTCAGCGATAATCCGCTCGGCGGGTTCGAGTACGGCGGCGTACTTGTTTCGATAGGCGACGTAGGTATTGACGGGGTGACTGCGGACAAGGCGCGCGGGTATCTCGGCAACACTCACGGCGGAATGCTTAATATCGGCGACGATTATTACATTTTCTATCACCGTCAGACCAACCGCAATTCTTTCTCACGTCAGGCTTGCGCGGAAAAACTGGAGTTCGACGGCGAAAAGTTTGCTCAGGCGCGGCTGACTTCGTGCGGACTGAATGGCGGACCGCTCGCAGGGAAAGGCGAGTACAGCGCGCACATAGCATGCAATCTGTTCTCGAAAAAGGGAACGTATTTCTGCGGAGTGTTCAAGAAACGCAAGGGTTGTTATCCTTACCTGACGCAGTCGGGCAAGGACCGCGATTGCGATCCCGATCAGTACATAGCGAACTTATGCGACGGCGCGACCGCGGTCTACCGTTATTTCGATATTGACGGAGCAAGCCGTATCGACGTAAAAGTGCGCGGTAAAGGCGGCGGAAAAATAATCGTTCGCGCCAACGGCGAGCCTGCTGCGGAAATAGACGTGCCGCGCGGTAACGGCGAACGCGTACTCGGCGCGGATTTAACCGCTTCGGGCGTGTGCGAGCTGTCGTTCACTTACGTCGGCAAAGGCCACGTCGATTTTATCGCGTTTACGCTTGCATAAGTTTTGTTGAGTTTTTTGAATTTTTAAGGGAAACCCTTTCTTTGGGCAAAGAAAGGGTTTCCCTTAAACCTTTCCCAAAGAAACTTAAACGCTTAACAAAATTTTTTATATCTTTTCTGGAAAATTAAAAAGTTTGTTTTTGTTTCTTGAATGTTGTAAATTTCTTCGGAAAGGGTCAAGGGAAAACCCTTCTTTACTTAAAGAAGGGTTTTCCCTTGAAAATTTTCAAAAAAAATGTTATAATATTTTTATGAAATACACTGACGTAATAAACGAGTTGGAACGGCTTGCGGACGAAAAGTACAAAAAGTTCAACGACAGACTTTTGATGACGGGTAAAAAGACATACGGCGTGAGAACGCCGCATTTGCGGGCGCTCGGAAAACGTATAAAACGCGAGTACCCGACTTTTGCGGAAGACGCGCTTGCGCGGAGTAATTTGTCGCACGAGGAAATATTGCTTGTCGGAATGCAACTCGGAAAAGACGTCGAAACAAACGTCGGCTTGCTTAACCGATTGTTTGCGATAGCCGACAGTTGGGCACAGATCGATCAGGTCGTGAGCAAGTTCGGCTGGATAAAGGATAAAGCCGAGCTTATGCGGCGGTTCGGGTATCTGAAAACGGGCGGGGAATTCAAAAAGCGCGCGTATTTCGTTATGCTTATGACCAATTGCGTGAGTGAAGAATATATGCCGCTCGTAGAAGACGGACTGAGAACCGTGCCGCTCGGCGAGTATTATACCGATATGGCGGCGGCATGGCTGATATGCGACGTATGCGTGAAGTTCTATAGCTACGGACTACGGTTGCTTGCGCTTCCCGAGCTTACTCCCTTTGTCAGAATGAAAGCGGCGAGCAAATGCCGCGATTCTTTCCGTCTGACGAAAGAGCAGAAAGACGAGATAACGCGACTGTCAAAGGAATTTATTTCGTGAACGCTGAGAAAAATATGATTATTAGACTTTATGAACCGTCCGATTGTCGCGAGATAACCGAACTGTTTTATGGTACCGTGCATAAAGTAAATGCGAAAGATTATACGGAAGCGCAGCTTAACGCATGGGCGCCCGAAAATCCCGATATTG
>CASFAN010000021.1 GCA_949292715.1 uncultured Eubacteriales bacterium
CCATTGCGGTGATAATATCATGTGGGATCCACCCGTTCTCATACCGAACACGGAAGTTAAGCCACATAGAGCCGATGGTACTGTACGGGACACTGTATGGGAGAGTAGGACGTTGCCGCATTTCATTAGAAAGAGCAGATGTAAAAGCATCTGTTCTTTTCTTTTGCGTATGGGAGAGTAGGACGTCGGGGATTTCAGTAAGGAAAGAAACATCAAGATTACTTGGTGTTCTTCCTTATTTTATGTTTGTTAATAAGCAAGTAACTCATCGCTAATGAAAGCAGCGGATGCGGAGAGATTTTAGTTGAATAAATATTTTCTTCGTAATGAGTTGTTTATATGGTGTTAAATTTAGGAAATCTGTATTGATTTTTAATGCAAGTTATGTTAAAATCAATGTGAGTTATGCACAAAACAACATGAAGATTGCAAACTTGATATAATAGCTTATAAAATAACACTTTATTTTATTCTGATGCAAAAATAATCGGTAGTATGAGGAGGTTAAATGATAAAAATAGCAATAGTGGAAGATGATAAAGGAGATTCTGGGACACTTGCTCGTTTTATACGCAAATACGGAGAGGAAGCAGGTGAAACTTTCGGCGTAAATATTTTTAGTGACGGGCTTAGTTTTCTTGCTGATTATGATACGGGATATGATATTGTATTTATGGATATTGAGATGCCTTTTCTTGACGGTTTGAAAACAGTTAAGCGTCTGCGCGCAGTTGATCAGAATGTTTCCGTGATATTCGTTACAAACATGGCAAAGTATGCGATAAAAGGCTATGAAGTAGATGCGCTTGATTTTGTCGTAAAGCCTGTCGATTATTTCAATTTTTCGCTTAAAATGGAAAAAGCAGTAAGACTCCAGAAAAAGATTAAAAGCGGCGGACTAATGTTGAATACCGAAAACGGAATGATAAAGCTCGATGTTTCGGATATTTATTATATAGAAAGTAGCTTGCATTTTGTGTGTTATCATACCGAAAAAGGTTTATTGCGAGTTCGTTCATCCATGAAAGAAACGGAAAAGAAATTCGAGTCAATGTCGTTTGTTAGATGCAATAATTCTTATTTGGTGAATTTATCACATGTCGATAAAGTGAGCGGGGACGAAGTGACCGTCGGAAACGAAGTGCTTACTATAAGTCGTTCGCGAAAAAACATTTTCTTGATGCACTCGCGGTATATTACGGCGGAGGGTTTTAACGTGATAACCTTTTTTATACAATTACTCATACCACTTGCTTTAATGTTTTACCGTTTTAAGCGCAGAAAACATTTTGTGGTCAAAATTATAGTATTTGGCGCAATATTTTGCGGTATAAGTATTGCCTGGAGAAGCATAGATTATCTGCCTTTTGTCCCTGATAAACTTGAATACTATATTTACTATCTTACCGGTTATACGCTTGCTTTTATATATACGCTAATATGTTTTGAAATGCCTGTGTTTGATTTACTCTTTTTCGTAGTCGCGGCGTTTTTGGTACAAAACTTTTCACATCATGCATTTGAGTTGCTTATGCGCCTTATGGGAGTGCCTATTTCTATGGAATATGGCAATTTTATGTATTTATTTATTCTAGGAATGATTTATGCTATTGTGTATACGTTGTTTTTCTTTGTATTTATGAAAAGATTGAAGCAAGAGGATTTCACGCGATTACCCAAAGGTTACACGCTCATTGTGGCAGTTGTGTTTCTTTTAGTGATGATAATACTTGGTGTGTACGTTAAGCATATCAGAAGCGATCTTCTTTCAATAAGCGCAGTAGGTATCGGTTATGAGTTGTATTCCGTTACGTTAGTAATACTTATTATCGGGTTGCAGTTTGGATTGTTTGATAAGGGAAGACTAAAAAGCAGTAATGAAGAATTAGAGCTTCGTCTTGAAAGGGAAGCTAAATATTATGAAATAGCACGCGCCAATATGGAACAGATAAACATAAAATGTCACGATTTAAAGCATCAGATTGCGGCATTGACGAGTATGCGTGACGCGGAAGAAAGACGAAGTTGTATTGCAGAATTACAGGAAGCGGTGGATATTTACAGCAGTATTGCCAAAACAGGTAACGCTGCACTTGATTGTGTATTGACAGATAAAGGGATGTATTGTCAACGTAATAAAATAACATTTACCGTTATAGCCGACGGAGACTGTCTTGCTAATATAAAATACGGAGATATATATTCCTTGTTTGGGAACGCGATGGATAATGCAATAGAGAGCGTGATGAAAGAAGCGGAAGGTAAGCGTATAATTGGTCTTCGCGTTCAGGAGCGTAGCGGCATGGTTAGCGTCCATTTGGAAAATTATTTTTCCGGAACGTTACATATATCGGATGGATTTCCTGTAACAAGTAAAAAGGGCGATCACGGGTTTGGATTAAAAAGTATACGTTACATTGTCGATAAATACGACGGGAATTTGACGATAAGCGTAAAAAATAATATGTTTAATCTCGATATCCTTCTTCCATCGGAAAAAGTTGCGCTACATATTAAAAATTTATAAAGAATATTAAAAATCAAGTTGTAAGAGTTGTGTTCTTATGCCTTGATTTTTTAATAACCGAAAATGTCGGAAAATCGACAGGCTATGCTAAAAAACAGCATATTTGCAGCTATTTTGAACTTGTTGTGCTCAAAACCGCACAAAAGGAGAAAAGAATGATAAAATACATTCGAAAAGGTGAGTATATGAAAAAGCTAGTGCAAAAAATTTTTATGATTATAACAGCATTCATACTTATTGTTTTATGCATGGCTATGTCAGGCTGTATCGCATGTACGTCGTTTAATCCTGCGAACGGAGAAGAGTATTCGGTGGAAAATTGTGAGAGTCGAGATACGGCGCTTACCGGCAAAATCATTTACTGGCTGGGCTCTTCGGTCACTTTGGGTATGGCAAGCTGTGAAGAGTCGGTACCGGATTACATAGCTGCGCGAAACGGAGCAATCTGCGTTAAAGACGCGGTAAGCGGAACGACTTTGGCAGGCAATGATAAGAACGGTTATCTTTATAGATTGCACAATGGTAATTTTGATAAAAACGCAAAAATAGACGCGTTTGTTTGCCAGGTGTCTACAAACGATGCGAAGAAAAAAAATATCGGCAGATTGGGTTCGGTTTCCGAACTTTCGGTAACGGACAAAAGCGAATTTGATACCGATACTGTTGCCGGAGCAATGGAGTATGTTATAGCTTATGTAGTGCAAACTTGGAATTGTCCCATTTATTTTTATACTAACGCGTATTTCTCAGACGAAGGATATAAGAAAAGTAAAGATCCGAAGAGTTCAGATTATTCGCTTATGGTAGATCTGACGTATGAATTAGCTGAGAAATGGAATAACGTCGGAGCTGACGTGAGAATTATTGACCTCTTCGGAGATGAAGATTTTAACGATATACCGCAGGAGAATTATGAGTTTTATATGTATGACGCTGTGCATCCGTATAAAGCTGGTTATCTCGAATGGTGGACTCCGGCGTTTGAAAAAGTAATGTTAAAGGATTTCGGTAATTCCGTGTCTTGAATTAAAAAACAAAATTAAGGAGGATAAAATGAAAATTACAAAAATCGGCAATTTATTGCTGTGGCGTGTTTTGACGGCTGTATTTTTATTTCTGCTTGTCGTCGGAATAGCCGGTTCTGTTGTAACTACTGAGTGGTCGGGTTACATAAACAAGTATCTGAATATCTCGAACACAAAAATAGTGGAAACAGGCGAAACAACCGTGGATCCGTACTACTATAAGAGCGAGTACGATACGCATACCGAAGTAATGCAGGCGGCAAGAAACGTTGCCTACCGTGCTCAGGCGGAAGGAACGGTTCTTATGACCAATAAGAACAATGCGCTTCCTCTTGCCAAGAATTCAAAAGTTACATTCTTCTCTTATTCGACTGCTGATATAGCTTACGGTGGAACGGGTAGCGGCGGAGTTACGGCTTCCGAGGACAGAGAGACCGACTTGCTTAAAGCCTGCACAAACGACGGGAAACTGCAGCTTAATACAGAGCTTTACAATTATTATCTCGGCCAGATAGAAGCAGGCAATCAGGCGTCTAACGGAGCTCTTACGCGTAAGACAAGTGCAGGCTGGGGGGCTCCCGCAGCTTACCAAGTTCCTGAAATTTCACCTGAAGACTTTCCTTCGAACGTGACGTCGAGTTATGACAATTATAAGGACGCAGCCGTGTTCGTACTTACACGTGTCGGCGGCGAAGGTAACGACCTTATTACTACGAGTGCGACTGAAGACGTGACTTCGCAGACTCATTATCTTGAACTTACCGATAAAGAAAAAGCAGTGCTTCAAGAAATGAAAGACGGTCCGTTCGCAAAGCGTATAGTGCTTATAAACGCGTTCAACACCCCTGAGCTCGGCTGGCTTGACGAATACGATATCGATGCTTGTCTGTATATCGGCGGACCCGGCGAGGTAGGTATGGACGCAGTCACAGATATACTTGTGGGCGAAGTCAATCCCTCGGGTAAACTTGCGGATACTTACGCGACCGACGATTTCTCTTCTCCCGCGATGCAGAACTTCGGCGATTTCACTTATGCCAACGCGACATCGATAGTGGGACATGACGGAAGCTTCTCCAACGCAACCAAATACCTGATGTACAACGAAGGCATTTACGTTGGTTATCGCTATTACGAAACGCGCTATGCCGATTGCGTAAACGATGTAGCCGGCGCGAATTCGAAAACGGGCGCGTTTGCTTCAACGGACGGCTGGAACTACAGTGAAGAAGTTGAGTTTAGCTTCGGATACGGTATGTCTTATACCACGTTCGAGCAGACTCTCGATCGCGTAGAGGTTGACTGGGCGAACAAGAAAGCGACCGTTACCGTCACCGTAAAGAATACGGGCGATCGTGACGGCAAGGACGTCGTTCAGGTTTACGTTCAGGCGCCTTACACCGCAGGCGGAATAGAGAAATCCGCAGTGCAGCTCGTAGCGTTTGACAAGACCGATATGCTCACCAAAAAAACAGGGGAGCAGACGCTTGATATCGAAGTGGATCTCAGAGATTTTGCTTCTTACGATTACGAGAATTACGGCACTTATATCATGGAGAAAGGCAAGTATTATTTCGCTATCGGCAACGGAGCTCACGACGCTCTTAACAATATACTTGCAAAACAGGGCAAGACCGTCAGCGACGGTATGGACTATGACGGCGACGCGGATAAAGCGTATGAAAGCGAAAAAACCACTTTTGATGAAAACGAATATTCGTTTTCCGTGGCTAACGACAAATACAAAATAAAGAATCAGTTTGAAAAAACGGATATCAATTATTACGACGACAGCGTTAAATATCTTTCCAGAAGCAACTGGAGCGGCACCTGGCCCGCTAACATGAGCGACTATACCGCTTCCGCGGAACTGCTCGAGGATATCAACGGTTACTATGACGCAACGGGTAATTACGAGCCCGCTCACTACACTCCCGGAACGGATACGATAGACATCACTTACGGCTCCACCGCCACTAAATACAACATCGTCATGATGATGGGCGCGTCGTACGATGACGAAGCTTGGGACGTTCTTCTCGATCAGATAACCCTTGACGAAATGATCCAGTTCTCCAGACAGGGAAGGACGGAAATACTTTCGGTAAACCTTAACGCTACGACGGCGGTAGACGGACCTGCGGCATGGACGAAGTCCAAATATAAGACCGACTGGAAAGACGTCAGCGCAGACGAGATAGAAGTCACCGAAGAAAGCATGGTGCTTTATCCCACCGAAACGGTATTTGCCGGAACGTGGAACGTCGAGCTTCTTTACGAAATAGGCGTAAGCTTCGGTGAGGAAGGACTCTGGGGCGGCGGCGTAGGCTGGTACGGTCCCGGCGCGAATACGCACAGAACGCCTTTTGCCGGAAGAAACTTCGAGTATTACAGCGAAGACGGATTTATCGCAGGCAAGCTTGCCGAAGCCGAAGTAAAAGGTGCGATGAGTAAGGGCGTTATACCTTACATCAAACACTTCTTCCTCAATGATCAGGAAACCAACCGTATAGGCGTATGTACGTTCTCCAACGAGCAGGCTATACGCGAGATATACCTCCGCGCATTCCAGTACGCGTTTGAAACGACGGGAGAAGACGATCCTTCGTGCACGGGCGTTATGGGCGGATTTAATAGACTGGGCGCGACCTGGACGGGACATCACTCCAACCTTTGGAAGAACGTCATGGAAGGCGAGTTCGGATTTACGGGTAACGTTACAACAGACTTCGGTCAGAATCCTGCGGGACTCATGAACCCTCAGCTCGCATACGAGGCAGGCACGACAATGTTCTGCACATCTTCGGCGACAACGTTCGTCAACGTTATCAAGGATAAGGTTACAAAGGATTCTAAGCTTGCCTACAATCTTCGCGAAGCTACAAAACGCATTCTTTACAACTTCACCAAGAGCATGGCTATGAACGGTATGACGAGTACCTCCAAGATCGTCAGAGTTATGACTTGGTATGAAATAGCGTTTACCGTATGGATCGTTATAAGCGCAGTGGGGACTGCCGCGAGCGTGCTGATGATGACCATTCACATCATAAATAAAAACAAGGAGGTTACCGTAAAATGATAGCGGAATTCTTTAAAAACAAAGCCATAGGTTGGTATTTATCTGCAGCGGCTTGCCTGTGTGCATTGATATTCGTCATCATATACGGAGTTCGCGGAGGTGACGGCGGCGGATATTCTCCTGTGAGCGGCGTTGCTGTTGCTATGATAATAATAGGAATACTTCTTAACATCGGAGTACTTGTGAAAGACTTCGGAATAGGTGCGTTCCTGCCTTATCTGTTCTATTTGATCACATTCGGTGTGTTATTCAATTCCGAAATGGCGTTCCTGTCCAACGTAGGGTTCGGAGTCGACGGAAGCGTTGTGGATGGCGGATTCATAGCGATGTGTATATTCCTTGCGTTTGCAATGATAGCGTCTTTTGCAGCTTGTATAATGAAACTTACGAAAAAAGCATAAAAACAATAAAAGTTTATACCGTGCGGGCAGTAATGTCCGCACGGTATTTACGTTGTTGCATTCGGTTTTCGTTTAACTTAACTTTAAGTTGGCGTGATTATAATATTAAAAACAAAAATGAACCGTGCGCGATGTCGCGGACGGGATGAGGGAAAAATGGAAGACAAGGATCTTAAAAAATTTATTTCACGGGTTATGGAAACCGACGAAAGCGCGCCCGATCTGCTGCATACTCTGGAAGGATTCAGGTGGTATATGACGCTTTATCATTGCGCGATACGCGAAGTGCAGACTAAGTTCGAAGTGCTTAACGAGGAACTGTCCCTGGGCAACGTACGCAATCCGATAGACCATATAGAAAGTCGCGTAAAAAGCGCGGAAAGCATAGTCGGAAAACTGCGCAGAATGGGCTGTAAATTCAGCTTGCAATCTATGACGGAAAATCTGAACGACATTGCAGGCATACGCGTTATATGTCAGTATGTGGACGACATATACACCGTAGCTAAAATGCTCGGCAATCAGGACGATATAGAAATTATAAGAATAAAAGACTATATAAAGAATCCCAAGCCTAACGGCTACCGCAGTTATCACATGATCGTCGAAGTGCCCGTGTTCTTTTCGAGTAAAAAACATTTCGTTCGCGTAGAGGTGCAGTTCCGCACTATCGCCATGGATTTCTGGGCTTCGCTCGAACACGACATACGCTATAAGAAGGAAATAGAAAATCCCGAATTGCTTGCCGCCGATCTGAAGGAATGCGCAGACATAGCAAGCTCGTTGGATACGCGAATGCAGATGTTACGCGATCGCATACGTCCGAAAGCTTCCCCGGCACAAGTGGAAAAGCTTGCCGAAAAGACGGAAGAAATGCAGCAACAGGGCGCGGAACGTACGGCATAAATATTACGTTGTCGCGTTAAATCATAAATATATACGGCATAAAGGAGCGTAAGTTGCGGAGTGTTTTGCGGCTTTACGCTCTTTATTATCGCAAATGTTTAACCCGTAAGGCTTATATATTTGTATTTCGCCCGTATCTGCAATTAAACTTAATGCAACAACATCAAATCGGGGGCAATTTGCTTGACTTGAAAGGGTTTTATCATATATAATGAGTCGGTAACATTATGTCCGGTCATCGGCAAATACAGTTTAAAAGGAAGATATAAAAATGAAAAGAACTTACCAGCCTAAAAAGAGAACGCAGAGAAAGGTTCACGGTTTCAGAGCAAGAATGAAGACGACGGCAGGTCGCAGAGTGCTTAAACGCCGTCGCGATAAGGGCAGAAAGAATCTTACTCCCAAGCCTCTCGGAAGAGGTTAATATTTCTCATGCTTAAACGGGCGTTCAGACTGCGACTGCGCGGCAGTTTCGCATACGTCAGGGCGCACGGCGCCAAGTACAACGAGCGCGAACTGTCCTATGTCGTTGTCCGCGGACGGGGCAAGCGTATCGGCTTTATCGTATCCAACAAGATCGGCAAAGCCGTCAGGCGTAATCTCGTCAAACGGCGTATGCGGGGAGTAGCGGGCGAAGTATTCGACCGCATATGCGACGGGCAGATGATATTTATCGCGCGCGTGGGTATAGAAAAGCTGACATACGGCGAAATAAGGGCGCGTATGCTTAGTGCGCTCGGACGCGCGGGGATGCTGAAAGCATGATATTAAGACGAAAACGCGATCTTACGCCTGTGCGCGTGATCGTAAAACTGTTAACTCTCAGATGGCTTTTTCAAGGGCTTATACTGCTTTATAAAAAGACTTTGTCCAAAGCCATAGGCAAGTCGTGCATTTATTATCCGACTTGTTCGAGTTATATGTATCAGGCGATAGAAGATTGGGGAACGGTGGCAGGTATAATTATGGGAACGGCGCGAATATTGCGCTGTAATCCGCTTGCGTGCGGGGGATTCGATCCCGTACCGTTCAATCCCAAAGGAGAAATAAAATGGCTTTATTAACCGGACTGACTTCCGTTGTCGGCTCGATAAACGTAGACGTATACAATACCTTCCCGTGGGCGCTTATATTGAACTCGGGTATGTCGGGTATTGCTTTTTACGCGCTCAGGATAATACTGCTCACCGTTTGTCTGAAACTCATACTTTCTCCGCTTGACTTCTTCCAGCGTTATAAAATGCGTAAAAACCAGCTTATAACGATACGGCTTAAACCCCAGATGGAGAAGCTGGAAAAGACTTACGGCGGAAACCCCAAAGTATTGCAGCAAAAGCAGGCGGAGCTCAATAAACGCGAAGGAATGAGTTATCTTGCGAGCTGCCTGCCCATGATAGTTACGCTTATCGTGTTTATATGGCTTTGGAATTCGCTTCGCACGAACGCGGAATTTAAACAGTTCGACAATTACGTTAATATTTACGAGGCTTACAGTTCGGCATATACCGAGAGCTTCGGCGGTTACTATGACGAAGCAAAGGACAAGCTTACCGACGGTTATGCGGTCGAATTTGCCGATGCTTACGCTTCGGAGATAGCTCCCGCGCTGTCCGACGGAAGCGCGACGCCTGACGAAGTAAGCGCTGCGGTAACGGCGGCAAGCGAAACCGTAAAAGAC
>CASFAN010000022.1 GCA_949292715.1 uncultured Eubacteriales bacterium
TTTTCGACTATTTAATTACGGATACGACATTTTTCTATCGAAAGACAATGTTATCGTTGTAAAAACCGACGGAGGAATTATGTTCGATTACACGCTGAAATACAGGACTTTGGTGGCATATATAGGCGGCGATATCGATCACGCGAACGCGCCGCAAATAAAGCTTTCTCTGGATAATCTGATAAAAACCGAATCTTTCGATAATTTCGTTATAGATCTTTCCGCGGTGACTTTCATGGATTCGTCCGCAGTGGGACTGATAATGGGCAGATACAAATTGTTGAAATCCATGGGCAAAAGCGTCAGTTTTTCAAAGCCTTCTTCGGTTGCGGACAAAGTTCTGAAGGTAAGCGGTTTATACACGATCATCAATAAAATTTAAGGAGTTATTCGGCATGGATACTTTGACCATCAAAGTAAACGCTCTCGAGGCGAACGAAAGTTTTTTAAGAAGCGCGGTGGGCGCATACGCGTCGCGGCTGAATCCGACGCTGGAAATCATTGCGGACATCAAAACCGCTGTTTCGGAAGCGGTGACCAATTCGATAGTTCACGGTTACGCTTGCGACCCGAGGGGCATAATAACCGTAAATTGCGAACTTGCCGACGGCGAACTTACCGTGGAAATTTCGGATACGGGAAAGGGTATACCCGACGTCGAAACCGCCATGCAGGACTTTTATACCACGCTTAAAGGCGAAGAAAGAAGCGGTCTCGGATTCACCATAATGAAAAGTTTTATGGATTCGTTGGAAGTGTTTTCTTCTCCCGGCGAAGGCACTACCGTCAAAATGAAAAAGAATCTTTGCGCCTGATATGAACGAAACCGAAGAAATACGCGATAAGATCAGGCGGGCTAAAGAGGGCGACAAAACCGCAAAAGAAGAACTTGTTTGCGAAAACATGCCTCTTATAAAGAGCGTTGTCCGCCGTTATAAAAATCAGAAGATCGAATACGAAGATCTGCTGCAGTTAGGTACTCTGGGACTGGTCAAGGCGATCAATAACTTCGATTTGAGTTACGACGTCAGATTTTCGACCTACGCCGTGCCGATGATAGCGGGCGAGATTAAAAGATTCATTCGCGACGACGGCGCCATAAAAGTCAGCCGCTCCGTAAAAGCTCAGGCTATCGAAGTAAACAAGTACGTCGAAGAGTTTACTTCGAAAAATCAACGTTCTCCGACGATTAAAGAAATTGCCGAACGCTTCGGGATCGAACCTACGGACGTAACTTTCATAACGGAATCGACCCGGTACCCGGTTTCGATGGACGCGGAAAGCGACGAGGACAGTCTGTCGCTCGGCGACAAAATCGCAGATCCCGGGGATTTCGACGACGTGTTGGATAAGATTATTTTAAAAGACGCAATAATGAAACTCAAAGACCGCGACCGGAAAATTATTATTTTGAGGTATTTCCGCGATCGCACTCAAAGCGAAGTCGCGGAGGAACTAGGCGTCAGTCAGGTGCAGATTTCCAGACTCGAAAACAAAATTTTAAAAGAGATAGGTAAACAACTGAGCTGATTTTTTTGTGTTAATTTTTTCCTTTAGGCACAAAATACGGGTATGAGGAAAATACCCAAGGAAAGAGGGGAAATATGTCTCCCCGAAATTGCCGAAAAGGAGTTTAAGGATGAACGCGCCTAACGAGAAATATCTGGAACTGGTGCACGGCAAGATGCCCAAGTCCAAACATATCGCGACTATGTTCAGAGCATTCTGGACGGGCGGCACCATTTGCGCGATCGGTCAGGCGTTTACCGATCTGTATTCGTCGCTTCCGTATGATTTGCCCGAGGACGACGTCAGCGCGCTTACAACTATAACGTTGATACTGATTACCGCAATACTGACGGGCTTCGGAGTGTACGACAAAATAGGCGCGTATGCAGGTGCGGGCAGTATAGTTCCTATAACGGGGTTTGCGAATTCGGTCGTTTCGTCCGCGATAGAACATAAACGCGAAGGCGTGGTTTTGGGACTGTGCGCAAACATGTTCAGCGTGGCCGGACCCGTCATCGTATTCGGCATTTCGTCGTCGATAGTGGTCGGAATTATCGTGCTGATATTCAAGGGGGCATTTATATGATG
>CASFAN010000023.1 GCA_949292715.1 uncultured Eubacteriales bacterium
GCTCAGCAGTATCAGAATCCTTATCAGCAGCCCCGGCAGCCTGAAAATAAGGACGACGAAAACAAATAATCGAAATTTCAGATTTAAATAAAAACGGAACCCCGAAAGTGAAATGGCTTTTTAGGGGTTCTCTTTTTTGAATTCGGTTTTCAGAAATATTTTGCGCGTTTATTCCGACGCTTTATCCGGTACTTTCGGAAAGACATACAGCGTTTTCGCGCCGAAATAATCCACTTTTCCGGGAGCGGCTCCGCGTTGCTTATGCACGTTCTTTGCCCGCGTATAATCTACGGGAACGTTTTCCGATTGACGCGCTTTGGAAAAGAACGCGGCGAGGGAAGCGGCTGCGGAAAGTACGGATGACGGCGGCTCTTTGCCGCCCGTTTTGAGTATGACGTGACTGCCGTGGAATCCCTGCGTGTGCAGCCATATATCGTCTCCGCGCGCTTCTTTGGTGATTTTCTCGTTTTGCAGATTGCTTTTTCCTACAAGTACGGTAAAACCGTCTATTTCGTATTTTCTCGGCTGACTTTCGTTTTTCTTTTTACCGCGTGTCTGCCGCGTAATAAATCCGTACGTTTCCAGCTCGTCCGCAACGTCCGCAATATCGGCGGCGGTTACGGCGCAGGCGAGAGCTGTTTCCACGCTTTCGAGATAATCTATCGTTTTTTCGCATTCATCGATGCGCTCGGCAAGATTCTCCACGGTGCGTTTTTTCTTCTGATACCGCTTGAAATGCTTTTGCGCGTCCTCCTGAGGCGTGTTTTCCGTCAGTTTTATCGTAATCTGCGTGCCGTCGTACCAGTTGTCGACCGTGACGCTCGTATCGCCTTTCTTGATCTTATATATATTAGCGGTAATCAGTTCGCCGAGTACGCGTTCGTGTTCGAAGTCGGTAGCGGACATCCGATCGCGTTCGAACACCGCAAGTTTTTTTCGCTGTTTGTCGAGCGCGGCGTTAAGCACGCGCCTGACTGAATTTTCCGCAAGAGCTTTTTCGCTGACGTCGAATGTGCCTTTGTAATAATCGTCCATCGCTTCGCAAAGCGTAGCAAAATGTTTGCGTTCGCCTTTGACGGTAGCATAATCGCAGAAAGAAAAATCGAACGGTTTTCCGTCGCGGTAATAAGTAACGGGCGCAAGCGGTCTTTCGAGCAGGCGTTCGCATGCTTTCCCGAGCGGAAGATTTTCTTTTTCCGCAATGTCCGCTATTTCGGAAGCGGTGACCGCGGACAGCCCGCGCAAACGCTTTACCATAAAAGGCGGCAGATCGGAAGACGGCATGCCGTCCGAATTGGGCAGGTTATCCGTGGGATCGAGGCGTGTTTCGTCGCGCGGAAGCACGAAAGTTATTCCCGGCATTACGGGGCGGCTTTCGTCCAGTCCGACGTGTTTGAGCGAGTCGGTTATTTTATAGTTTTCGTCGGTGAGCACGACGTTCGAGTATTTGCCCATAATTTCGACAATAAGCACGCGTTTTGTCTCTTCGCCGAGATCTCCGTGCGCCGTTATGCGGAAAAACAGAATACGTTCGAAAGGCGCGGCTTCCACTTTGTCTATAACTCCGCCGTTTATGTGACGGCGAAGATGAAGGCAGAAGGACAGAGGCACTTCCGTTCCGTTTATGCGCGAGCCCGAAAGGTAACAGCGGGGTGAGGCTGCCGCGGTAATAATAAGATTGCGGTTCGCTCCGCGCGATCTTATCGTAAGCATGAGCGTGCTTTTGTCGCTCATTGTGATTTTGTCTATTCTGCCGCAGGAAAGAAGGTTATCCAGTTCCTCGGCAAGTTTACCGTAATTTATTGCGTCCGAAGGCATTTTTCCGCTCCGATTATCGATTATTTTACTATTTTAATATAAACGCAAAAAAAAGTAAATATGATTGACATAAATTTTCGTTTATGGTAACATATTTAAGCATATTAAAAAGACAAAGAGCCAAGGAGCAAATAATGAAGTACACGGTTAAGAAAGAAAAAAGCGAAGTAACGCTTGAATTCAAGGCTGACGCAGCCGAGTGGAAGGAAGCCGAAAGCAAGGCTTATTCGCAGACGAAAGGCAAGTACGCCGTTCCCGGTTTCCGTAAGGGACACGCCCCCAAACACGTTATCGAACAGTATTACGGCGCGGGTGTTTTTGCGGACGACGCAATGGATATAATCATTCAGAGCGGATGGGATAAGTTCCTTGACGAAAACGAAAAGAAAGGCGAGGAGGCTCTCGTTCCCGTCGACCGTCCGAGCGCAAACATCGTATCGATGGACGACAAAGGCGTGAAGTTCACTCTTAAATTCCCCGTAACGCCCGAAGTGAATCTCGGCGAATATAAAGGTATTAAAATTCCGAAAATCGAGTATAATGTATCCGAGGAGGACGTTGACGCCGAACTTAAACGTATTGCAGAGCGCGGCGCTAAGATAGAGGAAAAGGACGGAGCGGCTGAAAACGGCGATATCGTCAACCTCGATTACAGCGGCAGCGTAGACGGCGTCAAGTTCGACGGCGGCACGGCTGAAAAATACAATCTGACTCTCGGCAGCAATACGTTTATACCCGGATTCGAGGATCAGCTCGTGGGCGTAAAGAAAGGCGACGAAAAAGAAGTAAAAGTAACTTTCCCCGAACAGTATCATGCAGAGAATCTTGCGGGAAAAGAAGCCGTATTCGCTTGCAAGGTAAACAGCGTTTCCGCAAAAGTCGTTCCCGAAATGAACGACGAGTGGGCTAAGGACGTTTCCGAGTTCGACAATCTCGCCGCATATCGCGACAGCGTGCGCAAGAGATTGCAGGAAGCAAACGATCGCCGCGCAAAGACCGAAAAAGAAAACGCTGTCATCAACGCGGTTGTCGACGCTTCGAGCGCGGATATTCCCGAGGCTATGGTGCAGTCGTACATAAGCGATATGCTCCGCGACCTCGAAATGCGCCTTTACTATCAGGGAATGCGTCTTGAAGATTACTTCAAGTATATGGGCACGACCGAAGAAGACTACCGCAAGGAAAACCACGACAAAGCGGTACGCGGCGCGCTTACCAGACTTTGCCTTGAAGAAATGATCAAGCGCGAAAAAATCGAAGCTACCGACGAGGAAGCGGAGAAGAAATATATGGACAGCATGCCCGAACCCGAGGACGGCAAGGAAAAGCGCAAGCCCGACGAACGCGAACTTTCGTATCTGAAAAACGAGATCGTCATGGACAAGCTTCTCGATATGCTCGTTTCTTCCGCAGTGACCGAAGGCTGAAACGCGGATAAAAGGGATACGGCAGCAAAATCGACAAAGAGGTGAAATAATGATATTAAGAAACGAATTGGTACCTATGGTCGTCGAACAGACGAACCGCGGCGAGCGTTCTTACGACCTGTATTCGAGAATGCTTGAAGATCGCATCGTATTCCTTAACGGCGAAGTAAACGACGTGAGCGCGAATATAGTGATCGCGCAGCTTATCTATCTTGAAGCTAAAGATCCCGATAAGGATATAAGTCTTTATATCAATTCTCCGGGCGGATCGGTATCCGCCGGAATGGGCATATACGATACGATGAATTTTATCAAACCCGACGTTTCCACGATATGCGTGGGCATGGCGGCTTCGATGGGCGCGTTCCTGCTTGCTGCGGGCGCGAAAGGCAAGCGTATAAGCCTTCCCAACAGCGAGATAATGATACACCAGCCTCTCGGCGGCGCTCAGGGGCAGGCGACGGACATCGTTATACAGGCGGAGCATATAAATAAGATAAAGGCTAAAATGACGGCTATTCTTGCGGCTAATTCCAAAATGCCCCTCGAACAGGTGCAGAAGGACGTCGAACGCGATCATTATATGAGCGCGCAGGAAGCTCTCGAATACGGTCTTATCGACAAGATTTTTGAAAAGAGAGGATAACTATTGGATATTTTCGATAAAGGCAGACACTGTGAATTCTGCGGCAGAAGCGAAAACGAAGTCGGCAAGCTGATAAGCGCGCCGAGCGGAGTATGTATCTGTAACGATTGCGTAGAGATCTGTGCGGATCTTATCTACAACGACGCCGACGACAAGGCGGAAGGGAAAGCGCAGTCGGTACTTACTAAACTTCCGACTCCCGCGGAAATTAAAAGCGAACTCGACCAGTATATCGTAGGTCAGGACGAAGCGAAAAAGGTTTTGTCCGTCGCAGTGTACAACCACTATAAACGTATAAAATATAACAGCGAACACAACAAAAAAGGCAAGAAAGCGCAGACCGAGGGCGAAGAAAGAGCAATCGAGCTTAAAAAAAGCAATATCCTTATGCTCGGACCGACGGGGTGCGGCAAAACGTTGCTTGCACAAACGCTTTCGCGTATACTCAACGTGCCTTTTGCTGTAGCCGACGCGACAACGCTTACAGAAGCGGGCTATGTCGGCGAAGACGTGGAAAACATACTGCTCAAACTTATTCAGAACGCAGACTTCGATATTCCCAAAGCCGAAATAGGCATAATATACATCGACGAGATAGATAAAATATCGCGTAAGAGCGAGAATACGTCTATAACCCGCGACGTATCGGGCGAAGGCGTACAGCAGGCGCTTCTGAAAATAATTGAGAGTACGGTTGCGAACGTACCCCCGCAGGGCGGCAGGAAACATCCTCAGCAGGAGTGTTTGCAGATAGACACGACGAATATTCTTTTCATTTTCGGCGGCGCGTTCGTCGGACTCGAAAAGATTATCGAACAGCGCAAGGAAGGCAGCTCGATGGGATTCGGAGGTACGGTAAAGAGCAAGCACGAGATAAGCATAAGCGACGCTTTCAGGGAAATACAGCCGCAGGATCTTATCAAGTTTGGTCTTATTCCCGAATTTGTGGGACGTGTGCCCGTTACGGTAAGCCTGAACGCGCTTGACCGTAATGCGCTCGTTTCCATTCTGACGGAGCCTAAGGACGCGCTCATAAAACAGTATGAAAAACTGTTTGAAATGGACGGTATAAAGCTCGAGTTCGATAAAGGCGCGATCGAAGCGATAGCCGATAAAGCGATAGAGCTTAATAC
>CASFAN010000024.1 GCA_949292715.1 uncultured Eubacteriales bacterium
TGTTTTGCGCCGTTCGCGCGGATTTTTCCGTCACGACGGAAGCATTTTAACCCGTTGTCCCGAATAATCAGAAACTCGTAGGAACGAAGAAGTAAACCGCAAAAAGTGCGGCAACTATGATAGTAACTACGGGAATATCGAATTTAGGCAATCTTTCTTTCTTGATCGCATTGACGATAATACCGAAAACAAATTCGAGAAGCGCGATTATAAGATATACAAGCAGTCCTACGCCGATACCGTCGGTAATGCTGTAACCGAGAGGCATAATAACAATGGTAAGGAATGCGGGAACCGCGTTCTTTATGCTTGCAAAGTCGATATTTTTCACGTTGCCCATCATCAGCACGCCGACATAGATCAGCGCGGGAGCGGCAGCCGCTTTGGGGATAAACGCAAAGATGGGCAGAAGGAATATCGAAAGGAAGAATCCGATAGCGGTGACGAGAGAAGTCATACCCGTCTTGCCGCCTACGGCAACGCCCGCACCCGACTCGACGAAAGTCGTGACGGTGGAAGTACCGAGGATAGCGCCCGTGCAGGTAGCGATGGAGTCGGCATACATGCACTTGTCGAGAGCGAGGGGTTTTCCGTCTTTATCGAGAAGTCCTGCACGCGTAGCGCAACCGGTTATCGTTCCCATCGTATCGAACATATCGATCATGCAGAAAGATATTACCGTCATAATGCAGAACATTACGGAAGCGCCGCTGAACTCGACGTCCCAGAACGCAGCGGCAAACGTACCGCCCTTAGCGGCGTCCATGGAGAAGAAGTTAGCGAAATTTTCCCAGAACTTCCAGGTAATACCGCCGTTACCGGTAAGAACGTCGATATCCGCAACGCCCATAGGTATAGCGATAAGCGTGCTGATGATGATACCGATAATAACCGCGGCTTTCACTTTAAAGTGCGAGAGAATTGCGATCGCGATAAGACCGATAAAGCAAACGACTGCGCCGCTTGCGGCATAATCTCCGATAGAAGGAGTATATGCGTTAAATATAACCAAGTCGACCTGAGTATAAGGGCTGGCAGTAATTATACCCGCATTCTGGAATCCGATATAAGCGATGAACAGACCGATACCTACGGGAATAGCCGTTCTGACCGCTGCGGGAATGCCGTCGAATATGTATTCGCGGAGGCTCTTTAACTTACCCGTTTCCTTATCTTTTCCGCCGGGAATAACCGAAAGAAGCAGGAATATAAGACCGCTTATAAGGACGAGCAACATAGCCGTACCGAATGAGAACGCATACGCGCCCGCACCCGCGGCATAACCGCCGAGTAACGCTCCGACCTGCGAGTTAAGACCCATACCGGGAGCCTGCGCGTAAGGCATTTTCGCAACAAACGACATAAGCAGCGTACCTATTATCGCGCCGAATGCCGTTGCAATGAAGACGGAAGGCCAATAAACGCTGGCGGTATCTCCGAGAATCATAAGAGGGTTGGTCGTCAAGATATAGCACATTGCAAGGAACGTTGCTATACCTGCGAAGATCTCCACCTTGAAACTGCTCTTTTTCTTCGAGATACCGTAAAAATTATCAAGTCCGCGAAGAAAACCGTTCTTGTAGGGGGAAACGACAGCCGCGTCGCCTTCGCCTACGTTTACCTGCTCGGGAATATCACCCTCTGCGGCAACGTCTGCAACAGGCGCTTCTTCGGCAGGCTGAGCCTCCTCGTTGCAAGCGCAAACCTCTTTTTCGTCAAGAGGTTCTTTGTTTTCAGACATAATGTCCTCCTTCATAAGTAATAAAATATTTTCCCCCTTCCCTCATTTTAGCTCTCGGTCAGGTCGGAATCTTCGGTAATCGGGAACGTCACACAGGGGTTTTATACGCCATAAAACACGACGCTCCCTATATTAATTTTATTTTAACATTAATTGATGACAAACGCAATTAAAATCACGGTATTGACACGTTTTTTATGAAATAAAAAAAATTTAACCCGCGCTTAACTTGTTTTTAATATTGAAAGCGTATATAATAAACTGACACGCGCGGATCGGAAACCGTTTCCGTAGACGCATAAGGTCATAAAGCGGGGATCAAGCGCCACGGCGCTCCCGCAATCCAAACATCGGGGAGCAATGAAAATGAAAAAAAAGATCACCGTCGTAGTCGCGGCGATAGTGCTTGCGGTCTGCGCATGTATCTTTGCGGCGGGCTGTCAGGGTTGCGGAACGGTCACTTACGAAGTAAACATGAATTCCGTAAGCCTCACCACTTACAATTCCTATACCGAAATGATCAGCGAAATTCGCCCTATGGTAGTGGAAGTCTACGGCGAGGGTTACAAGTCCGGCAGTTATTTCACGAGCGCAGGGGCGGGAGTCATAATATCCAAAACCGAATCTGCCAACGGTTACATCATAGTGACGAATCAGCACGTCGTGGAAGACTGCTACGATTTTTACGTAAACGTGCTTACGATAGCGGACGACGGCACAGAAAGCACGACTATGTACAAAGCCGACTTTATCGGCGGTTCGCACGAGCGCGACATTGCGGTGCTCAGCATCCGTTCAAACGATGAGCTTTCCTGCGCCGAGTGGACGGACAGCGACGATCTGCGCGTAGGCGCCGACGTAGTCGCCATCGGCAATCCCACGGGCACTTTGGGCGGAACCGTCACCAAAGGCATTATTTCCGCCACGAGCAGAAAAATAGACGTTGAGGATATAGGCAGTATGGATCTCATTCAGTTCGACGCGGCCATAAACTCGGGCAACTCGGGCGGCGCGCTTTTCTGCACCGTTGAAAACGACGGAAAATACACTTGCGCGCTTGCCGGCATAGTCAATGCGGGTACGGACGATTACGAAGGCCTTGCCTTTGCGATTCCCGCAAACGACGCGAAATTCGCCGTCGAATCCTTACTGAAAACATACAATACGGACGACGAAATATACGGATACGTCGAAGGAGACGCGGGACTTTCGTTAACCGTCGACAGTTACACGGCTTACAAGCAAACTCTCGTTTCATCGGGCGGCATGTTCAACAGATACACGTACTCCGATCCCGAAACCATGATATACGTATACAGCACAAGCAGCGGAAGTCTTTCTCAGCTTATTTCTTACGAAACCTATAACTCTTCAATGCAATATCAGTATTTCCATGCCATACGAACCATTAAAATCAACGACGATAAAGAGATCGAAGTAACTTCCGCCGACGACGTTTACGACGCGCTCGAAAACGTCGTCGCAGGAGACACGTTGCAATTAGGAGTCGAACGCATGACCGTTAGCAGCGGCAGAATGATTAAATCGGGCAGTACGGAAACGTTGACGATAACCGCAGAACAGTACCGTTACGCTCCCCCTTCCGATCCCGCGTCCGCTTCATCGGCAGCATAACTCAAAATAAATCGCAAAAATGCAAACGGCTGTTTTTGCCAACAAACAAGGGACTGTTTCATTTAACGCGCAAAAGTCCCTTGCATTATTATAGAGAAGTATTATTCCGTTACAATTTCTTATAAAACATAAAGTAGCTATACGATATATAAATTTTTTGAAAAACGCCGTGAAAACGCTTGCATTTTGTCGCAGTATCTGCTACAATAACTAAGCCTTTTGAAAAATGTGGCGGCGTAGCTCAGTTGGCTAGAGTACTCGGTTCATACCCGATTGGTCGGCGGTTCGAATCCACCCGCCGCTACCACGAGTCCCTATGGTCAAGCGGTTAAGACATCACCCTTTCACGGTGGAAACTCGGGTTCGAGTCCCGATAGGGATACCATATAAAACCGGGCGGCACCGCCCGCAAGGAAGCTTAGCTCAGCTGGGAGAGCATCTGCCTTACAAGCAGAGGGTCACAGGTTCGATCCCTGTAGCTTCCACCAAAAATATCCACACACATTTGTGCGTGGATATTTTTTTGTGACTTACGGACCCGAAACTGCGACCTTCGCGATAGTAAGGCACTGACAAGCGCATACAATGCAATTACCGAAATAAAGCGGCACGCTTGCAGTCCCTATCATTCGATATCTTAAATGTAAATCACAGGAAAAACAACGCCGCAAAATCAGATATCTTTACCCGCTTGAACGCTTCCGTCAAAATACGAGTGAAATAGAACAACGTTCATACTGTTTTATCTTAATTGCCCGTTACGCGCGCCTTTGAGTTTCGTTTTTGTTGTTTTGTTTGTGCTAGTGCTTGAATAACGAAGCGTAGCCGAGCCGCTCGTTTATTAAAGCAACTGTAAAGGTGCCAAAGTCCTTATAGACCATATTTTTACTTGAAAATATACTTGCTTTTTGCTATAATAAAAACAGAGGTTATTATGAACGCAAACGATAAATGGAATTTAATAGTTTCAAATATACAAAAAAAATTAATGGCAAAAGAAAGCGAAGTGCAAGATCTTTGGGAAAAAATATTCGCTGACGCTATATTCTTTGGTTATAGTAAATTAAGCGGAGAAATAGACTGCCAACGAAATATACATATAGGGTCTTATGAAAGAACTATTCCTGATATTATTATTAAAAATATTATTAACAATAAGGATTTGTTTATTGTCGAATTAAAACAACACAATTTGCCTTTTAATCAAACATACAAAGAACAGTTATTTAGTTATATGCGTTTACTTCGAGTTAATGTAGGTATTTTGATATGCAATAAAATCTATTTATATGTTTTAGATTATGATGACAATGAAACATCAATGGAAATTACTTTTACAAAAGATAACCCTAATGGTAGCAAATTTATAGAATTATTCAGCAAAAATAATTATAGTGAAAATACAATTAGAAAATTTATAGATAAAAATCAAGAATTAAAATTTCACATACAAGAAATACGCAAAGATATACAAAATATTTCAATATTAGATTTAATAAAACAATATTATGCGTCCAAATATTCTTATGAAGAAATTGAACTTGCGCTAAAAGATTTACAAATTTCGACTTCTTTTAATGATCAAACTAATCAATACGCATTAACGCAAACCGCAATTAACAATACAACGCCTAAATTTGCTAATCGCACTTATATTTCCACATCAAATTATTCCGACTACTATGAAGAACCACAAGATATAGACTATATAATCATCAAAACATCACAAGAACGCGTTGATTTTTGCAACGGGAACATATATGAAGCTACACGCTATGCTTGGAATGTTAAAGTTGAACACGTTCGACAATACAAATATGTACTTGGTGTCATTAAAGGTATAGTTCGTGGGGTATATTGTGTCGATGAATGGCGTTTAGTAACAACGGGTGAAAGTGTTGGGCGTTATGAATTTTATGGTTATGACGCACCGAATGAAATAGCTAATCGTTTCCTTGGAAAGCGCATCCCTCCGCAATATTCAAAACGCGGATTAGCGTCACCTGTCCTTTATAAAAAATAAAATATAATATACTTGTTTAACAAAAGATGATAATATTATGAAATTTAAGAATACACAAAGAGTATATAAGACCGGCTCACTCAGTGGGCTTGCATCTTCTAATGATAACATTAAAATCCAAGTATTTTATTATGTTAAAAAAGAACAAAATGGAAAATATTCATATCTCTATTTTAGCAATGGTAATTATGAGTTTACCAGTTTGTCTAACGCAACTCCTTTATCCAAAAATGAAGCAATTCAATACGTAAATTACTTTCGAAAGCAAAATATAAAAACAACTATATTTTCATCTTCAAAAAATTCCTTTTAGTTTATCATCCCTTCACCAAAAAGAACATTACCGTGTGCGGTGGTGTTCTTTTTTTATGCAAGATAATAGGACTCGAACCTGCGACATTCTTAGAGTCAATTACCGACAACAATCATTGCCGTACCCATCTTTATTTTCTCGTTATATCGGCGAATTTACCGTTCGTGATTCTGACGAGAACGGAGCACGGCAGTTCGACCTGCATTCCCACCTTACCCGCGCTGACGAATATCGTCTTGCCTTCCGCGGATACGTCGAAAAAGGTGGGGAAAAGTTTTTTCATTCCGACGGGCGAACAGCCGCCGTGAATATATCCCGTGTTCGGAAGAAGCTGCTTTTGGGGCAACATTTCCACAGACTTCTCCCCTGCCGCCGCGGCGGCTTTTTTCAAATCGAGTTCTGCGGCAACGGGAACGACAAACACATAAAACCTGCCCGGTCCCGCAGTAGTAACGAGCGTTTTGTATACGCTGTTTACATCTTCTCCGAGCGCGGCGGCAACCTCCGTGCCCGAAAGCGCGCCGCCGTCGTATGTATGTACTTTATAGTCCGCACATTCTTTTTCGATTATCCTCATTGCGTTTGTTTTCGTCATAATTTCACCGTCGAATAAAATCTTTTACCGATTTATTATACAAAATCGGTTGCAGGCAGTCAAGAAATTATTTGAGGCGCGAAACCTTGCAAGCAGGGTGCAAATATAAAAACGATTGATTTTTTCCGTGCAAAAGCGTATAATTTATATACATTCCTGCCGCTGACATATAATGCGCGACGAACTATCCGCCTGAAAAGCATAAAGGCTGATTTACGGAATAAGGTGACAAAAATGAAAATAAGCAAAATGTTCGAAAATAAAAAAGCCGTGTGGTCGTTCGAGATATTCCCGCCCAAACAGACCGCGGATCTCGGCGGCGTACGCAGAACGATAAGCGAGCTTGCCGACCTCGCGCCCGATTATATATCGGTCACTTGCAGCGCGGGCGGCAGCGGTAATTCGCGCACCTGCGAAATAGCGACGATGGTCAGGGAGTTCGGTATCGAGCCGCTCGCTCACCTTACCTGTATCAATTCTTCCGCATCAGACGTGTCGCACACGCTCGGAGAGCTGGAAAACGCGGGCATAGAAAACATACTTGCGCTTCGCGGCGACCGTATCGCGGGAGCGGCGGAGTCCGAAGATTTCTCGCACGCGTCCGATCTTGCGGCGTTTATCCGTGTGCGGGGCGATTTCGACCTCGGCGGCGCGTGCTATCCCGAATGTCACCCCGAAGCAGCGTCTCCCGAGCAGGATATCGAAAACTTAAAACGCAAAATAGACGCAGGCGTCACTCATCTCAACAGCCAGTTGTTTTTCGACAACGAAGAATATTTCCGCTTCCTCGACCGCTTGCGCGCGGCGGGCGTAAACGTACCCGTACAGGCGGGAATCATGCCGCTTGTGAAAAAGAATCATATCGATCGCATAATAAGTCTGTCGGGCGCAAAAATCCCGTCCAAGATTTCGCGTATGATCGCGCGGTTTTACGACGATCCCGATTCGCTCATGGCGGCGGGCATAGCTTACGCCACAGACCAGATAACAGACTTGCTCAGCGCGGGCGTGGACGGAATTCACCTTTACGTTATGAACAACTCTTACGTTGCGCGAAGCGTTACGAACAATGTTTCGTCCATACTCGCGAGCATAAACAGACAATGCTGAGGGCAACGGTAAAACAGGTTCTGCGGCAGATGCGGGTACGCGGCGTTCCCCCGCCGGGACTTACGGAAGACATAGAAACCGCCGTGCGCGAATGTGCGCGCATTTTTACGCCCCGCCGCGTAATCAGACGGTTCGGATGGAACGGGCGCGAATTTTTAAACGGATACGCGCCGCGCGGCAACGATATACTTCGGCATCTTTCGGCTTGCGAAAGCGTATATCTTTTCGCCGCCACTCTCGGGGATATGCCCGACCGCGAATGTTCGCGGCTTATGGAACAAGGCTCGTCTTATAAAGCGTTTATGACGGACAGCATTGCCGCCGTCATGATAGAAAATTACTGCGACGACGAATGCGCCGCGCTTGCCGTGCGCGAAAGCGGCACGTTTACCGCAAGATTTTCGTGCGGATACGGCGATCTGCCGCTCGGCGAACAGAAAGAAATCTGCCGCATGCTCGATACGCCGCGCACTATCGGAGTGCATTTAAGCGAAAGCGGACTGCTTATGCCGCAAAAATCCGTTACCGCGTTCATAGGGCGAAAAAACGAAGGCAACGGAGTGATAATGAAGACTTGCGGGAATAAATGTTCCGCATGCGATAAAAAAGACTGCGTATACCGCGCGGGAGGAGATGAATGAAGAAGGATTTCGCGGCGTTTCTTAAAACGCAAAGAGTGCTGTTCGACGGCGCGTTCGGCACCGTTCTGCAACGCAAAACGGATAAAATCGGCACCGTTCCCGAACGGCTTAATCTTACCCGTCCCGAACTTATCGCCGAAATACACCGCGAATACGCCGCCGCGGGCGCGGACGTAATCAGCGCAAACACTTTCGGGGCGAACCGCGCAAAAGCGGGCGCGGACAGCGCCGGACTGATAACCGCGGCAATAGAAATCGCACGTTCCGCGGCTCCCGATAAATTTATCGCGCTCGATCTCGGTCCCACGGGACTGCTTGCCGAGCCGGTCGGCACGTCTTCATTCGATGAGCTTTACGGTATTTTCGCCGACGCTGTAAAAGCGGGCGCGAACGCGGATCTGATACTTGTCGAAACGATGAGCGACATGACCGAACTGCGCGCGGCGCTTCTTGCCGCACGCGAAAACAGCGCGTTGCCCGTAATAGCGAGCATGACGTTTGCCGAAGGCGGACGTACGTTTACAGGAGTAAGCCCCGAAACTTTCGCGCTTACGGCTTCCCCGCTTGCAGACGCCGTCGGCGTAAACTGTTCGCTCGGTCCCGCGGAACTTCTGCCCATCGTCGAAAAACTGGTAACGCTTACTCCCAAGCCCGTCATAGTGCAGGCAAACGCGGGTCTGCCCGACGAACGCTCGAACTATGCCGTCGGAGCGGACGAGTTCGCGGAGTACGCGGAAAAATTTCTCGCGCTCGGCGTGCGTATCGTCGGCGGGTGCTGCGGCACTACGCCCGAATTTACCGCTAAGCTCAGACGCGTTGTCGATTCGTTTGCGGATAAGCCATTCGTGAGCGCGTATGTTCCGCGCTCGGCGGTATGCTCCGCGACGAAAGCGGTATTTATCGACGGCGTGCGCGTTATCGGCGAACGCATCAACCCTACGGGCAAAAAAGCGATGAAACAGGCGCTTCTCGGCGGAGATATGAATTATATCGCGACGCAGGCGGTAGAACAGGCAGACGCGGGCGCGGATATACTCGACGTGAACGCGGGACTGCCCGAACTCGACGAAAAAACCGTACTTCCGTCGCTTGTCAGATACGTTCAGAAAATAACCGACCTGCCCTTACAGATAGACAGCTCGGATTCTGCGGCGGTGGAAAACGCATTGCGCGCATACAACGGCAAAGCGATAATTAATTCGGTAAACGGCGAAGAACGCTCGCTGTCTTCTCTCCTCCCTCTTGCCGCAAAATACGGCGCGGCAATAGTCGGACTTACAGTCGACGAGCGCGGCGTTCCCGAAACGGCGGACGACCGCATACGTATCGCCGAAAAAATAATAGCGCGCGCGGCAGAGTTCGGCATACCCGAACGCGACATTTATATAGACTGTCTGACGCTGACGGTAGGAGCGCAGCAGGAACAGGCGTGCCGCACGCTGGAAGCCATACGGCGCATAAAAGCCGCTCACGACGTAAAAACGGTGCTTGGAGTAAGCAATATTTCCTTCGGTCTGCCCGCGCGTCGCATAATCAATTCGGCGTTTTTGACCGCCGCGCTCTGGGCGGGACTCGATCTTCCGATACTCAATCCCGGGCTTGCGGAAAACATGCAGGCAGTCGCCGCATACAACGTACTTTCGGGCGCGGATAAGGCTTGCGCCGAATATGCGGAAAAGTATGCGGACTATAATTTCGCCGTTTCTTCCGAAACAAGCTACAAAAAAACCGACGGCGCGCCGTCGGAACCCCTCGAACGCGCGATATACAAAGGGCTGGACAGCGCGGCTGCCGAAACGGCGGCCCTGCTCGATTCGGGCATAAGTCCGCTCGACCTCGTAAACGAACGGCTTATTCCCGCTCTCGGAAAAGTCGGCGACGATTACGAAAAGGGCGTGCTTTTTCTGCCATCCCTGCTTGCCGCCGCCGACAGTGCGAAAAAATGCTTCGACGAAGTTAAAAAACGCATGCCCGCCGCCACGGGAAACAAAGGCAATATAGTGCTTGCCACCGTAAAAGGCGACGTACACGACATAGGCAAAAACATAGCGCGCACGGTGCTGGAAAATTACGGATACAGGATAATCGATCTCGGTAAAAACGTAGAACCCGAAGCGGTAGTCGCCGCCGTAGAAAAAGAACATATACTTTTATGCGGACTGAGCGCGCTCATGACGACTACCGTACCCAATATGGCGGAAACGATAAATCTGCTTAAAACACGCTGTCCGTATTGCAAAATAATGGTCGGAGGAGCAGTACTCACCGAGGACTACGCCCGCCGCATAGGCGCGGACTTCTATTGCAAAGACGTGAACGCCGACGTCCGTTTTGCCCGCGAAGTTTTCGGTAAGTGAGTTTTGCGGATATGCGGGAACGCTCGCGGACGGGCATACCGACGCCGACCGAAAAATTGACAAGAAAACAGGCGTGTGATAAAATGAAAAAACAAAACGGCGCACGCTTTCGCGGCATAATGCAGCGCAAGCGAATCAGCCGCTTTTCAAGGAGGGACCATGAAAAGAAATCTCGCTATCATCACTACCGCCGTCAGTGCGGGACTTACTCTCGTATTCATTATTCTTCTGCTCTGCACTGCATTCGGAGGACTTACTGCGGAAGATTTTGACAACACTCTCGTAAAAACCCTTTTGTTCGTATTTTCGGGCATTTACGCGATAGACATCGGCGTAGCCATATACTGCCAGTCGCATAAAAGCATAAACGCAAAGGAAGTACAGGTAGCGGCTTCGTCGGGCGGAAGCGTAAAAGTAACCCCGAACGCCGTCAAAAATCTGATAAAGAAAAACGTTTCGGGCATAGACGGAATAAAGTTCAACAGTTGCGCGCTCGTAATTACCGAAACGGGCGTACAGCTTAATCTTTCCGTCGCCTATTCGGACGGCAAAAAGACTGACGACGCAAGCGCATACCTTCAGGCGCTCGTGTCCGACGTATGCCGCAGCGAACTCGATCTTCGACTTTCCGCCGTCAACGTACGCGTTACCGGATTCAAAAGCACTTACGTTCCCGACCCCGAAACGATTTCCCGCCGCGCGGAAGAAATCAGACGCAGCGTAACGCGCACCGAAGACGAAAAGACCGCGACAGACGAAACTCCCGCAAAAGCGGAAAACGACGAGGCAGTTACCGACGATTCCGTAAAAGAAACCGTCGGAAACGAAACGACGAAAGAAGAAAATACGGAACGCGCAACCGCCGAAACGATTTCCGAAGACGCGGCGGCGCAACCCTCCGAAAATGAAAACGACACAATCGTCGAAAAAGAGTAAGAATATTCATTGTTTAATTGTAAAGACATGCTGTCGCATTGCTGAATGCGACAGCACGTCTTTTGTTATTTACTCAGCTGAAGCTGATTATTTACTCCGTAACGGAGGGTTTCTCCTTTTTACGTTTCGGAAGGAACGCGGCAAGGACGCGCCATACTACCACGCCGACGACTATGACGTTCATTCCCACAAGTATAGGTATCCACCAAGGGAACACTTTATCCACGCTTCTGATGCCTATGGACGCGGTGAATTCGCCGTCTGCGGGATCGTAATCGTCATAATAGCAATAGGTATCGAAAATGGTGTAAAGCATATTCTTGGCCGCCTGACGCGCAAGATACAAATCGGTATCGTTGCTTCTGCTGAGCGGCGCGCCGTTGCTGTTGTTGGGGTTAAGCCATGTATCGTTGCCCGCGCGTACTCCCTGAGTGGGATTCATATAACCGTCGCCCGTTGACCAGTCCGTAACGACAACGCCTCTGAATCCCCATTCGGTACGGAGTATATCGGTCAGCAAAGGTTTGCTACCGCCCGCCCATGTAGCGCCGACACGGTTAAACGCCGTCATCATACCGTTAGCCTCGCCTTCTTTAACCGCTATTTCAAACGGTCTGAGATATGTTTCGCGAAGTGCTTGTTCGGTAAGCCATACGTTGAGATCTCTCGGGTTTTTACCCATTTCGGAAAGCGCGAAATGCTTGAGATAGCAATATACGTTGACCGACTTCGCGCCGCGTATCACATAAGCCGCAAGATATCCGCTGAGCACTCCGTCCTCGCTGTAATACTCGAAGTAACGTCCGTTATACGGCGAACGGTGCAGGTTCACTCCGGGAGCGTACCAGCCGCTTATACCCGTAACCGTTGCTTCGTTGCCGACTGCGCGTCCCATTTCAAACGCAAGTTTCTTGCTGAAAGTGCAACCCACATTCATCTGCGAAGGATACCCCGTCCATGCGCCCGTATCGCCTACGTGACCTACGTTCCACTGCAATCCGCTCGGTCCGTCGTAGTCGCGGTTGTTCGCCTTGCCTATCGACACCATCGCGTCGTTACCGTAGCCGCTGCACTCGACGAGATTGAACAGCTCGTCGGCGGTTATCTGATCGAGCAGATCGTTCCACTGAGGATCGTTATAATTCGCGCCGAGCTTTTTGACGAGTTCGGTATTGAGTTTAAGCGAAACGTTGCTCGTACCGTTAAGGTCTTCGAGCGTAGCGTCCGAGCCGTCCTCTCTCGTCCAGATACGAAGACCGTTATCCGCTCCGACGGTCGGTTTTTCCACGTTGTCGTAACCGTCGTAGACATAAGTCTGCGCGGACTTTATCAGCGAATCGCTTCTGTTCGGAGTCGCGGTTTTGGGGAACGTGCCGTCGAAATCGGCGCGCGACAGATATTTAACGGGTTCGCCTGCGGTACTTCCGTCTATAGGCACGCCGGCATAAGCCGTTTCGCCCGTGAATCTGTTTTTGACTATCTGTTTCGTGTCGGGATCGAGCTTGTAAGTAATTGTATTCGGCAGGGTAAACTTCGTTTCCGCTTTGTCACAGGGATTGAGGTTGTGCGAATCGTTCATAAGCATAAGTTTATATTCGCCCGCGTCAAGCTCGTAAGCCGTTACCGAATTGCCGTTTTTGTTATAGCAGTCGTAAGACGCTATATCGTAAAGATCGAACGTAAGCGTGAGCTGCTGAGACTGCCCTACTTCGAGCTTCTCGGTCTTGTCAAAAGCGACAAGGCTGATATAAGGCTTCTCGATACCCCCGGGAGTGTAGGGCGCCGACGCATAAAGCTGCACCACTTCTCTGGCTTCTTCGGGACCGTTGTTGGTCACCGTCAGTTTGACTTCGATCTGCGTGTATTTGTTCGTTATTTCAGCATTTTCCGAAGATATCGAATCAACATTCCACTCGAAATTGCTGTATGACAGACCGTAACCGAACGGATACTGTACGACGTCTTCGTAATCCAAGCCCTGCTTTTCGTAATATCCGTCGTGCCATGCCGTTTCATACCACTTATAACCGATATATATACCCTCGGTATAATGGATATGATTGCCGTTTCTGCGCTTATCCGCAAAGCTCGGATTCGTGGAGAAATCGTAAGCGTAAGTGTCGACCATTCTTCCCGAAGGGCTTTCTTCGCCCGTAAGAATATGTCCTATCGAATCAGTACCCGACTGACCGAGCATACCTACGAACAACGCCGCGTCTATACCCTCGTCGTCGAGGAAACCGAGTTCCATTGCGTTGCATGTATCGATAAGCACGATAACTTTTGAGAAATTAGCCTTGACTATTTCAAGCATATCCTCTTCCTCGGTACTTAACTGAAGATAAGTTCTCGTTTCGTCGTCCGAGTATTTATACTTGTGCTGATCGTAGGGAATTTCCATGTTTTCGCTTCCCCACCGTGCTATCGTCACGATGGCGATATCCGAAAATTCCTTTGCCTGCGCTATTACTTCGTCCGTATAGAAATCTTTGTTGGGTTCTATAAGAGTAACGGGATCTACGTCTGCCTGTTTATCGTCGCGCGCGTTGCAGAATGCGGAGTACTTATCGAGCAATTCGGAATTCACCTTAAATCCGTTTTGTTCGAGCCCCGCTCTGAGCGTAACTTTCTTTTGCCACTGAATAGACGCGGCGCCGCTGCCGCCGCCCGTAAGCAGGAAGCCGTTATCCGTGCTTGCCCAACCGAAAAGGTTTACGGCACGTTCGTCCGTTTTAAGCGGAAGCGTATTGTTTTCGTTTTTCAGCATTACAATACTTTCGTCGCCTATGTCGCGTACGAGTTCGTCGCCGAGCGCGAGAGCGGTATCCACTTCTTCGCCTTCGAATTTAAGTCCCGTACCGCACAGCAGATTGGTTATGGATTGCGCATAAAACGAACATATACTGTCCGCAACGATAAGAACGGCTATTGCGATAGCGGAAATTATAATCGTTATTATCTGACCGAATCTTATTTTCATGTCAATTCACCCCCGCTCATTTGAACCGAACTTCAAAGCCTACTATGTTCGCCGCGCAGGAAGCTTCATACTTGTTCTCATATTCGCTCGTGACGATAAGCTCTATTATATTATCGCCTTCCTGCAATTCTATTTCTCCGAACGAAACGTCCTGCCAGTGCGCCCAAAGCGCCATATCTCCGTTTTCGCTCTCGCCGCCCGGGAGTATGACCTCGTCGCCTATCGTAAGAGGCGTTTTTACTTCGTTGCCCTCTTCGTCGGTTTCGGGAAGTCCGGTTTCGGAATTTACGCTTACCACGTTAACGTCAAACAGTTTGTTGAACTGCATATCGCCCATTTTAGTGGGAATCCAGCTACCCGCGGGATTGTCCTCGAGGAGATATCCGCTCGACGCGGTAAGTACGAGCTCTACGGTCGCGGTGAAATCCGACCAGATATGGAAACGCATTATCTGACCTTTTTTAACGTCCGCAAGGCAAGGAGTTCCCTGCTCGCTTCCCGCACGGTATCTGTTTCCGGGGAAGTCGGCTTCCGTGCCGTCTTCGAGGAATCCTTTTATATTCGTTCCCGATATGATCGGATTACCGTCCGCGTCGTATACCGCCGCCGCGGGATTTTCAACGAAATTAGTACCGATATACTCGTCGCGGTTCTTTTCGAGCACTTCGCTGTACACGATATTTGTCGCGTCCACCGTATAGCCCGAAAATGCGGTAATCTTGAACTCGGCGGATAAAGTTTTATAAGTTACTTTTATCGTATGTTCGCCCGCAGTGACTTCGTATGCGGCAGGATTCGCAATCGTCGTTCCGTTCTCGGCAAACGTGAAATCGGACACCTGAATTTTGCTGTCGTTGTCGTAGACGGCATACACCTTCACCGAATAAAGATCTACCGTGCCGACGAGTTGCTGTTCGGCAAGCGCGCTGCGGTCAAGCTCGATCGAAACGAGCTCGGCGGAGTTTACCACTATTTTCTGTACGCAGGATTTTCCCTCATAAGTAAAAGTTATCTCTTCGGTATCCGCGGCAAGCGCGCCCGAAGGCGACATTGTGCATTCCGAAGGGTCGAGATCCTCGGTAACTCCGTGGCTCCATTCCGCCGCGAGTTTCATTCCCTTGCTGTCGAACTCCTCTCCCGGCATATACTCGGTCTTGGTCGGAGGCGTAACTATCCTGAGCTCTACCACATATGGATCGTCGACAGACGGATTGCCTTCGTCGCCGCCGGGTTTCTTTTCGGGTTCGGTTTTGTCGCCGCACGCCGTAAAAGAAAATACCAGCGTAAACGCAAGCACTGCGGCAAGAACAAGAGTAAAAATTCTTTTCTTTGTCATCGTCTTTTCTCCTTTTCCCTCATCGGGGCATAAAATCACAAAAGGCGGCGCAAATCGCCGCCTTTCAAGCGTGCGCCGCGTTTGTCGGATATATTGTAAAAAATTAATCCTTCATTTTCAACAAACGCAACGTAACCGTATGATTTTACAACGTAAATATTATCTCGGGAATACGATATTGACGTTAAACACGTTATGTTTTGCGGATATCGTCATCTCTCCGCCATACTTTTCGCAAAGCATCTGCACGCTTTTCATTCCGTATCCGTGCATTTCCCTGTCCGTTTTCGTGGTTCTCGGAAGCTTTCCGTCGAACTCGGGCTGTTTCGCATAAAAATTATGTATGTTGACGGAAACGAATCCGTCTTTTTCTCTGACGTTCAGCCCTATAATTTTTTTATCTTCTTCAAGCTCCGCCACCGCTTCAACGGCATTGTCTATGAGATTGCCGAATAGCGAATATATATCCGTTTCGCTGATAAAATTCAGTTTACTGCCGTCCGCTATGCATGAAAACTTTATATGCCTGCTGTTGCAATACAAACTCTTTTCCGTTAGTATCACGTCCAACGCCTCATTGTCCGTTTTGACCTCGGAATCGTAAATAGAAATAAGTTCTTCTATCTCGCGCACCGCTTCCCCGTTTACTTTCCCGCGATTGCCGACGATCGTGCGTATCTGATGCTTAAGGTCGTGACATTTCATGTTTATAAGGTTTATGTTTTCTTTGGAAAGCTCGTACTGTTGTTTCTGCTGTTTCCAAAGTCGGTTTACGGCATTCAGATCGTTTTCGAGCTTTGTACGCAAGGCGACGGAAAACTGCAGATACATCGAAAGCAGACAGCAGAAAATATTATACAAATACAGCATTGTAAGATAAACGTCGTTACGATCCGAATTGGAATAGTAAGTTATTACCGAACTGAAAATCGTATCGAAACACAGTATTATCACCACAAGCACAAACATCGCTTTGCTTTTTAAACTTATGCTGTCCTTGCCTCTGAGCTTAGGATCGACGAAATGAAACGACAGCCAGTACGTCATTCCGAAAATAAAGGCATAAAGCGCGAAAATAAACGGATTCCCGTTCGCAAAATTCTGCCCGCTTCCCGTAACCAAAGGCATAAAATTAAAAAGTCCGCTGTGAGAACCCACATCCGTGCTCGCGCCGCTTACTCCCATAAGTACTATCGAAAGATCGAAAACGGTATATGCTATATGCTGAACGGTATAACCGGCTATCGCGCAGAAAACCACCGAAACCATGCTTTCTTTAAAACAGAACGCCGCCGCGAATATAGTAAAACAAAAAATCACGAGAAAAGTCAGAGTACTGCTTATCACGCTGTACTCCACCACGGGCACGGCATAAGCAAGACCTATACACAAAACGACGGCAAACACGGCGCGCAGCGGAAAATAAGAGCGGCGTTTCAGTCTGAGCATGGTGACGATTTCCGCGCAGATAAGTTCCGCGGCGAACATACCTTTATACCAGAACATGGGAGTAAGATCGTACATCAGTAAGTTCCTCCGAGATAGTCCGCTATTGCCGCAAGAAACTCTTTTCTCTTCGAATGGCTGATCTGCAACTCGTCCCCTCCCACAACCGCAACGAAGTTTTTAACGGAAGTAACGTATTTGAGATTGACGAGATAACAACTGTTACAGCGCACGAATGGCGCGCCGCGAAGCATTTCTTCCACTTTCCGCAAGTTCCCGTATGATTTTATATCCTTTTCCGTAGTGTGGAATATTATCGCATGATTCATTATTTCAACGTATTTAAGGGTAGTCGTACGTATCACGCAAAGCCCGTCGTCGCCGCTTACGTATATTTTTTTCTCCCCGTTAAGCGACAGCTGATCTATCGCGCGCGTAAGCTTGAGCGCGAAATTAGTGTACGAAACCGGTTTAACGACGAAATCGAGCGCGCTCACTTCATACCCCTTTACGGCATACTGAGCCATATTCGTAACAAAAATAAGTATTACGCTTTTATCGAGCTCGCGCAGTTTTGCCGCCGCTTCCATTCCGTTCAGATCGGGCATTTCGATATCCATAAAAACGATATCGAAATTACCTTTATAATACGTAAGAAAATTGACGGCGTTGTCGTAAACGGTCACGTTAAAACGTTCGCGTCCGCCGCTTTCCTCGGCATAACGTTCCAGATATTGTCTGAGCAGATCCGACGCCTCGCGCTCGTCCTCTACTATCGCAACGTTTCTCATTTTCGCCCTCCCGACTCACGGAACGCAATCGTTCCGACAAGCGTCTATTCGGATTATATATCAAATTCGGGCGATTGTCAACGGGTTATTTTTTCGTTTCGGCTCCGATTTTACCCGCATTCTTCGTTTTTTTCGCCCGCGTTCGCATAATTTTTCTTGCAATATACCCGAAAAAAGTATATAATCACCGTGTAAACGCTTCGACGACATTCGGAGCCAACGGTAGCGGATCGGCAAAGACAAATAAAATCTTATGCCGTCAGCAGAGGGAATCTCGGTGCAAATCCGTCGCAACAGCCATTACCGTAAACGTCTGCGCAACAGCGTGACAAAGTCGGAAAACCTGCCGCTGCCGATCGTACGAACCTACGCTTTCGGGCATGAGGAAAGCGCGTTCGGAAACAGCGGCATTAAATGCCGCGTATTTTCCGCGTGCCTTCCTTTCGGGAAGGTTTTTTGTTTTCCGCCCGGAACGTTTATATCGTCGCGTCGCGTTTAATAAACGAAAGTCGCGGAGATACACGCGCACAAGGAGAAAAAAATGAAAAAATTCAAGATTTTTGCAATCATGCTCGCGTCTGCGGCATTATCCGTAATGTCCATATTTGCTTTTGCCGCCTGTAACGACGAAGTTTTCTCGAAAGGATCGAAAATGACTCTCGTTATCGCATCTAACCCGATTGCGGAATATACCGTCGACCTGTCGGGCAAAGACAAGGACGTGAAAGTAACCGAACTTATGGACGCCGAAAAAATACCGTACACGCTCGAAGGCACGATGATAACGGGCGCAGGAGGACTGACTCAGGACACAAGCGCAGGCGTTTACCTTTATCTTTATACTTCGGTGGAAAAAGATAAGGACGTAACTCAGTATATGACCACCATAGATTACAAAGGCGAAACGCTTACAAGCTCGGGAGTGGGCATACTCGATATGACGGTAGAGGACGGCTGCACCGTATACATCGGAACGATCGTTTACGGATCGTAAAACCGAAATAACCCCCGCTTCGGCAGCCGCCGAGGACAAAGGAAACGGAAAAAAATGAAAAAATCGGAAAACCGTATATACCGCCCCGCCAAACGTATTGTTATCGCGGGAATGGCAACCGCGCTGCTCATCGGCGGCAAAGAAGCGCTTGCGTCGATCCCGAACGTGGAGATCGTAACTTTGCTCTGCGCGGTTTACGGTTTTACCCTCGGTCCTCTGTCGCTCGTCTGCATACTCGCATTCGTTACGTGCGAAGGAGTGCTTTACGGATTCGGTAGCTGGATCGTTTCCTACTACATTTACTGGCCGCTGGTAGGCGCGACTTTTATGGCGCTTAAAAAGTTACAGGGGCGACCGCGCATAATCTTTCCGACCTTAGCAGCCGTTTTGCTTACGGCTTTCTTTTCCGTGCTGACAAGTCTTGTCGACGTCGGACTGCTCACCGGGTTTTACGTTAATTTCTGGCAAAGGTTCGCGGTATATTATGCGCGCGGATTAATATTCTATATCGTGCAGACGGTTTGCAACCTTGCGCTGTTTCCCATTGCATTCGCACCGCTTTGCCGCGCCGCCGAAAAATGCGCGGGAATTTCCCCCGAAAGAAATACCGCGACTGCGTTCGGGAAGCCGGGCTCGGTAAACGCTCCGCCCGACAACGTACAGCAAACCGACAAAGAAACCGACGAAATAACGCGTCGGAATTAATTGAAAAACAAAGAACAAGCCCTTACGATTGCTTTTACGCAAGCAATAAAGCATGCAAAAAATGTTTTTTGAAAAATATGTACTATTCTGCATAAAAATTCAATAAAATGGCAATATAATAATACAATAGCAACATAAAATCTTGCAAAAGTTAATATTTTTCCGCTATTTACGCGTTTAATTTTATTTGTATAAATTTGCTTGACAACACATTCGACATAAGTGTATAATAAATTTGCGATTAAAGTCGGGCAAGTTAACATTCCGACAGAAATCGCAAATTGTTATTTCGCGAATCGGATAATGTCTTTTTTCGACAAAAATAAGTTTTGTTGTGCAAAGGCTGAAATACTGTTGCGGAAATATTGCACGATAAAACAGAGCAAGGTGGTTTTATTATGAAGAGAAAATTATCTGAATTAAACAAAGAGGAATTTTATCAGTTCCATGAAAACAAGGTACACGGTACGGCGCTGCGTCCTTTTGCCAAATATCGTACCGTTATCTGCGACAAACTCTCCTGTCTGCCCGCGCATTGGCACGACGAAATGGAGATTATCAAGGTGCAGGAAGGCAGCGGTTCCATCTGCATCGACGACAAATGGTTCTCCGTCCACAAAGGAGATATCATTTTCATTAATCCCCGCAAGATACATTCCATAAGCAGATACAAAGACGAAGACATGATAATGGACTCTATCATTTTCAATCTTCGCATACTTGAAAGCACTAACGCAGACGCATGCAGCATCAAGTATCTCGCGCCCATTATCAACGGAACGAATCTCGTTACCCGCGTTATTCGCACAAAATTCAAAGATTACCACGTGTTCGACCAGAACATGACCACTATCATGCAGGCGTATAACGACGCTATCCCCGGTTGGGAAATGGCGGTAAAAGCGAATCTGTTCTGGCTGTTCTATCATCTTTACCGCCTCGACCTCGTTCACAGAGCGGAAAGAATAGACGAAAACCGCGAAAGCGAATCCGTACAGCCCGCAATCGACTATATCCGCGAAAACTATGCGGAGGAAATCTCGATCGCAAAACTTTCCTCGCTTTGCGGATTCAGCGAAACTTATTTTATGAAGCTTTTCAAAAAAGCTACGGGTATGACGTGCGTCGACTATATCAACGGCGTAAGACTGAGTCAAGCCGCCAACCACCTGCTCGTCACGAGTTCGAGCATCATCGACGTCGCGCTCGGCGTAGGCTACAACAACGTGTCTTACTTCAACCGCCAGTTCAAAGCAGTATATAACGTTACTCCCAAAGAGTACCGCCGCATAGGCAGAGAACAAAGCCGCAATATGGTTAAAGCGCAGAGTGAAAGCGGTCCCGCCCCCGAACTCGGCGACGAAAGCGAAGACGGCATAGAAAGATAATTAATTAAACTATAAAAACAGGGTGTCGCACGGCGGATGCGGCACCCTGTTTTATTATATAAATATCATAATAACGTACCAAAAACAAAGCTTAGTCTGCCGACAAATCCTCGATTTCGTGTACTGCATGATCGCTTAAATGCTGCAAATCATCGGAAAGTTCTTCGATTTTTTTGAAAAAATCATTCGAATCCGACGAAATTGCATTCGCTTTTCCGACGATTTTTTCCAAC
>CASFAN010000025.1 GCA_949292715.1 uncultured Eubacteriales bacterium
GTCATACCGATGATATCGGACGAAACGATCTCGTCTTCGTTGTAACCGAAGGATTCGTTAGCCGCTGCCTTCATAGCCGCGTTGATAGCTTCTTTCGTGATGTCCTTGCCCTTGACTACTGCGGTAAGGATCGTGGTCGAACCCGTGGGGGTAGGAACGCGCTGAGCAGCGCCGATGAGCTTGCCGTTAAGTTCGGGGATAACGAGACCGATAGCCTTAGCTGCACCCGTAGAGTTGGGAACGATGTTGATCGCGCCTGCGCGGCTGCGGCGAAGGTCACCCTTTCTCTGAGGTCCGTCGAGGATCATCTGGTCGCCGGTGTAAGCGTGGATCGTGCACATGATACCGCTCTGGATAGGCGCGAACTTGTTGAGCGCGTCAGCCATAGGAGCAAGGCAGTTGGTCGTGCAGGATGCAGCCGAGATGATAGCGTCGTCCTTGGTAAGGGTCTTGTGGTTGGTGTTGTAAACGATCGTCTTGAGGTCGTTTCCTGCCGGCGCGGAAATAATAACGTGCTTTGCGCCTGCGTCGATATGAGCCTGAGCCTTTGCCTTGCTGGTGTAGAAACCGGAGCATTCGAGAACAACGTCGATGCCGAGCTTAGCCCAGGGAGCTTCCTTAGCGTTGGGGATAGCGTAGATGGTGATCTCTTTGCCGTCTACGGTGATGGAACCGGGGGTAACCACGGTCTTGCCGTCCTCTGCAAGAACGGGATCTTTGTGCGTAACGGTGTGTTTGCAGCCGCCGATACCTGCATAGTTGCCCTGAGAAGAATCGTACTTCAGAAGGTGTGCAAGCATTTTGGGAGAGGTAAGGTCGTTGATTGCAACGATCTCAAATCCGTCTGCTCCGAACATCTGACGGAAAGCAAGTCTTCCGATACGTCCGAAACCGTTAATAGCTACTTTTACGTTTTTGGTTGCCATTATAAGTGTTTCCTCCATAGAAATTTTTCGTGTTTTTCTTTGTTGCCTTACATAGTATACTCCGTTTATTGTCAAAAATCAAGAAAATTCACATACTTTACCAAAAATGAAAAAACGCTTATTATATTTCGCTTTTTCCTTAATAATTTTTCCTTAATAATATCATATAAAACCAATCCGCCCTGCCCGCTTTGTCGTGTTTTTCGGGTATTGACGTTTTTTTCTTGACAATGCAGGCATAATTGTATATACTCGATATATACAATATATACAAAGAGGCCAGTAATGAAAATAACGACGAATGCTTCCGGAGCGCCGCTGTACGCGCAGATATACGAAAACATAAGGCGCGGAATAATGGACGGCGAACTGAAAGCGGGAGACGCGCTCCCTACCGTACGCGGACTTGCGAAAGACCTGCGGATAAGCATAATCACGACGGCGCGGGCGTACCGCGATCTCGAACGCGACGGATACATAAGGACGATCGTCGGCAAAGGCAGTTTCGTTGCCGATAAATCGGACGAGCTGATAAGAGAAGAAAAACTCAGGGAAATGGAAAGCAGACTTTCGGAAGCGGCGGACATCGCTCGTCGGTGCGGCGTGACGAAAGACGAATTTTTACAGACGGCTGAAACGCTGTTTACGGAGTAACAATGAACGCACTGGAAATAAAAAACGTCAATAAGCATTATAAAAAATTTTCTCTTGAAGAAGTAAGTTTCTGCGTGGAGCGCGGGACGGTTACGGGACTTATCGGAGAAAACGGCGCGGGCAAAAGCACGCTGATAAAAGCCATACTCGGACTTACGGAATACGACGGAGAAATACTTGCGAACGGTAAGCCGACGAAAAAACTTACGTACGACGAAAGGAAAAAAACGGGGTTTGTACTCGGCGACCGTTCCCTGCCCGAAAGCCTTACGGTTTGCGAATTTTCATCCGTACTTCGGAAATTTTACGGAAAAGCATGGGATCGTCAAACGTTCGCGCGGTTTACGGACAAATTCGCATTGCCCGAAAAAAAGCGTATCGGAGAACTTTCCACGGGCATGAGAGCAAAGTGCGCGCTTGCGGCGGCACTGTCGCACGGCGCGGACACACTGCTGCTCGACGAACCGACGAGCGGACTCGACCCCGTGGCGCGCGACGACATACTGGACGTGCTTTACGACTTCATGCAGGACGAAACGCACACCGTGCTTATTTCTTCGCATATCACCGGCGATCTCGAAAAGCTGTGCGACCGAATCGTGTTTATGCACGAAGGACGCGTGCTTCTCTCGGAAGATAAAGACGATCTGCTTTGCAGATACTCGGTCGTGATCGGCGCGAACGAAACCGATATTAAAAACGCCGTCAGAATAATACGGCGGACTTACGGCACGGACGCGCTTGTGCCCGCGGACAAAGCGGGAGAAAACCGCGCTTATGCGGGACTTGACGACATCATGAATTTCTTTATACGAGGTGAAAAACAATGAGCGGACTCTTTCTCAAAGACCTTTATACACTGAAAAAATATGCGCTCTGGTACGTTTCCGTAACCGCGATATTCGTCGCCGTAGCGTTCTTTACGGGCAACAATTCGTTCATACTCGGACTCGCCGTGCTTATTCCCCTGTCTGTACTGACAGCCACGATAAGCACGGACAAAAAAGACGAATGGACGGAGTATGCGCTTGCATGCGGTATAAGTCCCGTTTCGGTCGCCGCAGAAAAAGCGATATTCGCCGCGTGTACCTTTCTGTTGCCCGCGCTCGCTTCCGCGGGAGTATGCGCCGTAAACGACGGCGGCTTCGACGTCGCGGCGTATCTTACGGCGCTTTCGTTCTCAGCCGACGCCGTACTTGTGGCAATCGCCGTTTCGCTTCCCGTTTCTTATCGGTTCGGTACCGAAAAAGCCCGTCTGATAACGGGAATTGCGATTGCCGCCGCGCTTTGCGGAATAATCGCGGGGCTTTCGTTCATCGAGTCATCCGACATGAACGCGCCGCTTCTTATTCTGCCGCCTGCGCTTTTCGCATGCACCGCCGCCCTCGCCGTGGTTCTGACGTCGTCGATAATCAAAAAACAAACGACTTAACGAGGCGAAAACGTTTTTTATCCGATGTATTCACGGCAGATAATGACCGACTCGGACAAAAAAGATTGCATTTTAAGCATTATTGCAAGAAAAACGTTTCAATATTTGCGATTTTCGTCACTAAGTATTGACAGTCGGCAGGAGCGGTGATATAATTATTAGCAGTGATTGTATCGGCACCGAGAGTTTTTATCGCCGCGCCCGCGCGACATAAGCGGCGCGAATTTATGACGTATGGCTCGAGGCGACCGCACAAGTCAGACAACTATTATTAACGGAGGAAATATTCCAGATGAAAAAAATGACTATCGACGGAAATACCGCGGCATCTCACGTTGCCTACGCCTTTTCCGAAGTAGCGGCCATTTACCCCATCACGCCTTCTTCCCCTATGGCGGAAGTTGCCGATGAGTGGTCCGCAAAAGGTCAGCTCAACATGTTCGGACAGCCTCTCCGCATAGCGGAAATGGAGTCCGAAGGCGGCGCGGCAGGCGCCGTTCACGGATCGCTCTCCGCAGGCGCGCTTACCTCGACGTATACCGCCTCCCAGGGTCTGCTCCTCATGATCCCCAACATGTACAAGATCGCAGGCGAACTGCTTCCCTGCGTATTCCACGTCTCCGCCCGCGCACTCGCCGCAAGCTCGCTTAACATTTTCGGCGATCACTCGGACGTTATGGCGTGCCGTCAGACGGGATTCGCTATGCTCTGCTCCAACAGCGTGCAGGAAGTAATGGATCTCGCGCTCGTCGCACACCTCTCCACGCTTAAAAGCAAAGTGCCGTTCCTGCACTTCTTCGACGGTTTCAGAACCAGCCACGAAGTAAGCAAGATCGACGTTATAGATTACGACGAAATGAAATCGCTCGTCAATATGGACGAAATCCGCGATTTCAAGAACCGTGCGCTTAACCCCGAACATCCCATTCAGAAAGGTACGGCTCAGAACCCCGACATTTACTTCCAGACCAGAGAAGCGGTCAACAAGTACTACAATGCGGTTCCCGAGATCGTCAAAGAAAAAATGGAAGCGGTTTCCAAGCTCACGGGTAGAAAGTATGAACTTTATCAGTACTACGGAGCGCCCGACGCAGACCGCGTGATCGTGCTTATGGGCAGCGGCGCGGAAGCCGTTCAGGAAACCATCGATTACCTTGCCGCTAAGGGTGAGAAAGTCGGTATGATCAAAGTCCGTCTGTTCCGTCCGTTCTCCGTCAAGGATTTCGTTTCCGCTATCCCCGCTTCCTGCAAGAAAATCGCCGTACTCGACCGTACGAAAGAACCCGGCTCGCTCGGCGAACCGCTTTACCTCGACGTATGCGCGGCTCTTACCGAAGCCAAGGTAAGAAACGTCAAAGTCGTCGGCGGACGTTACGGTCTCGGCAGCAAGGAGTTCACTCCTTCGATGATCAACGCGATCTACAAAGAGCTTAAAAAGGGCGCGCCCAAGAATCACTTCACCGTCGGTATCGAAGACGACGTTACGAAGACGAGCATCGCATATCCCGAATTCATCAACGCGTCCCCCAAAGGAACCGTACGCTGCAAGTTCTACGGATTCGGCGGCGACGGTACCGTAGGCGCGAACAAGAACAGCATCAAGATCATCGGCGACCACACCGACAAGTATGCTCAGGGTTATTTCGAATACGACTCCAAGAAGTCGGGCGGCTTCACCCTCTCCCACCTCAGATTCGGTGATCAGCCCATTCATTCCGAATACCTCATCGACGAAGCGGATTTCGTTGCTTGCCACAAGCCCGCTTACGTTACGATGTACGATATGGTTTCCTCGCTTAAAGAGGGCGGCACGTTCCTGCTTAACTGCAAGTGGACGGACGCGGAAATGGAAAAGGAACTTCCCGTTTCCATGAAGCGCGCGCTCGCAAAGAAACACATCAAAATGTACGCTATCGACGCACTCGCTACCGCTCAGAAAGCCGGCAGCCCCAAGAGCCAGAACATGGTTCTTCAGGCAGCGTTCTTCAAGATCGCAAACATCATCCCTTACGACGAAGCGGAAGGATATATGAAGAAAGCGGTCGAAAAGACTTACGGCAAGAAAGGTCCCGAAGTCGTCAAGGCTAACTGCGACGCTATCGATATGGCAATAAGCGAACTCCGCGAAGTGGAAATCCCCGAATGGTGGGCTACCACGAAAGTGGGTGCGAAAGCCGAGATCCCCGCAAACGCAAAGGCGGACAAGTATTACACCGAATTCATCAGCGTTTGCAACGCTCAGGAAGGCAACAAGCTGCCCGTTTCCAAGGTCAGCGACGACGGTTCCGTTCCCACCGGCACGACCAAGTACGAAAAGCGCGGCACCGCGCCCGTCGTTCCCGTGTGGGATATCACAAAGTGCATACAGTGCAACCAGTGCTCGTACGTCTGCCCTCACGCGGCGATCAGACCCGTGCTCGCTACCGAGGACGAGCTGAAAAACGCGCCCAAGAATTTCAAGACCAAGAACGCCAACGGCTTTGCGGGCATGCAGTTCAGAGTGCAGGTATCGCCTATGGACTGCACCGGCTGCTCGTCCTGCGCGAACGTCTGCCCCGCTCCCGGAAAAGCGCTTAAAATGGCTGATTTCGAAGAGACCGCAAAGGTCGAAAAACCCAATTGGGATTTTGCGCAGACCGTTCCCGTCAAGAGCGTTCCCGCGACCAATCCCAAGAACAGCCAGTTCAGCCAGCCCCTGTTCGAATTCTCGGGCGCGTGCGCAGGCTGCGGCGAAACGCCTTACGTCAAGCTCGTTACTCAGCTGTTCGGCGATCGCATGATTATCGCAAACGCTACGGGTTGCTCGTCCATCTACGGCGGTTCCGCTCCCGTATGC